>NZ_CP028843.1:3707500-4007500 GCF_003058325.1 Methylobacterium currus
TACCCGACCCTGGATCTGGTTGGTGGAGGGCTCGTAGATGAATCCCGCTTGGCGCGATTTCAGGCCTAATAGCGTGCGGACCTCAGACGCCATGGCGACACGTAGCCCGTTCGGTGACGCGACACCGGCTTCGATCCGGCATTTACCCTTGCGAAGAGCCGCCGCCTCCTGAGCTGCCGCCATGACCCACACATCTTGCCGATCAGTGGCACGGTTGACGCCGTCGAGCAGGGCAACCAGTGGCGCAAGACGCGGTGGAGCAGCATTCGTTGCGAACGTGTAGAGGATCCCGATTCCGGTAAGCGCACAGATCCTAACATCCTCTGGGTGCACAGATTGTCCACTCCAGCCACACGTTTGGGCTTCAGCAGGTAGACAATATACTCCATGCGCGGCCCGCACGGCTTTCTCCTCCAGCATCAGCGCTCCAGAAACGCTACTCGGCACGAGGAGACGCTTTAACGCCCGGTGTCCCGTAACGACGCAACGGTCAAGCTCCGATGGAAGGGCGCGAGTTCCCGTGGCTGCGCAGGACTCCAGGATACCGGGACGAACCAGATGTCCCGTCACCCCGCACCGTTCGCCCTCGCTCGGGGCGAGGAGGGCTTGCGACTGGTGGCAGGCCACGAATTCGTCCTGATGGCCAATGCGCCCGGATACGGCCGACGACGCGGCCCGATCCTCTCGGAACAGCTTGCCTGACAGATCACTCGTCCGGAGCTCGCTTCGCAACGCTTCGTCGCCCGAGAAGACGCAGCGCCCGAAATAGTTGGCCTCTGCATGCTTGCCGCTGACTGCTGATGTTTTGAGATGGTCACGTCCTACGAGTTTGCCAGTCATGGCCGACCGCTCGACCTCATCGGTCAGGAGGCAGCGATTTGTCAGCGCACACCGGACCACGAACTCAGGCAGCGCCCGACGTCCATTAAGTTCCGACACCACCAAGCGATGCCGCAGTTCCCGCTTCCCGCTGATCGCGCATGCATCGAGGCAGGTCTCCGGTAAGGCCTGCTGATTAGGGCCGCATGATACCAGTGCCGGCGCCGCTAAAATGTGGCTAGAGGAGGGGACGATCGTCAGCTCATCTGCATAGCCGCCGTCGCCGACCCGGTAGCTGACCCGCAGCTGCACGTCCCGGAGAACAGCGCCTTCCGCGCCTGCCAGCACGAACGACAGGCGCGGTGTAAAATCCTCCTCCATCTTGGCACGCTTTCGGGCATCCTGGCCCGCCGAGGCCATCTCCTGTCCGCGCCGTTCCAGGTAGAAGCGCGTGAACTCCGCGATGCCCGGGTCCTGACGGGCCGCCTCCATGACTTGGTCGATGCTAAGCCCCAACGCATCGGAGGCTGCATCGAGAACCAGAGGGAGCGGAGCTAAAGCATCACGGGTAAATGAGAACTTTGCCCGATTGCGCGGTGCACAACGCACCTCGATCAGCCGCTCGTAGGCGTCGTGCGCAACGGTCGCCCGTACACGAACCAGGATAACCCCTTCGAACCAGCGGCGCGCGGCCGCGCTTTCCGTGCCGACCAGAGTCCCCCCGAAGCTTTCGACCCATTGTCTCGCCGCTGCATCTGCCCCACGCCGCGGATCCTCGTCGAGGTCACGGACCGCATAGCGGCCGCTGACCACCATCCGCTGTACCATCCGGCTGAAGGCAGGCGACCCCGGCTGGTAAAGCGAGGACCGCGTCCCGCTCATCGCGTCGCGCTCGAAGCGGATCACTTCCTGGCCGCCCTCATCCTCAACCGCGAACAGACGGTTGGCCAACGGCGTGACCCGCGCGCCGAGCTGGCCCAGAGCGCCAAGAGCAAAGGGCTGGTACTCCATCGAGCGCGTCTGCGGCGGCAGGCTTGGTGCCTGCGGCCCGACATAGCCCTGGCCATCCGTGTCCCCGAGCATCGCATCGATGCGTTTTTCTTCCTCTAGGAGCGCCTGCTTAGCCGCCGCGATGCTCTGCTCGGCCATTGCCACGCTTGCTTTGACGTCCGCGCCCTTGAGCGCTGCCACCACAAGTTCGCGGATCCGTTCTTCGAAGCCCGCGGCGCCATCCTCGCCCCCCACGGAGCCTTCCAGCAGAGATTCGATGTCGCCTATGGCGCTCGTCGACATTTGCAGCTTCTCCATGAGCCGCCCGACAATGTACTCCTCGAAAGTCCCCTGCAGCGTGACATTCAGAATGCTGACATGGGCGTGCTGGGATGCAAGCCGTTGTACCCGGCCGATGCGTTGTTCCACGATCATCGGGTTCCAGGGTAGGTCGTAGTTCACCAGCACATTGGCGACCTGCAGGTTCACGCCCTCTGACCCAGCCTCGGTCGAAACGATGACGCGGTAGCCGGGCGGATTGGCGCGGAAGCGTCCGATTGTCTCCTGGTTGCGCGCACCAGACGTGCCGTTGATAATCCCCACCGTCAGGCCGTGTCCCTCCAGAAACTCCTGGATGGTGGTCTGAGTCTCCCGCCGTCCCGTGAAGACGACGAGCCGCCAGCTGTCCGGATTCTCGTGTTTCAATTGGGTGATCAGTCGTCCGAGGCCATCTAGCTTCGCGCTCGTCGTCATGCCCCGCACGACTGACCGCACCGCGCCCGCGAAATCGGGCCCAATCGTGCCGTTGCGCTCCATGTTATCGAGCTGGGCGCTGAGCGCGTGCGGGCTACTTGTCAGCGCCTGGAGGATGCCGATCTGCGCCAGACGATTGAGCTTCTCGATACCCTTGGCGACGATTGCGATCAGTTCGAGCTCGGCTGGTGTCGGCTGCACCCGGTGCAGCTGCACTTTGCGGTCGGGGAAATGGAGCTTGGCGTCGCCGCGACGCACCCGAGACATGTAACCATAGACGATCGACCGGAACGCCTCGGCCGCCTCCGGCTTCAGCTGGCGTGCCTGCTCTCGGTCACCTGCGATGAAGCGCCGGGCAAACTGGCCTTCGTTGCCGAACGGGTTCTCGTGTCCTCTCGCCACGGTGAGCAGATCGACTAGCGAATAGAGGTCCCAAAGCCGATTCTGGATCGGCGTGGCTGTCAGCATCAGCACGAACCGGAACCGCCGCGCCGCTAAGGAACTCCGAATGACCTGCGCCACTTTGGGCGGCTCCGGTGTACCGTAGAGATTTCGTAGCTTGTGTGCCTCGTCGAGGATCAGCAGCTCGAAGCGATCGGCAGGAAGTTTCTCCAAGTAAAGTCGCGCTGAATTGTACGTTGTGATGATCGCGCCGACGCCGTCCGGGTTCGCGCTCAGCAGGTCACGGCCCGTTGCGACCTCGGCCGGAATATCGAACTTCGTTTCCAGTTCCTCCTTCCACTGTGGTCCAAGGAGTTTGGGGCAGACGATCAGGGACCGCGACAGCCGTGAACGCGCGATGAGCTCACTCATCACTAAGCCCGCACTAATCGTCTTGCCGAGCCCAACATCGTCCGCGAGCAGCGTTACAGGCAGGCGGCGACAGAAAGTAATCAGGTTGCTGACTTGATGATGGAACGGCTCGACCCGGTCACGCCACTGCGCTTCCGACTTCACGTCCTTGCGTGACTCAATCACGATCGGATCGGTCAGGTCCCATTCAAGGGCTGCCTTATAGATCCGATATTCCTCAGGCGAGCGCACCGCGCGAAGAAGCTTCGTCTGCCATTCTGAATCAGCGGTTATGTGCTGCAAGGGATTTTCCTTTTCGAAGCTCATAATGCCGGGACCAGGGAGGCTCACTCAAAATTGTAGGGAGTTTGATTTTCGTCCGATGGCAGTCATCAACATCCTCGCGCGCCGCGGCAGCGCAGCGTGCGATGTCATAATGAATTTAGCTCGCCTCAACCCTCGACTTCGTCGTCATCCTTTTAGACAGTGTAGCCATCGCTAGCGTTTCTGGGCATGTCGTAGAGGTCGGCCTCAGGGATCTCCACTTGTACGGCTGGATGGCCGGACGTCGAATTATCACCTGTCGTCGGGGTCGGATCGGCCCGAGGTATGTATCCAGTGGACCGATGGTCGGCTCGGCTCCGATGCTATCACTGCACCGGAGCCGCCACAGAGGCTCGGCGAGCCCATCTGCCTCAGGTTGTCAACGGGCACCGAAGTCTCCGCAATTGTGGGCTTTCAAAATTCCCTGGCCGGCGGGTTCGGTGCGGATCGGTGATCAGCCGGCCGTGTGATCGGAGGCAGCCTTTCCGGGTGGACGACCGCGACGCCTGGGTGCGGGCGGCGGAACGATCAGGGCCTTGGAGCGGACGTGCTCGGGGACGAGGTCGGCGTGCTGGCGCAGGCGGTAGCTCGCCCCCTCGATCTGGATCACCACGGCATGGTGGAGGAGTCGGTCGAGCAGGGCTGTCGCCACGACCGGATCACCGAACACCTCGCCCCACTCGGCGAAGCCGCGGTTCGAAGTCAGGATCATCGCCCCGCGCTCGTAGCGCGCGTTGACGAGTTGGAAGAACAGGTTGCCGCCACCGGGGACGACGGGGAGGTAGCCGATCTCGTCCACGACCAGCAGCGAGGCCCGGCAGAGATAGCGGATGCGCTCGCGCAGGGAGCCGTCGCGCTCGGCCTTGGCCAGCGAGGTCACGAGGTCGGCCAGCGTCGAGAACACGACGCTGCGCCCGGCCTTGACCGCCTCGACGGCGAGCGCGATCGCCAGATGGCTCTTGCCGGTGCCGGGTGGTCCGAGCAGATGGACGACCTCGGCCCGGTCGATGAAGGTCAGTTCCGCCAGCGCCAGGACGCGCTCGCGGTCGAGCGAGGGCTGGAAGGCAAAGTCGAACCCGGACAGCGTCTTGATCGTGGTCAGGCGCGCGACCAGCAGGGCGGTCTTCACGCGGCGGTTCTCGCGCAGCGTCAGTTCCTCGGTCAGGATCACGTCGAGGGCGGCCAAGCCGTCGATCTCGCCCTGCTCGATGCGCCGGACCGTCGCGTCGAGCACCTCCAGGGCGCGCGGCATGCGCAGGCCGACCAAGCTGCGCTTGATGCTGTCGAGGGTCGTGATGGCACAGGATGCGGTGCGGCTCATCGCTGGCCTCCGATCCCGCCGGCGAGCCGTTCGCCGACTGCCTGGTAGACAGCCAGCGAGCGCCGGGCGACGTGATCGCCATGGCGGCCGATCGGCAGACTGTCGGGATGGCCGTGGCGCATGGCCCGAGCGGCCGTGCCTTGCCGATGGTCGGGGTCGATGCGGTACTGCCGTCGTCCCTCCAGGATCGGATGGCTCGCGACGAGCCGGCCACCATCGAGGATGCGGATCGTGTCGGGCAACTGATGCACCTCGACGACGCGCCGGGTCCGATCCGGTACGCTGTAATAGTTGCCACCGATCGAGACGAGGCCATCGTGGCTGACGCGCCGCTCCAGCGTGAGCAGAGCGTCGAAGGGCAGAGCCGGCAAGGGCTGCAACTCGGGCCGCTCGGCGGCGAAGGCTTCCGAGACGATCCGCTGCGTGGTGCCGTGCAAGCGGACGTTGGCGACGGTATCGAGCCAGCTCCGAAGCTGGCGGTTGAGGTCGTCGAGGTCGCGGAAGGAACGTGCGAGGAAGAAGTCCTGGCGGATGTAGGAGAACGGTCGCTCGACCTTCCCCTTGGTCTTGGCCCGGTACGGGCGGCAGGCGCGCGGCAGGAATCCGTAGTGCTGGGCGAGTGCCAGCAGGGATCGGTTGTAGACGATGTGGCCGTCCGCATCCTCGCCGGTGACCGCCGTCTTCATGCGATCGTAGAGGATCTCGATCGGCACGCCGCCGATCGCGGTGAAGGCCTGCATGTGACAGCGCAGCAGCGTTTGCAGGTCCTGATGCAGGACGAAGCGCGCCTCGATGTGCCGGGAATGGCCGAGCACCAGCGAGAACAGCCAGACGATGCAGGTCGTGTCCGGCGCATCCGTGAAGGTGACGAGGAAGCGGGCGAAGTCGACCTGCGCCTGCTGGCCGGCCGGGGTCTCGAAGCGGACCTCGTAGGGCTTGGCCTCGGGCGGCCGGATCGCGGCGGCGAACCGCTTCACCGCGGTGTAGGCACCGGTGTAGCCGCGCTCGCGCAACTCGCGGGTCAGGCGCACGGCACTCAGGTCGGGGAAGGCGGTGATCCGCTCGCGCAGATAATCGAGATAGGGCGCGAGCTTGCTCGGGCGGCCGGGCTGACGCGGGCCGTAGGCCGGCGGCTCGAGGCCGCGCTCGATGTACTTGCGGATCGTCTTCGGATCGCGGCCGGTCCGGCGGGCGATGGCGGAGACGGACAGGCCCTGTCGGTGCAGGTCCAAGATCATGACGAGTTCTCCCAGCAGAACCATCCTCGTCGCTCCCAGCCGATCGGTATCGGCAGGCATGGTGGCTGAGGATGGAAAAGCCCGAGAGGGCGCGGGGCGTCGCGACCCTACGGGCCAGGGCACCGACCAGGGAATTTTCGATGCCCACAATCAGGGAGTATTCAACGCCCGCTGACATCAGGTCGACCGCGCGCCGTAGTGAACGTCGTCCTCGTAGGCGGAGGCGTCGCTGCCGTCGCCTTTGGGTACCGCTTGCAGCCCGGCGCCCGACGCGAGCCAAGGACGCCCTGGAAGGAGCATGACGAGTTCTTCCCAGACCGGATGCAAAACGGGGTCAATGGGAAAGCGACACCAGTCTTTGTAGTAAGCAAATTTCACCTCAGCCTCCTCAAGCGTCGTCGTTCCGCCCGGGCCGCCCGGCGCTATTGCCAGAACCAATCCATACAATTCGAGGAGATCGGGCCAGACGTGGCGTCGCGCCTGCTCGCGCCAGATCGCCTGCTGGATCGGCTCTCGGTAGCCAGCTCCCCCATCGGACAAGAGCCAAGTCAGCACTTCATCCTCAGCGGCTGGCAGCGCAGACGAAGGGATGTCGCCGATCTCCGGGAGCACCGGCATGAGCTCACCGATATTGAGAGGGCTTAGCTCCCATTGGTCACCAATGCGCATCCCGCACAGCGGGAACCGCGCACTGACGCAGGGCGGCGGCGCGTCGACATCCAGCCAACCGGGCGTTGATGCGGCGACCAGCGCGTACAGCCCCCGCAGATCCAACCGAGGTTCCTCCTCGTCCAGCTCGTCGGTGCCATCCATGATGGCAGCAAGACTGGGAACGTCGTCGGGGCTGTCATAGTCGTCCTGTTCCCAAGGGTCCTCCTCAGGGTCCGGATCGTCCCAGGCTCCCCATTCGGAATGGCATCCGGATAGCGAAAGATGCTCCGCCGAACCTACGGATTGCGCCGATCGCATCCTGCGACCCGCGCGGCGAGCACGCTCCCCGTTCATGATTGCCGTAAAGGTCTCGACCTCGGCGCGATCGACCGCGTAGGAGATCTGCTTGTGCATCAGGACCTGAGAACGCTCGAGGAACTCCCGAATAAGGGCCTCGCCCTTCGCGTTCGTACCCGCGATACCCTTTTTCAGTGCGGCCAGGCGAGCGCCGACCTTCTGCTGGCCCCATGGGTAAGGGTCGTCGGGCTGACGCGTGCGTGATCTCAAGCCGAGCTCGATTCGAACGGCCGCGAACGCCGTCCCGATCATCTGGGTGTACGACAGGGGTTCCACGGGTCTCCAACCTCATCGATCGCCTCATGCGTGAAGGCGACAAGATGACGAGCGAACGGTCAAGCCTCATGCCGGACCGCACGTGCTCCGGATCGGCCCGCTGGGCAGCCACGGCGGGTAGCCTGAACAGCCGTTAAAACCCCGGAAGGGAACCCCGGGAGACGGCCGCCCCGACGGGCGGCGGCCGGGCTTTGCCGTTCGCTCGGGCGCGCGAACCAAAGCCCGACCAGGACCCCGGAAGGACAGCGTTCCCGGGAAGGACGATCCCAAAAAGACGTTCCGGTGCGCCTCGCGTGTCCGAGGCGCACCGGAACAGGGCTCAGCTCCCCTAATCCGGAGCAGCCCGGCGGCAGCTCCAAATTAGGCGACTCCTGCGAGCCGGCTTCGATTTCCCAAATGGAACAGACTGAGTAAGGCGTCTTGCGAAGAGCCGAACGTCGGCCATCCCCGCATTACGAGATCGAACGAGCGTCTCTGCAGAGGCCGTTTGGCGGCGGCCGAACAGAAGTTAACGAGCTGCCAAATTCGATCTGAGGTCAGGCAAACGCTCAGGATGCGGCAGAACAACGCACCCCCCTTTTAAGCGTCCCGGAGCGGTCTTTGGAGGGTTCGATGCTTAATGAATCGCAGCCGTCGCCTAGAGCCTGATTAAATTTCTGGCCTCGATTCGCGCCGAAACCAACTCCACTTGCTCGAATCGAGCGCACCTGCCTAAGCTTGGCCTTGAACATTTGGCGTTGCTTCTCAGGCGGCCACCACCAATGCCCAATATCACCGGCACGCACTGCTTCGTGCGCGAGGCAATCACGCGCCTATGCGGCACCGCGAACGGTCTTGGTACTCTTCAGACCGAGCGCGACCGCGAACTCGCATATCGGCTCTACGCGCAGCCGGGAATCCGCTTCGCCACACGCGAGAGCCGTGAGCGCCCGATCTCGCCGAGTGGTGCGGTGACCTGCCACTTGTCCCAGACCGCGATCTCCAAGACCTCGCCGATCTTGAAGATGATCCGGGCTGCCAAGACGGGGCGGCGCATGAGCAAATCGTACGCTTGCGCGCATCAGGAGTATATTGATCGACCGGGCGCCGCCGAACGCCTCCCGCGAGCAATCGGCGGTAGCGTCGGCGGACGAGGCGGAGCTGAGCAGCAGGCTTATGTTGAGCGGGCGGGCGCGGTCGAGGCAGACCGGCACGGCGGCACTACGCTCTCTTCGTTCGGTACTCTCGGGGATACGGCCGAGCAGCGCGCGCATTTTTGGGAGGTCGTTGAGTCGACTGAGCGCTCTCCGGCCGGCGACCGTGTCACGGTCAAGCCAGGCGAGAACCCTAGTTGGTGGACCCAGGCTCTCGCGGCGATCGATGAGGCGCCACCGGTTGTTCAGGCCGTACTACGAGAGGCGGGTGCGAGGCGTACAGCCCCCCTGAAGCTGAAGCTGTCGACGCAGGATGCCTTCGCATTCTGGCGATGGGCGGAGACGGTCGGAGAACATGCGCCTATCGACATTGCGCCAGGTCGTGGCGGTCGCACACAGACTCGGATCATCGCAGAGCTTCCGTTTGAACTGGATGGCCACGCGCGCCACGCCATCGTTTGCGCATTCACGGAAAAGCTCAAGCAGCGCGGCTTTCCCTTTTGGGCCGTCGTGCATGCGCCCGATGCCAACAACGATCAGCGAAACTTCCACTGCCACATCGTTTACTACGACCGTCCGGCTCGGCGTATTCCGCACCCGGATACGGGCGCGCCCACCTGGGACTTCGCGATCACGCGAACCAAGCGGCGCGCAAACCGCACCACGGTTCTCGAGCGTCCCCATCGACAACGCAAAGATCGTGATTGTCACGAGCGCGCTTGGATCAAGGATCTGCGAACGGACTGGGGTACGTGCTGTAACGCGGTTCTAGCCGAGGTTGGACTGGGGAAGCGGGTCGATCTGAGGAGCTACAAAGAGCTCGGCATCGACCGGACGCCGGGCAAGCACATCCCCGCGCGCCAATATAATAAGGAACGCAAAGGCGGGCTGACGGCGGCGGGCGCTGACCTCGCCCGCCAGCAGTGGGACACCGAGGCTGACCTCATCCTTACGGAGCGGGCGGCTGCGACCGGGATCACGATCAGCCTGATGCTGGCGAATGGTCGCCAGGCCGAGATCATGCAGGTCGGGCGACAGACACCTGTAGCCTACGGCACGATCGAAGGCCCGGCCGACCATGTGCGGGCACTGACGAGGCGTGGCCTCGAACTCATCATGGAAATCGGTCAGCTGGAACTCGCGCGCGATCTCGCCCGGTTGGTCTTCGGGCGGACGATCTCACGGCCGCGCCTCTTGTTGGCGACAAACGAGGCGCAAGGCAAACGAGAGACCGCGAAGGCCGCTCCATTACACTCGGGGGTGACCGATCCAGCCGTCCGGGAAGGTCATAGCTTCGGATTCTCCCGCCGGAGCGAACTGGTCGAGTTCTTTGACCGGCTCGAACAAGGGCACGAGCGTCTGGCCGCAGCCTACGACGCGCAGATCGTAGAACTGCGTCGGCAACTTGGGCTGAAGCGTGCCGAGCTTCTCCATTATGTGGGAGCGGCCGATCGAGTTCAGGCCACTGACGTCGCATCCCGCAGTCCGGCTCGGGTCGGCGGTGGCGACGCAGATGCAGTTGTCGAGCGTCCGACTGGGTACGTTCTGCCGATCGAAGCAGTGCCGGCTTCAACGTTCCGCGACCAAGTTCGAGCAAGCCTCGATCGAAGCGCTGTAGCGCTTTGGGATCGAGTTACAGCCGTCGAGCCGGGGAGGAACGACGCTGCCGTCGCGAAGCTCTCACGCCCTGCGATCTCGCTCGGACGGTCGCCGATTGTGGTCCCGGCGACGCTTGACACGCCAGCCCAATCCCCTGGAGGGGCGGAAGCCTCACCTACGTCATCCTGGGCGAATGCCGTAAGCCAGGCGGCTAAACAGCGTGGCCGTGAGTTAGACGATGCCGCGCGTCGCAGCTTTCGAGCGACCTCTCCGAGCGTGGGGGGCTTTCCCGCGGTCTTGGGCGGTCTGGGAACGTCGCAGCTTCGGCCTTACCACGAGCTCGCTTCCGGCCTCGCATATAGGCGCACGTCGAATGGTGCGCCTCTGATCCATCCGCCCACTCCCGCAACCACCTCGAGTCCGGCCGAGCGGCCGCCAGTCGCCGCGAGTGTTGCGTCACAGCTCCCGGCGACGGGTTCGACTAACACTGCGGTCGGGCAACCAACCTCGGCGGCACACAGCCCCGGTCCGAAATCGGATCGGCCAGCGACGCCGGTAGGCGCAACACCGGCCGCTCCCGAACTTATCGGGACAAAGGCAGAGGTCTCCAGTTCTCGGTCACCGCCGCCGCCCCCTACAGCTGCACCGAAACCCGCTCCAGTCGCGTCGCCTCCGGACGAGCGTAGCGTGGCTCAAGCGGCGGTACACGCGGCGGATCCCCAAACAGTCCAAGCCAACGCTGGATCAGAGTCTCGCGAGCTGCTTCCACCGGCAGGCGCAACCGCCCCGGCCGAGGTCGAGGCAATAGCTTCCGTCCGAGCTGGTTCACCAGGGCCACGTTCACTCAATCCCACTTTGCATCCATCAGAATTGGATCCGGTCCAGGATTGCGGGGCCGAGCCGCAATCCGAGATCCCAAGCCTCATCCGGGAGCACGTCGCGGCCGGGCCGCCAATCGCTTCGGATCAGCATGATGATCTGCCTGCCATGAAGGATCAGCCCCGGTCAGAACCTTCTCTTCTCGCGGCATCCGAGCGCGCCGTCGATGCAAGCCGAACTGCGGTGCGCGTGGCACCTCCTCCCGCCTCCTCGACCGAGACACCGCCGCCGAGCGTGCCTGCCTGGGCAGTCAAGGGCGTGAAGGGGGCGGCGATGAGCAAGGACGAAGGCGTCCGGCCAAGCCTCACGTCCTCGCGGAACGGGCGAGGCGGACGAGGTGGTCGCGGGATCGGAGACTGAGATGAAGAGATCGCATCATATCCTTGGCAGGCAGGAGCCGCGCTGCCGAATTTTCGCAGAAAACGGGAATCGTCGAGCGAAGCATCGTAACGCCGTAGCGTCACGGCGTTCTGGCGCTGCGATGCCGAGGCGCTGGGGCGCTTCGATGGGATGGCGTCGCGATGCCATAAGGCCATGGCACCGCGACGCCGAAACGCCATGGCGCCTTGATGCCATAGCCCCCTCTTGCGGAGGGCGACGCTGATGGACACGGTCGCCATCGCCGGACAGAAGGGCGGTACCGGCAAAACTACCACCGCAGTCAATCTGGCTGTCGCCGCCCAACAGGCCGGACGACGCGTGGCCGCCCTGGACCTCGACCCGCAGGGCTCGCTCGCCGCATGGGCCGCCCGGCGCGAGGTTGACGATCCGGCCGTCGATCATCTCGGGCTCGAACGCGTCGAGCAGTTGCCGAAGATCCTCGCCGCACTCGAGCGGCGCGGTTTCGACCTCATCATCCTTGACACCGCGGGATCCCTAAGCCCCGCGGCCAATCTCGCCATGCGCTCCGCCGGCCTTGTTCTCGTCCCAGCGCGGCCAAGTCTACTCGACTTGATGGCGACCGAGCCCACGCTTCGCGCGCTCGGTCAGATCGGCCTCGCCGGACGCGTGGCGCTCCTGCTCACGCAGTGCCCCACTCAAGGGCAAGCGCGCACCGCCGCTTATGCCGCGCGCCTGCGGCGCTGGGGGCATCTCGCAGAGCCTCCACTGACGCAGCGCGTGGACTGTCAGGACGCGCTGCTGGGCGGGCAGGGCGTCACCGAGTTCGCGTCGGCTGGCAAGGCCGCCGCTGAGATCCGCGCCCTGTGGGCTTGGACCGAGCGACGCTTGGAGCAAACCCATCGATGAGCAAGCCGACCCAACGCCCTTCGAAGCGCCTCTCCCTGCTCAGCGACTTAGACGATCTTGTCGAAGCATCAACCGGCATCGAAGCTGACTCGAAAGATCGGATGCTCACCGGGGGGCATCGTGGCGTCCCGTCCTCAGGCCGTGCTCCGGCACCTACGCGGCGCACGTCGGTCTACCTGCCGGCCGCAACGTTACGGCGCCTGAAAGAGGTCGCCCTCGCACGCGATTGCAAGGTGAACGATCTCCTCGTCGAGGGCGCGGAGGCCGTCCTGCGCGAAAGTGGCCACCTGCCATCGCCGACCTCTCAAGACACGAGCTGAGCGTGCTCGCCTCTCCAGCAAGAGCATCGTGATGCCACGGCGTCACGATGCTCCAAGTCCATGACGCTTTGGCGTCGAGGCATCTCAGCATCACAGCGCACCAGTAGCGGAGCGTCGTGAGCCCTTCATCCTCCGAAGCCGGGCGAAGACCGCCCCGGCCGCCATCCCCCCGCCGCCACGCCCCTCGGCTGGCAACCTCTCAGCATGACTATCGGGAACCGACGATCATGGACGACGCACGATACACCCTCCATCCCTCCTCCGATCGGGATAGCCGTCACGACCCAGCGACCATCGCCACGCTCCTCGGCCACATCCGCCACGACCTCGTCCGCCAGCGCTTCCGCCTGTCCCTGATGGGAGCGCAGGTCCCTGAGGTCGTCAACGTGACGTCAGATCGGCCCGACGTCGCGGTCGCTGACGTCGACCGGTCGGCACAGCATCGCATGACGCCCGAATTCTCGGACGAGGCGCGCCGTCTCGCAGTTCGAGAGCATCTCAACGACCAAATGCGCCCCATCCTGCGCGCAGTCGCTCAGATTGCTGGCCTCGACTTGGCGATCTGGAAGGCGCGGATCGATGGTCCGATGCCGTTGACAGATCCCGATCTCGTGCAAGCGCTGCCCGCGGTGTTCGCGTCCGGTGCCTTCCGGGAAGCCCGCCGAGCGTGTCGCGACCTTACCTTACTGCCACCGGAGCTAAAGGTTTATGGCGAAAAGCCGTTCGACCTCGGCTTCCGCGGACGCCCGCCCGCGAAGATTCTGGCCGATCACCCGTGCTGGGATCTCCCATTCTTACCTGGAGCCCAGACCCTCGATTGCTGGACCATACACGATGCCTCCGAATTCATGTCCAGCTGGCCGCCTGATCCCGGCGACCTGAAGGAACCGATGGATGCCTGGGACGCGCTTACTGCCGACCTCTGGCTTCGCCAGCACAAGCTCTCTGACGGCCAAGAGGCGGATAGGAGAAATCCGGTCGTCGCGTACAGGGAGGGGCGTACGAAGAAGAGCCCGCTCAAGGTTCTGGCCGGACTCGACGAGGACGCCCTGCTAGTCTTAACCGACGCGGTACTCTGCGAGCGTTTGCGCCGCGATGTGATGGCCGTGCTGATGCAGGATCGTGCCGACCTGATCCACGCGGGCCTTGAGATGGTGGCGTGCGGGTACCTATGCCTGGACGACGTGCGCGCGGCGCTTGCATTCCATGACGACGCTCAGGAGGACGCCTTCGCGGAGGCTTTCGCCGAGAACGACGACTGGATGAGTGAATGGATCGTCGATTGGAGTGTTTGGCTGATCAGCAGATATGATTGGCCGCTGGTCGCTGCCTCTCGTGCCTGAGGCTTAGATTGCGGGATACCGAAGCCGGAAGGCAAGGCCGGGCCAGGCACCTGTTGCTGCGAGCGCTGCGAAGACGAGGCAAGGAGCTGTCGGATCGTCCTGATCCGACAGCGGGGCCTGGGGTACGACGCCGTAAGATATCCTGCTTTCGAACAACGGCAGAAGTTCGAGTAGTTGGGCTCAGCCGGCGCCCCTCCGCTCGGACTTAGGATCGAGGTGGTCGCCGTCACGTGGGATATCACCAAAATTGGATAGACGTCGGTTATCACTCCCAACCCTACGTCGGTTATCGCTTTGAGCCTGAAAGACGTTCACTGACAGAGCGTTGCCGCCCGAGAGCCCGGGGGCTGATCGTGCCGAGATCGATGAGACGAGAACCGAGGCGGGGTGAAGCAAAGACAGTTCGCGAACACCGGGAGTAATGCGACGACGGAGGGCGGCGAGGCATCTGTGCTCTCTTCCTCACGAACACGAAGAGATCACAACCTACGACATGCCCGCCGGCGAGAACGAGGCTGGCTGCGATCTCGAGCTGGCGAGGCTCTGGGTGCGCGCTCGCGCCGATCATACGGGCCCATACCGAGGCAGTTTCCCCCACGAACTGCAGCGATTTCATCCGAGCCAGGACGGAAAGCTGTCCGCCCGCATTTGCGACCTTTCGTGGACGCCTGGAGCGCGCCGCGGAGGTGCGGTTATCGCCCGACGAGTTCACGCTCTTCCTATCGCTGACGCTCGACCCCTTGCGAGCCTTGAGCGCTCGGATCGTCGGCGTTGCGGCCCGATCGGGGAGCCTGAAGCAAGTCGAAACACAGCAAACTTAGAAGAACATAATCAAGCGAAAGGCGACGCGCTCCCGAGCCTCTGCGGCTGCGGGAGCGGAGGGGAAAGCAGTCCAATCACAGCAGATCAGGCGAAGGCCCTTCGCCCCAAAAGCCCAAGGAGGACGGGGACGGCAGAACGCGGCGCTCGGACAGCGCTCGCTGGACGGTCGGTGAGGCGCCTTCGCCCCTTCCCCTGACGATGGACATCACAAATGACAGATACAGATCATGACGCGCCCACCGGCGCGAACGAGCCCGGCCGCCCGCACGAGTCGCCGGGCTTGCGGGTGCGCGCACGGGTCGAGCGCCCGCGCCGGCACAAGGACGGCCTTACCCTCGAACTCCAACCTGTCGATCCTGACCGTACCGGAAGGCTTCACGCCTTCCTCTCCGGCGACCTCATCCGCGAGATCCAGGACGCGACCGGCATCCTGCTCGATCCCGGTGCGATCATCGGCGAACACGAACTCAAGCTGACCTTCGTGGCCGAGCCGCTGGGCAACCTCACCGCGGGGGTCGCCGGCTTCGTGCGCGACGCCTTCCTGACGGGATGGGCCGAGCAGGACGCTGTGGTTCGGGATGGCCTGGAAGCCGACTATTTGTGGGTCCGGCAGCACGACCTGCCGGTCCCGCGCCGGCTCCGGCGGGTGTTCCTAATCGAGCCGGATGACGGCGCTCAGCACCCGCTGGTCAATGCCCTCGCCCATTGGTGGGATCAGGGCGCCATCGAGTTGATCCGACATCCGATCGCGTTCGAGCAGCCGGGCTCGGTCGCCGCGCTTCGGCATGCGTTCGATTGTGCGATCGATCAGTACGAGTGGGGTTCCCTGGACGTGGTGGTCGTGGACCCGGGCTGTGGGTTCGCGTTCCGCGAGCTGTCGGACGACGGGCTGATGCGTCAGGTCGCCGTTTTGCCGGTGCCGGTGATCACGCGCCGCGCGTCGTCGCCGACGCTGCTCGACGGCTTGGCCCACCGCTGTTTCGATCACCCGGACGAGATCCTGGCCTTCCTCGCCGGCATCCTCCGGCAGGAGCTGCGGCTGGCCGACCGGGCGCGGCTCGATGCGATCGCCGAACTGATCGAGGCGATCCCCAAGCCCACGCGCAAGGCGAAGACGCCGCACGGCAAGCCCGGGCCGCTGTTCGACTGACGCCACCCTCGACGATCCGGCCGCCGGCATGCTGGCCGCCGGACCACTGCCCCATCCCGACCTCAGCGAACGACACGATGCGACACCACAGATTCTTTCCTAAGACCCACGGGGGGCCTGTACCCCCGGCTGAACCGGGCGATGCCCGTCCTCCTCCTATCCCGCTGGACGACGCAGGGGCGACCCGGGTCGCCGACGAGATCCGCGAGCTCCGCGATCTGCTCGGCTGGCTGCGCCAACGCCTGCGAGGCGAGCACACGGTGCGGGCCAGCGTCCTGACCGTCGCACCCCTCGGGTCCGACGGACACCTGCTCCTGCTCGGCGAGGCCGATCCAAGCAGTAGCCTCGAGCCGCCCCGGCTCAAGGTTCGGCTCGCCGCTGCCGACCTCGCCGCCTGCCGGGATGCGATCGGCGACGCCCTCGATCCGGCGGCCTTGGTCAACAGGACCGTCGTGCTCCGGCTGCAAACCAGCCTGCGTCAGCGCTACGGGCGCGGTGCCGGGGTACAAGCCAGGGTCATCGCTGTGATCTCGGTCGGCGCGGTGCCGGTCGAGGGCGAGATCCAGCGGGAGAGGACGCTGCAGCGCCTGAGGCGCGAGGGGCGCCGCTTAGGCCCGGGGACCTGGGAGGTGCCCGAGGATCCGCGCCACATCGCGCTGATCGCCGCCGAGTTCGGCGATGCCCGTCGCGACGTCGAGCACGTCCTGCGCCCACTGGAGGAGAACGGCCTGATCCGGCTCCACCGGATCTACGCGATGTTCGAGGGACCGTCGGCGGAGCACTCGTTGAGCGAGGCGTTCGGCCGAGCGGGCGAGCTGCACCGCGAGCACGGCCTATCGGCGACCCTGGTCTGCCGAGGGGGCGGTCCGGTCGAGGGCTTCCAGGCCCTCAACGCCTACGCGACCGTGCGCGCGGCCACCGGGGCTCCGAACGTCATCGCAGGGCTCGGCCATGCCGGGACGCCGCTCACCGCCCTGGATGCGGTCGCGGCGCGATCTGAGCCGACCCCGACGGCCGCGGCGATACTGGTGCGCCGGCTTGTCGAGGCCACCGGCGTACGAGCCGAGCGCGCGCTCGCGGCGTTCGACGCCGCCCTCGCGGAGAATCTGGAGGCGGCTGGGCGCATCGCCCTGGCGGGGGCCTTGCAGGGCTTCGCCGCGAGCCTCGGCGATCTCGCGGAACTCGCCGATCGGCGGCTGCGACAGCTCAATCGAGGCGTTGAGCGCAGCCTGCTGACCGGCCTTGCCGCGGCAGCTGGCGTTGGGACCGGCGCGACAGCCGAGATCAAGCCATATGCCGCTCCCATCGAGGTGCTCGGCTTCGGCGATGGGGATGACGACGACCCGGCCTGGGAGCCGGGTTGGGCGCTGGTGACGGCGGCCGACACCGGCCTCGTCATCGAGCGCTATCGCGAGCTCAAGTCCCACATGCCGCTGTTCCTGCACTTCCGCGACGGGACGATCTTCGTCCGGGTCGTGCCGACCTTCGTCACATACAACTGATCTGCGACCAGGAGATTGACCATGTCCAAGACCCGCTCACCCGAGACGCCGAGCTTCCTGACCGCGGTCCGGCGCATCGAGGCGCTGACCCAGGAAATCCAAAAGGACGGATTGTCCGCCTTCGAGAAGGCCGAGGCCGCCTATGTCGAGGTGCAAGAGTTGCGCGCCGTGCTGAACGCCCGGATCGCTGACCTGCGCCGCCGGTCGGCATAGCCCGAGGATCCGGGTCACCGCCGATGTCATACCATCGGCGGTGGCGCCTGAGGAAACACATCCGCGACGCCCGTCGCGGATGCCGCCTCGGGAGAGGCATGGGTACCTATCCAAACCCCGGAAGGGCCGATTACCTCTGCCTCGGACAAAGCGTCAGCTACGGTCGGACGTGTTGCCTAAAAAAACGCCATTCCGGACATGCTCTTGTTGGAGCGGATGACAATCTTTGAGAGCCGCCGGCCGTAATGGGATTTGCTGACGCAAATGCGGACGGACTGATTGCGACCAAACGCCATCGTTCACACGTAGCCCTTCGGATCCCGATAGCGGACGTGTGCTGGACGGCTCCTCTGGCTGCTTTGCGCCCATCCCGGTCATTCACGAAGCCGCGGACGCCACTCCATAGCGGACGTTCACCGTGACGGCAGCGGCCGCCCATTCGCATAAGGGTACGCTATGAAACGAGGAGCGATCCGGTATTCCAAGGCTGTTTCCAGGCTAACAACCGGTTCCGGTCAGCCTCCGAAGGCCGCGTCCCGCTCCACCGGTCGGTGGGCATCGTCCAATCGATGTCGCAGCGTCGCGGCCAGGGTGTCGTGCGCCTCGTCTGGAATGGGGTAAACCGAGCTCGCGTTGATCTCGCAGAGCACGTAAGTGTCCTCGCCGGCGGCGCCCTTCGGCCCGAGCAGGAAGTCGGCGTCCCAGACGACCGGCAGGTCGTCCGGGACCAAGCCGAGCAGAAGCGTCATCTCAGGTATCCATTCCGCTTCCATCAGGCCGCGCAGGTGCTGGAAGCGCGCGTCGTCCGGCCCAGAATAGAGGCGCGGTGGGGCCCGTCCATGCTCGGGCGAGGCGAGCGCGGTCACGTACTGGGCACCGAACCCGGCCACCCGCGTACCGCTCACGTAGCAGCGGACCATCCCCTCCAGGTGCCGCGCCTGGAACGGCTGGTCGACGAGGGGGCCGCCCGCCGCGAAGTCGGCGGCGCGCTCGGCCAGGAACGCGTCGAGTGGCATCGTGCGCCGGCTCCGGTCGCGCGCCTCCTGCACCAGCACGTCGGGACCCGCGGCGCGCTCTACCTTCCAGACGCCGATGCCGCCGTTGCCGCGGCTGCACTTCAGCACCCGCGGCCCCTCGGCGACGCGCGCGGGGAACTCCGCCGCGAGCGCGGCATGGCTGGCGTAGAGGTGCGTATCCGTGCCCCAACCCAACTCCCGCGTCCGGACCAGCACCTCCTTCGTGCCTATCCGGTCGATTACGTCGGGATGACAGCTGACGAGGATCCCGGCGGCCGCCACCTCCCGCAGCACCGCGTCGAGAGCTCTGCGGTCCTCGCCGGTGTCCTCAGTCACTGGGTTCACCCAGACCAACACGGCGTCCACCGCCATAAGCTGGGCCCGGACGTCATCGGCGAGCTCCTCCACCCATACGGCGGGCTCGCCGGCGAGCCCGTGCCGCTCAAGGACGGCGAACACCGCCGCGAACCGGCTGGTTTCCGGACGCGCTTCGGCTCGCGCCCGGGCGTCGCCCCGCCAGACGACGGCGACCTTGAAGGGATGCTGGCCTGGACCCGTCATCTTTGGCACCGGGAGCATTGCTGGCGCGGATCGTGAGGGAGGCGGGCGCGCTCCGGTTCACCGCCCACAGGGCCAGCACTGCCGGAAGGCGAGGCTGGCCCCCGCCAGCATGTCGGTCTGGAGCAGGGCCTCGTTGGCGTGCGCCCAGGCCATATACGCCTCGGTCAGGGCCTCGATGGTGTAGTCGACGGCGCAGATCCCGGCCTTGTCGCCGCCATCGCCGAAGGCCGCCAGCGTATCGGCGACACCCATGAGGTAGGCGCTGCACCAGCCCGACGCCTTGCCCCGCTCGGCGAGGCAGACGCGGTACAGGTCCCCCGACCGCCTCTCGCGGATGTCGACCGAAGCGGCCGGCGGCACCGCCGGGGCACCGACGCCCTGGCCGCCCGCATTCAGGGCGCAGGACGTGCCCTCGCAGCCGGCGGCGTTCGCCGGCGGAACCGTCGCCGGAAGTGAGACGGTGACCGAAGCCGCCGCCAGGACCGCGAGGCACCGCCCCCTGAGGTTCACCGACATCGTCATCATGGCGATGCTCCTGGCATCAGCCCTTCGCGACCTTCACCTGGTCGAGCGCGTCGCGCAGGCCCTTGGCGAGCTTGCCCGCGTCGTCGTTCGCCCAGAAGTGCATGAAGAACAGCCGCGGCTCGTCGTCGAGCATGTGGTTGTGAAGCGCCGTGACCTCAATGCCGCTCGCCCGCAACGCCTTGATCACCGGGTTCACCTCGTCGGCGGTGAGCACGAAGTCGCCCGTGATGGCCGCCTTGCCGCCGCCGGTCGGCTGGAAGTTGATGGCGATCGCCGAGCCCATGGCCTCGGGCACGACCATGCCGTGGTCCTTCGGGGTCTCCGAGCGCGGCACGCTCACGGCGTAGACGCCGCCGTTGACCTTGCCTTTGCGCCCGATGGCGGCGTCGATGGCCGCCGTGTCGAGGTCGAGCGACTGATCCGGCGCGGTCGCCTTCGCCGGCACCGGTCCCTCGCCGGCCGAGGCCGGTTCGGTCTTCCCGGACGGCGGGGAGCCGCCGGCGGTCTCGCCGCCGAAGGGCGTGCGGCTCGCGCCCAGCGCCCCCGCCAGGATCGTGGCGAGCTTCCCGGGCTCGCCCTGCCCGGAGACGTGCATGTAGAGGGTGCTCGGTGAGGCCCGCAGCAGGTGGTTGTGGATGGCGGTGATCTCGACGCCGTTCTCGACGAGGCGCTTCATCACCGGGTTCACTTCGTCCTCGGTTAGGACGAGGTCGCCCATCACCATGACCTCGTTCCCGCCCCCGTGCCGCACGAAGGCGAGCCAGGAGCCAAGGGCGAGGGATGGCTTCAGCTGCACGCCGTCGAGGGTGACCTTCAGGTCGGTCCGGGGCAGGCCGACGCGGTAGACCCCGCCCGGCATGGCGGTCCCGGGCTTGCCCAGCCCGGTGGCGATGGCGTCCTGCCAGGGCTCCGCGGCCGACGCGCCGGTCGCGAGGGTGCCCAGGACGGCGATGGATGCAAGCAAGCGACGCATGGTCGTCTCCTCGATTGTGGTTGCGGTTCGAAGTCCTCAGGACCGGCGTGCCGGTGCCTGCAGCACACCCTCGTCCGGCAGGGTGCCGTCGCCACGCCGGAGCTCGACGCGGTTGCCGGCCATCCAGACCTGGACGCAGGGAACGGCCTCCAGGCAGAGCTCGTCCTTGTCGATCCGCCACCGCGCGGTGTGAGCCCGCCCGAGGGACACGACGTGCAAGCGGCCGCCCGGCTCGAAGCGGTAGGCCCAGTGCACCTCGTCGGTGACCTCCTTGCCGACAAGGCGCGCCCGGATCTCGGACGCGGTCAGGCGCCGGAACGCCTCGCCCGCGGGTGCCGGACCCGCCGCCAGGACGAGAAGGATGACCGCCGCGGTGCGGCGCCCGGTGCCCATCACACCAAACCTCCCAAGTGCAGGGCGACGCCGGCAGCGGCGCAGGCCGCGAGCGTCTGGACCATGCCGACCTTGCACCGGAACACCGCCAGCACCGCCGCGGCCGCCAACGCGAGGGCCCAGGGGTTGAGGCTTGACGGGACCGGCACGTCGAACCGGACAGGGCCGGCCGCGAACGGTCGCGTCTCGGCGAAGACGGTGTGCAGGGCGAACCAGACCGCGAGGTTCAGGATCACGCCGACGACCGCGGCGGTGATAGCCGAGAGCGCGCCGGCCAAGGCCCGGTTGCCGCGCAGCCGCTCAACGTAAGGGGCGCCCACGAAGATCCAGAGGAAGCACGGCGCGAAGGTCACCCAGGTGGTCAGCAGCCCGCCGAGCGTCCCCGCCAGGAGCGGCGGCAGACTTCCCGGCGCCCGGTAGGCGGCGAGGAAGCCCACGAACTGGGTGACCATGATCAGCGGGCCGGGCGTGGTCTCGGCCATGCCGAGGCCGTCGAGCATCTCGCCGGGCTTCAGCCAGCCGTAATGCTCCACCGCCTGCTGGGCCACGTAGGCGAGCACCGCGTAGGCCCCGCCGAACGTCACCATCGCCATCTTCGAGAAGAACACCGCCACTTGGCTGAAGACGTCGTCCGGGCCGGCGGCGAGCAGGATGGCAGCGACCGGTACTAGCCAGATAGCGCCCCAGGTCAGCAGTATCCGCAGCGTTTGCCCGGCGGCGGCCCGCTCCTGCGGAAGCTCGTGATCGTCGAGTAGGAAGGGGCCCTCGACGACCTTGCCACCACCCCCGTGCCCTCCGGCCTTGAACTGCGGCAGGCCGGCTCGGCCGCCGAGGTAGCCGATGACGCCCGCGCAGAGCACGATCAGCGGGAAGGGCACGTCGAAGAAGAAGATGGCCACGAACGCCGCAGCCGCGAGGCCGACCATGACCGGTCCCTTGAGTGCCCGCTTGCCGATCCGGATCACGGCCTGGAGCACGATGGCCAGCACCGCCGCCTTCAGGCCGAAGAATAGGCCGGCGACGAAACCGACGTTGCCGTAGAGCGCGTAGACCCAGCTCAGCGCCATGATCGCGAGCACGCCCGGTAGGACGAATAGCCCGCCGGCGACGAGCCCGCCGCGGGTGCCGTGCATGAGCCAGCCGACGTAGGTGGCGAGTTGCTGCGCCTCGGGGCCAGGCAGCAGCGTGCAAAAGTTCAGGGCGTGCAGGAAGCGGTTCTCGGAGATCCAGCGCCGCTCCTCGACGAGGATGCGATGCATGACCGCGATCTGCCCGGCCGGCCCGCCGAACGAGAGCGCGGCGATGCGCGCCCAGATCGGCACGGCCTCGGCCAGGGTCACGGGCAGCGGCGCTCCCGGGGCAGCTGCGCTATGCTCCGGCGCAGTCTGGATGCCTGCGGTCGCGGCCATGGTCAGGCCTTCCCCTTAGTGCGGTCGCCCACCCAGTCGTGACGCTCCTCCGTTGCGTCCCGGCACCAGCGATAGAAGGCGTCGTAGAGGAGCATGCCGGCGTCGAGCTGCTCCATGTCATTGGCATAGATGCGCGACAGGCCGAGCGATGCCGCGAGCAGCCCGGCCGCCTCCGGCGCCAGGTCTGGCCGGCCCGTGTCGGCCCCGCGCACGAGCGTCGCGAGGTGCAGGAGCGGCGGCGTGGCGAGGCCGAGCTCCTCGACCATGACGTCGAAGGTGCAGAGCTCGCCCCGGTGGCTCCAGAAGGTGCCCGGGTCGTCGATGTCGAAGGGTGCGGCCTCGAACCGTTCCGCAACGCCGACGACCTCACCCGGCGGCACGAACAGGAAGACCGCGTCGGGGTCGACGAAGCGGCGGATCAGCCAGGGACAGGCGATACGGTCGACTTTGGGTCGGGCGCGCGTGACCCAGACGGTTCGGCCCTGCTCGTCGCGGTTGCGGACCTTGTCGGCCGGGACCATCGGCAGTTCGGCGGCCGCCCAGTCTGCGATACCACCCTGCAGAGCCTCGGCGTTCACGCCGGCGCTGCGCAGCCAGGCAGCGACGCCGTGGCTGTGCCGGCGCCCGTCCTCGCAGACCACGACGACCGACCTGCCGCGCAGCGCCGGCGCCCACTCGGCGACCCGGCTAGCCTCCCGGACGAGGGAACCGGGCACGTACCGCTGGTCGGCGAGGAATTCCTTGTAGGTGCGCACGTCGACGACGGCCGGGCAGCCGGGAGTTCCGATCAGGCGCGCGAGTTTGTCGACGGTAATGGTGTTGGGCACAGGCATGACGCGTCCTTGCAGCAAGTGCAGATGGGACGCGATTCTTCAGCCGAAGCCTCGTCGGGGGATCGCTCCCCGATGAGTCAATACATCCCGCCAGCGCCCACCCTGTCAAGCGTCCCCGAGGTCGGAGTGGGCCGGCTCCCGTGTGGCCGAGACTTGCTCGACCCGCCGGGGCAGCTCGCGCGCGAGGGCGGTCCGCCGGTAGGGTGTCATTTTCTTCCACGCGCGGATCTCGGGGATTGTGCGGCCGCAGCCGAGGCACCAGCCGGTGCGCCCGTCCCACTGGCAAACCCCGATGCAGGGATCGTCCTTCTTCATGGTACGGCTCCGCACACACCACGGCATCGACGCCGCTGGACACACATAGGGTACCCCCCTATGTGTCGCCATAACGAGGAAGCCTGTGATGGCCCACACGATCAAGGAAAGGACCAAGCTCCTGGCGCGTGTGCGCCGGATCAAGGGACAGGCGGAAGCCGTCGAGCGGGCCCTGGAGGCCGAGCTCGGCTGCGCCGACGTCCTGATGCTGGTCGCCTCGATGCGGGGTGCCATCAACGGGCTGACCGCCGAATTGATGGAAGACCACATCCGCCACCACGTCGTGAACCCGGACGCCGAGCCGGACACAGAGCGCGCCCGGGGGGCCGCCGAGCTGATCGAGGTGGTGCGGACCTACCTCAAGTGACGAGACCTCATGACCTCCTTGCCTGACCTGCTCCAGCAGGGCACCGCGCATGCCTGGCTGTTCGTGCCGAGCGCGATCCTGCTCGGCGCCCTGCACGGGCTTGAGCCCGGCCACTCCAAGACGATGATGGCCGCCTTCATCATCGCGGTCCGAGGCACGGTCACGCAGGCGGTGCTGCTTGGGCTGGCGGCGACGCTCTCGCACACCGCCGTAGTTTGGGTCATTGCCCTCGGCGGGCAGTATCTCGGCCAGGAATGGGGCGGCCAAGCGAGCGAGCCGTACTTCCAGCTCGCCTCCGCGGTGCTCATCGTCGGCATCGCGCTTTGGATGGCGTGGCGCACGTGGCGCGAGCAGCACCACGACCATCATCACCATCACGACGAGACGAAGCACGTCACGACCAGGGCCGGTCTCCTGACGCTGGAAGTGTTCGAGGACGGGGTGCCGCCGCGCTGGCGGGTGCGTGCGGAGCGGGGTGAGCTACCGGCTCCCGGGAGCATGACCGTCGAGACGCTTCGCCCGGACGGCGGTCGGCAGGCGTTCGCCTTCGCGCACCGCGGCGAATTCCTGGAGAGCCTGGAGGAGATCCCGGAGCCGCACGCCTTCACGGCACGTCTGCGCCTCAACGGGCCGGCCGGAGCCGAGATCCACGAGGTCGCGTTCGAGGAGCACGACCATGACCACGGGCACATGAACCTGGGCGACGAGGACGACGCCCACGCCCGGGCCCATGCCGAGGACATCCGCCGCCGCTTCGCGGGCCGGCATGTGACGACCGGCCAGATCGTGCTGTTCGGCTTGACCGGAGGGCTGATCCCGTGCCCGGCAGCCATCACGGTCCTGCTCCTGTGCATCCAGCTCAAGCAGTTCAGCCTGGGCTTCGCGCTCGTCGTCTGCTTCAGCATCGGCCTGGCGCTGACCATGGTCTCGGCCGGCGTCGTCGCGGCGCTGAGCGTCAAGCATGTCGCCTCCCGCTGGTCCGGGTTCGACGCCTTCGCCCGGCAGGCCCCTTACGCCTCGGCCGCCCTGATCGTCCTGGTCGGCCTCTACACCGGCTGGCTAGGCTGGCAAGGCATCAGCCACGCACACCAGGACCACGCGGCCGCATGGACTGTCGACATTCAAGGCTGACCGACCGGCCATGAGCCGAAACAGGTTCAGTCGTCGGCGATGGCACGCGACCTGGGATCGACCAGGAGGCGGACCTAACGGCCATCACGCTCGCACGGGCTTTCCTCAACGCACTGCCTCGCACAGCGCAGGTTGCCGCACCTCCGTGACACGCACTCCCGTCGCCGCCCGGCCGAAGCGGACGTAGAGCGCCGGCAAGACCAGCAGGGTGAGCAGGGTCGCGCTGACGAGGCCGCCGATGACCACCGTCGCCAGCGGCCGTTGCACCTCGGCGCCCGTCCCCGTCGCCAGGGCCATCGGCACGAAGCCGAGGGCGGCGACCAGCGCCGTCATCACCACGGGACGCAGCCTGGTCAGCGCCCCGTCCCGGACCGCCTCGGGGATGGCCATGCCCCCCGCAACCAGCGTCCGGATATGGTTGAGCAGCACCAGGCCGTTCAGCACCGCCACGCCCGACAGCGCGATGAACCCCACCGCCGCCGATACCGAGAACGGCATGTCGCGGACCCACAGGGCGGCCACGCCGCCGGTCAGGGCCATCGGCACGGCGCTGAACACGATGGACGCGTCGCGCGCGGAGCCGAGCGCCCCGAGCAGAAGGATGAAGATCAGCGCGAAGGCCGCCGGCACGACCACCATCAGGCGTTGCCGGGCGGCGGTCAGGTTCTCGAACTGACCGCCCCAGCGCACCTCGTAGCCGGCTGGCAGCCTCACCTCCGCGGCAATTCGCTCCTGCGCCTCCGCCACGAGCGAGCCGATGTCGCGACCGCGCACGTTCGCGGTCACCACCACGCGCCGCCGCCCGTTCTCGCGGCTGACCTGGTTCGGCCCCTCCGTGAAGGTGAAGGTCGCTAGTTGGCGGAGCGGCACGCTCATGCCCATCGCTCCCGGCGCGGTCGGCACGCCGGTACCCGACCGGGCCGGAGCCGCCTGCGCGGGCGGCAGCGGGACGGGGAGGTTCTTCAGGGCCTCGACGTCTCCTCGGACGTCGTCGGCGAGGCGAACCACGATGGCGAAGCGCCGGTCGCCCTCGAACACCAGCCCGGCATCCTTGCCGCCGACGGCCGTGCCGATGACGTCCTGCACGTCGGCCATGCTCAGGCCGCGCCGGGCGATCTCGCGCCGGTCGATCTTGATCTCAAGGAACGGCAGCCCGACCGCCTCCTCGACCTTCACGTCGGCGGCGCCCTCCAGGCTGCGCAGGATGCCGGCGATCTTACGGGCCCCCTCGACCATCGGACCGAACTCCTCGCCGAACACCTTCACGGCGAGGTCGTCGCGCACGCCGGCGATGAGCTCGTTGAAGCGCATCTGGATGGGCTGGGAAAAGCCGAGCAGCGTGCCGGGGATCAGCTTCGCCTCCGCCTCCATCCGTCCGATAAGCGCCTCTTTGCTCTCGTGCGGGTCGGGCCAGGCGCTCTGCGGCTTGAGGATGAGGTAGGCGTCGCAGGCGTTCGGCGGCATCGGGTCGGCGGCGATGTCGGGCGTGCCGCAGCGCGAGTAGACGAAGGCCACCTCCGGGAACTTGCTCATCGTCTCCTCGACGCCGAGCTGCATCGCCTGCGACTGCGTGATCGACGTCGATGGGATGCGGCGCGCCTCCATGACGATGTTCTTCTCGTCGAGCGTCGGCGTGAACTCCTGCCCTAGCCGCGTCGCCAGCGCTCCGGCGATCCCGAGAACGACCAGCGCACCGACGATGAAGGTTATCGGTGACCGGATGGCACCGCACAGTACCGGCCGGTAGGCCGCCTTCAGGACGCGGACCAAGGCGTTGTCGCCCTCGCTGACCCGCCCGGTGACGAAGGTCGCGATCATCGCCGGGACGAAGGTGAGCGACAGCACAAACGCCGCCACGAGCGCGATCAGGACCGTCAGCGCCATTGGCGTGAAGGTCTTGCCCTCCACGCCGGTGAAGGTCAGCAGGGGCACGTAGACCAGGATGATGATGGCCTGCCCGTAGACGCTCGGCTTGATCATCTCCTCGGCCGAGACCCGCACCGTCTCCAGCCTCTCGTCCAGGCCGAGCCGGCGTCCAAGCTCGTGTTGTCGCTCGGCGAGGTGCCGCAGGCTGTTCTCCGCGATAATGACCGCACCGTCGACGATGAGGCCGAAGTCGAGGGCGCCCAGGCTCATCAGGTTGGCGCTGATCCTCCCCGCCAGCATGCCGGTGGCCGTGAGCATCATCGTCACGGGGATGACCAGGGCGGTGATGACGGCTGCCCGTATGTTCCCCAGCGTGAGGAACAGCACCGCGATGACCAGCAGCGCGCCCTCGGCGAGGTTCCTGCCCACCGTCCGGATGGTCGCGTCGACGAGGTCGGTGCGGCTGAGGAGCGTCCGGGCCTGGATGCCGGGCGGCAGGAGCTTGTTGATCTCCCGGATCTTGGCGTCTGCGGCGGCCGAGACCGTGCGGCTGTTCTCGCCGATCAGCATCAGGGCCGTGCCCAGCACCACCTCGTGCCCGTTCTCGCTGGCCGAACCGGTCCGGAGCTCCTGTCCGATTCCGACCTCCGCGACGTCCTTCACTAGGATGGGCACCCCGGCCCGGGTCGCCACCACGATGTCCCGGATCTGGTCGACGTTCTCGATGAGGCCGCCGGCCCGGACGACGTAGCCCTCGCCGTTGCGTTCGACGTAGTTAGCCCCGCGCGTGGCGTTGTTCGCCTCGATGGCGCGGGTGACGTCAGCGAAGGACAGGCCGTAGCCCACGAGCTTCATCGGGTCCGGCCGGACCTGGTACTCCTTCACGAAGCCGCCGATGGCGTCGGCCCCGGCCACGCCCGGCACACTCTTCATCTGCGGCCGGATGATCCAATCCTGCACGGTCCGCAGGTAGACCGTGCGCTCGAAGTCGGACCTCAGCCGCTCGCCCTCGGGCGTCAGGTAGCTCCCGTCCGTCTGCCAGCCAGAACGGCCGTCCCTCACGGGCACGCCCTCGCCTGGGGGCAGATACTCCACCGACCACCAGTAGATCTCGCCGAGGCCGGTCGAGATCGGCCCGAGCTTCACCTCGACCCCGGGCGGAAGGGTGCCGCGCACCTCGGTCAGGCGCTCGTTGACCTGGGTCCTCGCGAAGTACACGTCGACCTTGTCGCTGAACACGGCCGTCAACTGGGCGAAGCCGTTGCGCGAGAAGGAGCGCATGCTTTCCAGCCCCGGCGTGCCGGCCAGCGCGCGTTCCAGCAGCACCGTGACCTGCTTCTCGATCTCGACCGGCGTCAGCGCCGGGGCGATGGCGTTGATCTGCACCTGGTTGTTGGTGACGTCGGGCACAGCGTCGATGGGCAAGCGCGCGAGCGACCACGCCCCGAAGGCGGTGGCGATGAGGGTCACCAGGATGACGGCGTAGCGGTTGGCGACGGAGAAGCCGAGGATGGAACGGATCATGGTTCAGTCCTCCGCCGCGGCCTTGCCGAGCTCGGACTTGAGCGTGAACGAGTTCGCTACGACCACCGCCTGGCCGGGATCGAGCCCCTCCGTCACCTCCACGTCGTCGTCGTCCGACCGCCCGAGCTTGACCGGGCGCGCCTCGAAGCCTTCGGCCACGCGCACGAAGACGTTGGGCTTGCCCTCCAGGGTCTGGATCGCCGAGGCCGGGACGAGGACGCGCACCGGCTTCTCGGAGATGACGATCTCCGCGGCGACGAACGAGCCCGGCCGCCACGTCTCGTCAGGGTTGGCCAGTTCCGCGACGACCCTGGCCGCGCGGGTGGCTTGGTCGAGGACGGGCACGATGAAGACGATCCGGCCCTTCGCGGCCTCCCCGGTCGCCTCGGCCCGGACGGTCACGGCCTGGCCCTCGCGCACGAGCGGCATGTCGCCGGGACTGACCGCGAGGTCGATCCAGACCTTCGACAGGTCGACGACCGAGTAGAGCTCGGTCTCCAGGTTGTCCCGTCCGACCGCGGCCCCGGGGTCGACGCGGCGCTCGACGATCTTGCCCGCGATGGGCGAGCGGATCTCCTGACGCTCGAACTGAGCCTCCGGCTGCTTCGGCAGGGCGTCGATCTCGGCTTGGCTGAGGCCCAGGAAGGTCAGCTTGCGCCGGGCGGCGTCCTCCTTGACCTTGAGGTCCTGGTAGCTGGCCTGCGAGCGCAGGTACTGCTGCTCGGACGAGATGCGCTTGTCCCAAAGCTCCTTGTCGCGCTCGTAGAGCGTCTTCTGCAGGGCGGCCGAGACCCGCGCCGCCAGGTACTCGCCCTTGGTCTCGGCGATCTCGCGGCTGTCGAGCAGCGCCACGACCTCGCCCTTCGCGACCGTGTCGCCGAGCCCCTTGCGCAGTTCGACGACCGTCCCGGTGGTCTTGACCGCGATGCGGGCGGTCAGGTTGGCGCTCGGGATGACGGTGCCCGGCACGTGCAGGTGGCGCGAGAGGCTGCCTCCGCCGACCGTGCCCGTCCGAATCCCCGCCTTGGCGATCTGGTCGTCCGTCAGCGCGACGAGGCCGGGCCTCTCCGGCTCGCCCTTGGCCGCCGGAAGAGGCTCTGGCTTGGCGGGAGCGTTCCCGCCCTTGGTGGGGGACAGCATCGCGCGGACGGCCTCGGGAGCCCCGG
The DNA here is from genome assembly GCF_003058325.1 of Methylobacterium currus. Classification (NCBI taxonomy): domain Bacteria; kingdom Pseudomonadati; phylum Pseudomonadota; class Alphaproteobacteria; order Hyphomicrobiales; family Methylobacteriaceae; genus Methylobacterium; species Methylobacterium currus. The sequence continues at coordinate 3,737,310 of NZ_CP028843.1, forward strand.
GCCACCAGGTCGCGATCAGGAAGCCGCCGGCGACGGCCAGCAGCACGGGTATGAGGCGTTTGAGCATGTCGATGCCATGGCGGCGTGCCGCGCACCTGCGCGGAGCCGTGGTTCGAGGAAAGGGCGAGGTGAGCGGCCTCAGGCCCTCGGTGGCTCGAACGGCCCCTCGGCAGCGCCGCCGAAGCGGCAGGCATCGTCCGCGCAGGTGAATGGTCGCGCCACCGAGGCCCGGCCGGCCGCGGGAGCCTCGGCCGCGGTCGGCATGACACCCTGCGCGTGCGATTGCGTGTGGTGGATCAACTCGTCGGCATCCTGGTGGTCGGTCGCATGATCCTGCACCGCCGTCGACGGCATGGCGTGCGCGACGGGACCCGTCGCCTCGTGCCGGCCATGGGCGAGCAGCGGCAGCACCGTCACCGCCGACAGCAGCAACGCCACGGCCATCGTCATGAGACGCCGCCCGAATGACACCCGATCCAATCTCCCCGTCGAGCCGTGGTCCGACCGACGCGTCAAATACCCTTCCCTTATCCTATCCAGGAGGATAGCATGTCAACATGGAACACGTGCACGCCTCCCACCCGGACATCGTCAAGCGCCTCAAGCGCGCACACGGCCACCTCGCCGGTGTCATCGCGATGATCGACGAGGGCCGGCCCTGCCTCGACCTCGCCCAGCAACTCCAAGCGGTCGAGAGCGCCATCGCCAACGCGAAGCGCACCCTGATCGAGGACCACATGGAGCACTGCATCGGCGACGGCGTCGCCGACGGCGGCAAAACGGCCAGGGCCGCGCTCGCCGAGTTCAAGGCGCTGGCGAAGTACCTGTGAGGGGTGCCCGATGCTGAGCGTCCTCGCAAACCGGACCTACCGCCACCTGTTCGCCGCGCAGGTCGTCGCCCTGATCGGCACCGGCCTGCTGACGGTCGCCCTCGGGCTCCTGGCCTATCGCCTCGCCAAGGCCGAGGCCGGTGCGGTGCTCGGCACGGCGCTGGCCATCAAGATGGTCGCCTACGTGCTGGTCGCGCCGGTGGCGAACGCCTTCACCGGGCAGTTGCCGCGCCGCGCCTTCCTGGTGACGACCGACCTTGTGAGGGCCGCCGTCGCCCTGATCCTGCCCTTCGTCGACCAGATCTGGCAGGTCTACGTCCTCGTCTTCGTGCTCCAGTCCTGCTCGGCCGCCTTCACCCCGACCTTCCAGGCAACCATTCCCGACATCCTGCCGGAGGAGCGCGACTACACCCGGGCGCTCTCCCTCTCGCGGCTGGCCTACGACCTGGAGAACCTGCTCAGCCCGGCGCTCGCCGCCATCCTTCTGACGGTGATCAACTTCCACTGGCTGTTCGGCGGCACGGTCGTCGGTTTCCTATGCTCGGCGGCGCTCGTCGTGTCTGTCGGCCTACCGAGCCCGAAGCCGACCGAGCGCCGCGGGATCTACGAACGGACCACCCGCGGCCTCCGCATCTACCTCGCGACGCCGCGCCTGCGGGGCCTCCTCGCCCTGAACCTCGCGGTGTCGGCGGCCGGCTCTATGGTCATCGTCAACACGGTCGTGATCGTGCAGGCCATCCTGCACCGGCCCCAGAACGACGTCGCGGTCGCGCTCGGCCTGTTCGGCGGTGGCTCGATGGTCGCGGCTCTTCTGCTGCCGCGGGTGCTCGACCGGCTGCCGGACCGGACCGTGATGCTGCCGGCGGCGGCCCTCCTCGGCGTCGTGCTGCTCGCCTTCGCCGCAACGACCTGGGGCGGCGTGATCGGCTGGCCGATGCTGCTCGCCACATGGCTGGTTCTCGGGATCGGTTACTCGGCCGCTCAGACCCCGACCGGGCGGCTCCTCCGGCGCTCGGCCACGACCGAGGACCGGCCCGCGGTGTTCGCGGCTCAGTTCGCCCTGTCGCACGTCGCCTGGCTCGTCACCTATCCGCTGGCGGGCTGGCTTGGAGCCGAGGCCGGCATGCCGGTCACGCTCGCGGTGCTGGGCGTGCTCACCCTAGCGGCCATCGCGGCGGCGGCCGTGCTGTGGCCCGCCTCGGACCCGGACGTCGTCGAGCATGCACACGCCGACCTCGGGCCAGACCATCCGCACCTGGACGGCGCCGCGGCACGGCGGCACGCCCACGCCTTCGTCATCGACGACCTGCACCAGCGCTGGCCGGCGCACCGCCCTGGATAAGGATGGCGAGGCGCCTGACCGCCCTGCTCCCGTTCGCATTTGGGTGGGGGCCGTCCGCTTATCCGACGAAGCGGCTCGGAAGCGGACCAGCCGGTCACGGCCATTTCCAGTCAATTGCCGAGCGTCTGCTTTTGTCGGACCTGCTCCCTAAACCGGAACAGCTGCAATCCACCCGATTTAGCCGTCCGATTATCGTTTGGAAGGTCCGCTGCGAAGCCGCGTATCTGACATGACAATAGCCCACCAAGGAATTCGCAAAATTTTCACATAAACGAGCCGGCCTAGTTTCTGTAGAAGCCGTGTGGAAGGTCGCTGCATAGCCAAAACAGCGTGCCGATTTCATTTTCAGGCAGTCAGTTGCCGTCGAGTATCAGATACCCGATGTGGTTCGCCGGTGCGCGCGGCCTCGGTCATTTTCTCGATGTTAATTGGTAAGATGAGACGATCAATAACGTCTTTAAGTTTGATCAAGGCCTGACCTTTGTAATAACGCTCCATTTCAGACCGTCTGGTCTTGCTCTCGTGGCCAATCACCTCCTCCACAAAGTTCGGCTGAGCACCTGCGTTTATGATGAGCGTGGTCGCCGAATGTCGAAATGAGTGGAACGTGACGTCAGCACGTACACCGTGGTACGATTTAAAGCGCTGAAACCACTTCCCGAAGGCGCTGCCGTATGGCGAGTTCTCTCCATCATTGAGAGTATCCGTCTTCTCGGCGCCAGCCTCACCCTCAGGGAGGAGCAATTCATTCTCTTCTCGTCCCTCCACCAATGCCTCAATCAACCCGAGACTCAGCAGATTCTGATGGAGAGGGACCCATCGGGCGCTTCCTCCGGCTTTCAGGTCAAGAGTCGGATCCTTGAGATTGAAATGCCAGATTCCTGTCTCCTTGTGTCGTACGACGTGTCGTACCCGGAGTTGGAATATTTCACCGCGTCGCATGCCGCTGTGGCAGCCGATGAGGATGCCCCAGTAGCGTTCGTCACGTAGGACGTGCGGACCCGGCTTCTTCCAGCTTCGGCGACTGCGAATTCCGAAAAACAAATCTGCATTCAGCACGGCCGCGAGTTCGTCACTGTTCCACGCCGGCCGCTCGTCCCGAGCGCTGTGATGCCGACCTCGGACGCGGCTCATGTTGATGTGCAGACCGTCGAAGATCGACGGCGTACCCTTGGGAACGACTTCGTTGACCTGAGCCCATGGCCAGATGCCCGACAAGGCCGCAAGGTGCCGGTTGAAGGTCTGAGGCTTCAGGCGATCGATGTCCGCCTTACCGTTGCAATGCTCGATCAGGCCGCGGATGCCGCTTCGGCGCTGAATGTCACGCCACTCAACGCACTTGTCGTATTTCCCAGGAAGGCTGAGCAGAGCACGCCTGAACTCTGCGGCATCGGCGGGTCCATAGGCCTCGAGCGGCTTGTCGCCACATATCTCGACGAAAAGACGCCCTGTCGACTGGGCTTGGCGAGCAATAGCCTCTTTCCATTCGTTGTGTCTGACGCGATCGTCGCTATAGGCGGTCCAAATCTCGCTGAACAATCTCTCAGATTGATGCGCCATCTTTTTCGTTGGCGCATCGGACCGAGTGGGCGGGTTAGGAACAATCGGACGATGGGCGACCGCGTGCAGGGGGTGATGAGGCCTGACGACGTCGCGCAGATAGGCCAGTTTCTGCTCAGCGATCGTGATTTCGGCGTCGAGTAGCGCGCGGCAGAGCGCGTATTCCTGAGTGGGGGTGTCGAGGTCGATCTCGTTGCGTAAGGCGAGTTCCTGTGCCGCGCTGCGAACGGATGTGAATTTGTTGAGTGACCGGTCGCGCTTTAGGCCGTCCAGTCGGCACTGATAGAGGAACTCCCATTCGGCCGGATCATTGAGGGTCCCCCTCGGACAGTCTCCGACGAAATCGCTGCCATCGGCTATTCCGTCTTCAAGCATCGCGCTGTCGACACCAGGAAGGTCGTCGATCTTGGGGTAGTGCCCGATAGCCGTTATGAGGCCTTCGTGCTTCAGAGATTCGGAGTCTAAGTACTGCTCCGCGAGCCGGGCGATATCGGCGCGCGTGAGCGATCGGTTGAAACGGACGAGGGTGAACAAGGTCTCTGTCCCATCCCACAAGCGTTGCGCCATCCGTCGGGCCTCGCCCGGCGTGGCTTGGCCGAGCGAGCGCAGGATCTCGCGCTGACCGAACCTCTGACGCAGGTCATGGGGGATGATACGGCGAAAAAAGACCGTTTGTCGGCGACGGCGGAGGTGGGTGCGGGGCAAGGCAGGAATCCCTGCCGTCCAGACAAGTGGACCTCCCGAGTGGACCTGGACGGAGCGGTCGGCCCGGGCGGGTCCGAAAACAGCCGGAGAATCAACGGTCGGCTGAGAATCTTGAGACTTTGGCTGGGGCGCCAGGATTCGAACCTGGGAATGGCGGTACCAAAAACCGCTGCCTTACCGCTTGGCGACGCCCCAACGCGCGGCTGGCGCTTCCATAGCCGGGCGGGGCGGTGCTGGCAACCGGGGCGTTGCGGTTCGCGGCGCGTGCGGCGGTTGGAGGGGCTTTCGGGCTCGTGTATGCCGGGAGCCGCGGACGGCTCCGGGGGGCGCGGCGAACCGAAGAGGCGCACCCGTCAAGGAGCCACAGCCATCAAGAGCCGCAACCATCGACGACAGGGGGAGGAGAGGCCGATGAGCACGCAGAAGGTCGCACTGGTGACCGGGGCCGGGTCGGGGGTCGGCCGCGCGGTGGCGCTGGCGCTCGCGGAGGCGGGGTACGACGTGGCGTTGTCCGGCCGGCGCCCCGAGCCGCTGCAGGCGGTCGCCGCTGCGATCGAGGCCAAGGGCCGGCGGGCGCTCGCGCAGCCGACCGATATCGGCGACGAGGCCTCGGTGGCCGAGCTGTTCCGGCGCCTCGAGGAGACGTTCGGTCGCCTCGACGTCCTGTTCAACAATGCCGGCATCGGCGCGCCGCCGGTGGAGCTCGACGAGCTGCCCGTCGCGACCTGGAAGGCCGTGGTCGACACCAACCTCACCGGCGCCTTCCTGTGCACCCAGGGCGCGTTTCGGCTGATGAAGAAGCAGCAGCCGCGCGGCGGGCGCATCATCAACAACGGCTCGATCTCGGCCCACGTGCCGCGGCCGTTCTCGGCACCCTACACCGCCACCAAGCACGCCATCACGGGCCTCACCCGCTCGACCTCGCTCGACGGGCGCGCCCACGACATCGCCTGCGGCCAGGTCGATATCGGCAACGCCGCCACCGACATGACCGTACGCATGCAAGCCGGCGTGCCCCAGCCCGACGGCTCGACCCGGCCCGAGCCGACCATGGACGCCAAGCACGTCGCCGACGCGGTGGTCTACATGGCGAGCCTCCCCCTCGACGCCAACGTGCAGTTCATGACCGTCATGGCGACCAAGATGCCGTTCATCGGCCGCGGCTGAGAGGCGTCCCTCTGGCCCTCCGGCGCCGGCTCGGGGTAGAGAGGCGGCGCGGGCGCTGACGCGGTGCCCGCGCCTCCCCATATCGGGGCCATCTCCTCACCGACGACCGGGGCCCCTGGCGGACCCGCGACAGAGTCCTGGGTCCGGGCTAAAAACATTCCCATGCTGATGCAGACAGACGCCCCGCGCGCTCCCGCCGATCCGGTCGCCCGGCGCCGCACCTTCGCGATCATCTCGCACCCGGATGCCGGCAAGACCACGCTGACCGAGAAGCTCCTGCTGTTCGGCGGCGCGATCCAGCTCGCCGGCGAGGTCAAGGCCAAGCGCAACCGCGTCTCGACCCGCTCGGACTGGATGGGCATCGAGAAGGAGCGCGGCATCTCGGTCGTCACCTCGGTGATGACCTTCGAGTACGGCGACTGCGTCTTCAACCTGCTCGACACGCCCGGCCACGAGGACTTCTCGGAGGACACCTACCGGACGCTGACGGCGGTCGATTCCGCGGTGATGGTGATCGACGCGGCCAAGGGCATCGAGGCGCGCACCCGCAAGCTGTTCGAGGTCTGCCGCCTGCGCGACATCCCGATCGTCACCTTCGTCAACAAGCTCGACCGGGAATCGCGCGATCCCTTCGACCTCCTCGACGAGATCGAGAAGACGCTCGCCCTCGACGTCGCGCCGGTGACCTGGCCGATCGGGCGCGGCCGGAGCTTCGCCGGCACCTACGACCTCCTGCGCCGCCGGGTGCGCCGGCTCGACGCGGCGGACGATGCCGGCACGGTGCCGGTCTCCGGGATCGACGACCCGCTCTTCGACACCCTGCTGCCGGAGGCCGGCGACGCCGCGACCTGGCGCGAGGAGGCGGAGTTGGCGGAGGGCGGCTGCAAGCCGTTCGACCTCGAAGCCTTCCGCGAGGGCCACCTGACCCCGGTATTCTTCGGCAGTGCGCTCCGCAATTTCGGCGTGCGCGACCTGATCGACGGGCTCGCCGAGGTGGCGCCGCCGCCGCGGGGCCAGGATGCCGACATCCGCGCCGTCTCGCCGACCGAGCCGAAGATGACCGGCTTCGTGTTCAAGATCCAGGCGAACATGGACCCGAACCACCGGGACCGCATCGCCTTCATGCGGGTCTGCTCCGGCAAGCTCAGCCGCGGCATGAAGGCGCGGCTGGTGCGCACCGGCAAGCCGATCTCGCTCTCGGCGCCGCAATTCTTCTTCGCCCAGGACCGGGCCATCGCCGACGAGGCCTATGCGGGCGACGTGGTCGGCATCCCCAATCACGGCACCCTGCGCATCGGCGACACCCTCACGGAGGGCGAGGAGCTGGTCTTCCGCGGCGTCCCGAGCTTCGCCCCGGAGATCCTGCGCCGGATCAAGCTCACCGACGCGATGAAGGCCAAGAAGCTGCGCGAGGCCCTGCAGCAGATGGCCGAGGAGGGGGTGGTGCAGCTCTTCCTGCCGCAGGACGGCTCGGGCGCGATCGTCGGCGTGGTCGGCGCGCTGCAGCTCGACGTGCTGAAGGAGCGGCTCCAGGCCGAGTACGGCCTGCCGATCGACTACGAGCCGACCCGCTTCACCATCTGCCGCTGGATCGAGTCGGAGGAGCAGGCCGAGCTCGACAAGTTCATCGGCTCGCACGGCTCGTCGATGGCAAGCGACCTCGACGGTGCGCCGGTCTTCATGGCGACCACCGGCTTCTCGCTGCGCTACGAGGAGGAGCGGGCGCCCGCGATCCGCTTCACCGACGTCAAGGACTACCAGAAGCGGCGGGAGTGAGGGGCCATCCGGCGCCCGCCCCGAAAACCCTTACGGGGCGGCGCCCGGTCCCTTAGACCTTCCCGAGCAGCGGGAAGTCGACGTTGAGGCTCGAGATCGGTCCCACCGGCGTCTCGCGCTTGCGCGGCCGGCCGTTGAGCACCTGCTTCAGCTTCGTCTTCAGCAGCGACAGGTCGAACGGCTTGAGGATGAAGGCGTCGGCCCCGGCGAGGTGGGCCACGTTGATGTCCTCGAAGCTGAACGACGTCTCGGTGAGGATGAACGGCATGTTCATCAGCATGTCGTCGGCCCGGATCTCGCGCAGGAGCTGGATCCCGTCCATCGGCTCCATCTCGAGGTCGGAGATCACCAGGCCGTAGCGCTTCGTGCGCAGCTGCTCGAGCGCCTGCGGCCCGTCGGTCACGCCTTCGACCTCCGGGAAGCCGAGGCGGTTCATCAGCTCTGTCACCAGGCGGACGAGTTTGACCTGGTCGTCGACGATCAGGATCGGGGGTGCTTCGCTCATCGGAACCAGCCAGCGGGTTGAGTTTCACGACGGATCACCGGGGGCTCCCGGCGGTTCCTAGACGAACAGGTGGTCGATGCCCTGCTTGGCCATGGTGTCGGCCTGGAGGGCCTGGGCGAGGGCGTGGATCGTGCTCGCCTTCGGGGTGCCGCGCTGGAGCATCGGCGCCAGGTTGGCCTTCTGGAACAGCCCATCATTGGCCGGCGTGCGCAGGACATACGCGAACGACGTCACGAATTCGCGCTTGGCGATCTCGCGCCACTCGACGATGTGCACGTCGCGGTGGCGGATGTCGCCGCTGATCCGCTGGAACGTCTCCTGCACCGACATCCGCTCCCCTTCGAGGATCTGGATGAAGTAGCCCTGATCGACGATCAGGATGCTGGTGATGACCGAGAACTCGTTCTTCTTCTGCGCATGTCGGGCGATGTCGTTGACCTGGCGCGCGCGTTCCCGCGGCTCGGCGGAGAGCTGAGCGCGCGAGAAGTAGATCAGGTGTATGAGGCTGCTTCGCTTGCTCGTGCGCATATCCCTGATTCCACCGCCGTCCAGAAGGGCAGCTAAGGCCAAGAGGTTCAACACCGCGTAAACATGGCCGCTCGCATCCCGCGGCAGATTTTGCCGCAGGGACCCGGATCCGCCCGGCGGGTTTTGCCGCTCAGGCTCTCGGGCCTTCAATGAAATCAAGAACTTAGCCGTGGCACACGGCTTGCGGATCATCCCCCGAGTGATCCAGACGGGATGTGGAGCCCTGGGGAAGATGGACGTTTTCAGCGCGCTGCAGACCTCGGTCTCGGGCCTCAAGGCCCAGGCCTTCAGCCTCGAGAACATTTCGGGGAATATCGCGAACTCGCAGACCGTCGGCTACAAGCGAATCGACACCGACTTCGTCGACATGCTCACCGAGCAGCCGCCGAGCCGCCAGACCGCCGGCTCGGTCGCGGCCTATTCGCAGCTGACCAACAGCCTCCAGGGCAACGTGGCGGCGACCGGCATCCCCACCAACATGGCGCTGAGCGGGGACGGCTTCTTCACGGTGCAGACCAAGGGGAGCGACGCGGCCGGCGCGCCGGTCTTCTCGGGCACCAGCCTCTATACCCGCCGCGGCGACTTCTCGGTCGACCGGGACGGCTACCTCGTCAACGGCGCCGGCGCCTACCTCACCGGCCAGGGCCTCGACGCCGTGACCGGTCAGTCGACCGGCACCGGGCCGATCAAGATCTCCGGCACCTCCCTGCCGGCCAAGCCGACGACGAGCATCGCCTACGCGGCGAACCTGCCGAGCAGCCCGAGCACCACCTCGGGCTCGGCGCTCCTGGGCACGCTGCCGGGCGGCGATGCGAGGGTGCTCGCCGGCACCGCGACGACGCCCCCGGCGGTGGCGGCCTCCGACGCGACCGCCTTCGTCAATTCCAGTCTCGCGGGCGGCGAGCTCACGGCCTATTCGGGCACCGGCACCCCGGTGAGCGTGCAGTTGCGCTGGGCCAAGGTCGCGGAAGCCGACGCGAAGGCGGGCACCAGCGACACCTGGAACCTGTACTACGCCAACCAGACCGGGAGCGGCACCAATGCGGGAACCTGGCAGAATGTCGGCACCGCCTTCACCTTCAACGGCAGCGGCCAGCTCACCGCGCCCGCCGGCACCAGCCTCAGCCTCCCCAACCTGACGGTGAACGGGACGAATCTCGGGGCGGTGGCGCTGAACTTCGGCACCGGCGGCCTGACCCAGTACGGCTCCGCGTCCGGCCAGATCACCACCAACACCCTGCAGCAGAACGGCTACTCCGCCGGCACGCTCAACTCCCTGGCGGTGACGAGCGACGGGAAGATCACCGGCACCTATTCCAACGGCAACAGCGTGGCCCTGGCGCAGGTCGGAGTGGCGCGGTTCAGCGCCCCCAACGCCCTCAAGGCGGTCTCGGGCGGCAACTACGCCAAGACGGTGGAATCCGGCGAGCCGCTGACCGGGCTGTCCGGCACCACGATCGTCGGCGGCAATGTCGAGCAGTCGAACACCGACACGGCCGGCGAGTTCTCGAAGCTGATCGTCACCCAGCAGGCCTACTCGGCCAATACCCGGGTGATGTCGACCGCCCAGCAGATGATGTCCGATCTCATCAACGTCATCCGCTAGAGGATTGCCCGGTCGTTCGGCGGTCGGGCAATTCGCCAAAGAATGGGCCTTGCTAGTTTTTCTGCAAGGAACCATTAGGCACTTTGTTGAATACTGCAAAAGGCGGATATCGCAAAGTGTGAGCGTCGATGTCGTGGCAAAAGGCTGCGACAGGACATCCATCCCGTGGACGACGCGTCGGCGTGCCGATGCGGGTCCGCAACGCGGCGGGTCCTCGTGCTCCGCCGCCCCGGGCCCGTTCGGCTGCAAAAGGCGGCCCGACCGGTTCCGGCCCGCCCGCGAGATGCCGGCACGCGCAAGCCAGCCCCAAAGGGGCGCGGCGGCCCGGCCCGGCTCTCACCCCTTCACCCGGATCCGACCGATGTCCCTCAACGCCCTCAACACCTCGACCGCCGGACTGCAGGTGACGCAGGCGGCGATCGGCCTCGTGTCGCAGAACGTCGCCAATGCGGGCACCGCCGGCTACGTCAAGCGCGTGCTCAACCCGGTCTCGACGCTCGGCAATTCCGGTGTCGCGACGGGCACGATCAGCCGGACCCTCGACGCGGTGTCGCTCAAGCAATTGCGGCTCGAGACCGCGGGGGCGTCCTATACCGGTCTCTCCGCCAAGGTGCAGGGCCAGCTCGACGCCCTCTACGGCACGCCGGGGAGCAGCGCCGCCCTCGACGGGGTGGTGAACAGCTTCACGCAGTCGCTCCAGGCGCTGACGACCGATCCGACCTCGGCCGCCTCGCGGGCGAGCGCGGTGAGCTCCGCGCGGACGGTCGCCACCACCGTCGCCGGCATCGCCCAAGGGGTGCAGGACCTGCGCACCGGCCTCGAATCGCAGCTCGGCGGCGACGTCGCCGCGGCGAGCGCGCTCCTGTCGCAGATCGCCGGCCTCAACGGCAAGATCGCCGGCGCCTCGAAGAGCGAGACCGGCACGGCCGATCTCCTCGACCAGCGCGACCAGGCGATCAACACGCTCTCGCACTATCTCGACGTGCAGGTGAGCGACCAGCGCGACGGCTCGGTCACCCTGCTCACCGCCTCGGGCGCCACGCTGGTCGACCACATGGCCGCGGCGACCCTCGCCTTCGACGGCCGCGGCACCTTGAGCCCCGAGGCCCAGTATTCGGCCGATCCGAGCACCCGCGGCGTCGGCACCGTGACGGCGACGACCCCGGCCGGCGCCAGGATCGACCTCCTCGCCACCGGGGCGATCCGCTCCGGCTCGATCGCCGCCGCGGTGTCGTTGCGCGACGACACCCTGGTCCAGGCGCAGCGCCAGCTCGACGACCTCGCCGCCGGCCTGTCGCGGGCGCTGAGCGACCGCCCGGCCACCGGCACGGCGGCCTCCGCCGACGGGCTCACCGGCTTCGACATCGACCTCACCGGGCTCCAGGCCGGCAACGCCGTGACGCTCGGCGTGCGCAACGCCGCGGGAGTGAGCCGCAACCTGATCCTGATGCCGACGAACGGGGCGGCGCCCGATCCCATCGATCCCGCCCTCACCGACGATCCGACCGCCCTCGTCGTGCCGGTCGACATCTCGGGCGGGCCCTCGACCTTCGCGGCGAAGATCGGCGCGGTGCTCGGCACCGGCTTCACCGTCACGGGCACGCCCGGCGGCGCCGCGGGCTCGGTGCGGATCCTGTCGGACCCGGCCGGCCTCGCGCTGACCGGCGCCAGCGCCTCCGTCACCGTGCCGACGAGCGCCACCGACACGAAGACCGGCCGCGGCCAGCTCGCGCTGTTCGTCGATGCCGGTGCCCGGAACGGCGTGTTCACCGGCTCGTTCGAGGGCGGGTCGCACCTGACCGGCTTCGCCCAGCGCCTCGCCGTCAACCCGGCGGTCACCGCCGACGCCTCCACCCTGGTGGATTACGCTGACGCCACCGCCTCGGGCGACACCGCGCGGCCGCAATACCTCACCGACGCGCTGACCAGCCGCACCCTGACCTTCTCGGCGGCGAGCGGCATCGGCGGCGTCAGCGCCCCGCGCTCCGCCACGGTGGTCGGCTTCGCCCAGTCGGTCATCGACGCGCGCGGCGCGGCCAGCGCCGAGGCGCAGCAGCTCGACGAGGGCCAGCAGATCGCCCTGTCCTCGGCCCAGAGCCGCTTCGCCAAGGACTCCGGCGTCAGCGTGGACGAGGAGATGTCCCGGCTGATCCAGCTCCAGACGGCCTACAGCGCCAATGCCCGGGTGCTGACGGCCGCCCGCGACATGCTCGACACGCTTCTCAGGATCTAAGAGGAAAGCCCGCGATGACGATCGCTCCCTTCGCGGCCGGCACCGCCGCCGCCGACCTCAACACCCAGCGCCTCGTCGCCATGAAGACGACGCTCGGCACGCTCTCGAACCAGATCGGCAGCGGCCGGACCGCCGAGACCTATGGCGGCCTCGGCAGCGGGCGCACCCAGAGCCTGTCGGCGCATGCCCAGATCAGCGCCCTCGACAGCTACATCGCGGCGGCCGGCACCGGCGCGACCCGGGTGGGGCTGGCCTCGGCCAGCGTGCAGCAGATCGCCACGTTGGGCTCCACGGCCTGGAGCAGCCTCGTCAGCGCCCGCAGCGGCACCGGCACCGTCGCCCGCTCGATGCTGCAGCAGGATGCGGCGGGCAGCCTCGGCGGCGCCCTCGACGCCCTCAACCAGAGCACCGGCGGCCAGTACATCCTGGGCGGCCGGGTCACCGACCGGGCACCGGTGGAGAGCGCCGCCCGGATCCTCGACGGCGATCCGGCGGAAGGCCTCGACGGCGTGCGCACGGTGATGGCCGAGCGCCAGGCCGCCGATCTCGGCGCCGGCTCGCCGAAGACCGGGCGGCTCGACCTCTCGGGCGCGGGCCCGAGCGTCAGCCTATCGGAGAGCCAGTCGCCCGGCGTGCGGACGAATTTCGGCTTCACCCTCAAGAGCGCCGTCAGCTCGAACCCGGCCGGCCTCGCGGTCGCGGTCCAGCCGGGGGCCCCTGCCACCGCCACCCTGTCCTTCGCCAGCCAGCCGAAGGATGGCGACATCGTGCGGGTCAGCGTCCAGAACCCGGACGGCAGCCAGAGCTTCGTCGACCTCACCGCCCGGGCGGCGGGCCAGGGCGGGGACGGGACCTTCGCGATCGGGGCCGACGCGGCGGCGAGCGCCCGGAACCTCACCGCTTCGCTCGCGGGCAAGACCGTCACCGGCGTCCAGAGCGCAAATCCGCCGGGCGCGACGGCGGTTCTCTCGGGCGGCACCCCGGCTTCCGCGACCGTGACGGTCGGGGCGGGGCTCCAGGCCGGCGACAGCGTGCAGATCACGGTGGGACTTCGCGACGGCACCAGCAAGGTCCTGAGCCTGAAGGCCGCCGCGGACGGCACGACGGCCGGTACGTTCGCGATCGGCGCGAGCCCGGCCGACACCGCCGCCAACCTCCGGGCGGCGCTGGCCACCGCGCTCGACACCACCGCCAGGACCGACCTCGCGGCGAGTTCGGCCACGCGGGCGGTGAGCGACTTCTTCGCCGGCTCGTCCTCGCCGGGCCTGAGCCCGCGCCGGGTCGCCACGGATGCGGCCGGCAACGCCACCGGCTACGTCGCCGATCCGAGCGGCCGCACCCTGATCTGGTACAAGGGCGACGACACCTCCGCCGATCCGCGGCAGACCGCGACCGTACCGGTCTCCGCCGACCGCTCGGTGGCGATCGGCGTCCAGGCCAACGAAGGGGCCTTCCGCGGCACGCTGAGCGGCCTCGCGGTCCTCGCCACCACGCCGTTCGAGACGACCGACACCGACGGCACCCGCTTCGAGGCCTACGCGACCCGGGTGCAGACCCTGCTCAAGCCCGCCGACGGCCAGCCCTCGGTGCAGGGCATCGCCTCGGAGCTGAGTCTCGCCTCGGCCCAGATCACCACCCAGAAGAGCCAGAACACCGCCACCAAGGCCGTGCTGCAGAAGACCGTGGACGGCGTCGAATCGGTCTCGACCGAGGAGGCGGCGGCCAAGCTCCTGACCTTGCAGACGCAGTTGCAGGCGAGCTACCAGGCGACGTCGATGCTCTCGAAGCTGTCGCTGACGAGCTATCTGTAAGGATCTTCCGCGGGATCGGTGGTCCTCGTCGTCGTACGGAGTCCCGCTTCGCAACGACGGACTGACGCGGGGCGACCGGTTCTGAAGGGTGGCAGCAGAGACGCCCCCCAGATCCAAAGGACTATAATACCATCGCGCTTTCGCATCGACACGTCGACGCGAAAGCGTCCGGCGCATCGGCGCCCATTCGGGCTTAGCCAGCGCCTTCGAACGAGTCCGTTCGAAGGCGCGGCGGTATAATATCCGATCTGACCGCGATGACTGGCTTTGCCTCTCTCCGTCATTCCGGGTAACCGCCTTTCGGCGAGTCCCGGGATGACGGAGAGAGGCTGTCGACCTGTGTGCCGCGTCGATCGACGCAAGTGATCGGGCCGGCCGTCAGTGAACCAGGAGGCGCATCGCGGCGATGAGAATGCTGGCGAAGGCTGCGAGCGTCCCGCCGAGCTTGACCCCCATGCGCTGCTCGAGGAGCATCATCTCCGATCGAATCGCAGCGAACTCGTTCCTGGTGTCCGTCTGGGACGCCGAGGCGTCCGTCCGAAGGGCGGCGAACGCCATCTTCAGATCGGTCCGGAGCACGGTGATCTCCGATCGAACGGAGACGAATCCGGCTGCCGTCTCTGGTTTCGCCGGAGCGTTGTCCTGAACGGCCGAGGAAATCGCCGCCGCCAGACCCTCCGCCTGCTCGGGCGCGAAGGCGGCATTCTCCCGCAGGTCGCGGGCGAGCTTCAGGATGTCGAAGGCGAATATCGGCGAATGCGCCTCCTGCCGCAGAGGAGAGGCTGCCGCCGGAGAAAGGAGAAGCCAGCCTTGGCGCGGCAGGTCCCGCATCCGGTCAGACGGCCTCCGGCGATGAGGCCACTCCTTCCCCGACCTCGCCTCGCACCCGCGCCAGCACCAGATCCGTGAAGATCCGCGGATGCGGCATCTCCGGCGCCGGCTGGCGCACCAGGGTCATCGGCGCCACCGGGGCCGGACCGCGGATCTCGCGGTAGCGCACGCCCTCGGTGGCCAGCCGCGCCATCGAGCGCGGCACGATGGCGAGCGCGATGCCGGTCGCCACGAGGTTGACCACCGAGGCGAGCTGCGGCGCGTTCTGGGCGATGTGGGGCGAGAACCCGGCCGCCGCGCAGGCCGCCATGATGCCGTCGTAGAGTGCCCGGCCGTTGCGGCGCGGATAGACGATGAAGCCCTCGTTCGAGAGATCGGACAGGCCCAGCGCGCCGGTCTCGGCGGCCAGCCGGTGGGTGGCCGGCAGCGCCACCACCATCGGCTCGTCGAACAGGTGACGGGCCCAGAGGTCGTCGACCTCGCCCTCGCCCGGGCGCATGAAGGCGACGTCGACCCGGCCGGCCCGGAAGGCGGCGAGCAGGCTCGCGGTCGTCTCCTCCACGAGCTCGATCTGCACGTCCGGATAGGCGCTGCGGTAGTCGCGGATCGCTCCGGTCACCACGGGATGGAACGAGGCCGAGGAGGTGAAGCCGATGCGGATCTGGCCGACATCGCCGGTGGCGATGCGCCGGGCCCGGGTCTTGGCCGCATCGACCGCCGCGAGCACCGCCCGAGCATCGTCCGCGAAGGCGCGGCCGGGCTCGGTCAGCGCCACCCCGCGCGACAGGCGCTGGAGCAGGGCGGTGCCGACCTCGTTCTCGAGGCTCTTGATCTGGTGGCTGAGCGCCGGCTGCGCGATGTTCAGCCGCTCCGCCGCCCGGGTGATGCTGAGATCGTCGGCCACCGCGACGAAGTAGCGAAGATGGCGAAGCTCCATCGCGCCGGTTCCCCCCTGATCCCCGGTTCCCGCCGGTGCTGCCGGATTCCTGTCCGTCAGCCCTACGATAGACGAGGTTCGGGGGGACCGCATGGGGCGCGATGGGAGGGGCTTATCCGCGCGGCACGGTGTCCCGCACCGAGGGACGGTCCTGGTGTGCGTCGCGGAAGGCCGCGACCTCAGGGCAGAGGCTGCGCCAGTCGTGGTCGGGGAAGCGGAACACCAGGTAGTCGAGGGCTGTGATCGCGGCGATCGCCGGCAGGCCGAACGACGTCCGGTGCTCCGCGAACGCCGCATCGAGGCGCCGCAACCCCTCGTGCATCGTACGGAAGCGCTTCCTGCCGACGAGGCCGGCGTCGAAATCCGGCGCCGACTTGCGGCCGATGATGACCGCCACCGCGGCGTCGAACACCCCGATCGCGAGTCCGGCGGCCGAGAGCGCAGTGGGCCCGCCGGCGAGCACGGACGGCGTCGTGCCGATCGCGTCGAGATAGGTGAGGATCAAGAGCGCTTCCGTCAGCCGCGCGCCGTCGTCGGTGACGAGGGTCGGCACGCGGCCGGCCGGGTTGGCGTCGAGGAAGGCCGGGTCGTCGGCCCAGGCATCGACGAAGGTGGTGTCGACACCCTCGTTCAGGCCCTTCTCGATGAGCGCCATGCGGACGATGCGCACGAAGGGCGAGGTCGGGTTGGCGTAGAGCTTCATCGCGGGGGCTCCGGTCAGCCGGCGGTGGTCAGGGGGCAGCCGCTCTTGTCGGCGGGGGTGAACAGCTTGTCCCCGGGGATCGTCTCGATGACGCGGTAGAGATCGGCCTTGCTCGTCGAGTCCTTCGGGCTCTTCACCTCGACGAGCATCATGTCCATCACCACCCGGCCGTTCGCCTGGATGCGCGGGCTGCCGTAGAAGCCGTCGTCGATCGGCAGTTCCTTCATCGCCCTGTTGACGGCGCCGGCCTCGTCGGTGCCGGCCTTCTCGACGGCCCGGAGGTAGTGCCGCACCGACGAATAGGCGGCGGCATGGCCCATGGTCGGCACCACGTTGCCGTTGCGGGCCATCAGGCGCTTGGCCCAGGCGCGGCTGGCCTCGTTGGCGTCCCAGTAGAAGTTCACCGCCATGCGGATGCCCTGCGCCGCGTCGAGGCCGAGCGCCACCGTGTTGTTGGTGAAGACCAGCATCGCCACCACCTTCGAGGTGATGCCGAATTCCCGCGCCTGCTTGATGGTGTTGACGAGGTCCGGCCCGGCATTGGCGAGCCCGATCACGTCGGCGCCGGAGGACTGGGCCTGGATCAGCTGCGAGGAGAGGTCGGTGGCCCCGAGCGGATGGCGGATCTCGCCGACCACCTTGCCGCCGGCGGCCTTCACGGCCTTGCCGGCATCCGCCGCGAGGCCGTGGCCGAACACGTAATCGGCGGTGATGAAGGTCCAGGTTTTGCCGCCGCTCTGCACCACGGCGCCCGCCACCGCGTTGGCGAGCTCGCCCGTCGAGGGCACCCATTGGGTGCCGTAGGGCGAGCAGCCGGGGCCGGAGAATTGCGAGGCGTAGCCGCCGGTCACCATCGTGGTGATCTTGCGCTCCTTGGCATAGGCCTGCACGCCGAGGCCCACCGAGCTGGCGCCGCCGAGCACGAAGGCGGTGACGCCGCGCTGGTCGACGAGCTGGCGGGCGAGGCCCGAGCCGATATCCGGCTTGTTCTGGTGGTCGACGCCGATCACCTCGATCGGCCGGCCCAGCACCTTGCCGCCGAAATCCTCCGCCGCCATCGTGGCGGCGAGCACCATGTTCGGCCCGCCATTGCCGGAATACATCCCCGACAGGTCCTCGATCACGCCGATGCGGAGCGGCGTCTCGGCGGCGAGGGCGGGTGCGGTCAGCGCCGTGGCGAGCAGGCCGGCGACGGCGAGGCGTCGCGTCGGGGACGTGGCGGACATGGGCGTTTCCTCGACAATGGCATCGGTCTTCTGGCGCCCGTCGCGGGACGTCGGAGCGATGCTTGATGATGGCCGGTTTATCGCGCCCCGGGGCAGTCGCCGTCCAATAGTTTGCACATCGCCCCGCCATCGTTTCCCGGTATGGCAGGGCGTGACCTTGTGTCGTGATCTTGGGGTGCGACGCGCCGTCATCGTCGCCGCCTATGGCTGGCGCCCGATCTTTGTATTGGACGGGATGCCCGCCGGCGGGCGACACCCCGGCACGATCGCGAGGGCCCGCAACCAAGCGCCCCGCTTCCCGAGGAGACGCCCGCATGATCACCAGCTTCTACATGCCGACCCGGATCGTCTCAGGCGCCGGCGCGCTCGCCACGATCGGCACGCTCGCCCGCGACCTCCGGATGACGCGGGTGCTGGTCGTGTCCGATCCGGTCATCTCGGCGCAGGGGTTCCACGCCGACGCGCTGGCGGCCCTGGGCGAGGCCGGGATCGCGGTCTCGCGCTTCGACGAGTGCGGGATCGACGCGCGCTGCTCGCATATCGACGACCAGGGCGGGCGGGTGCGCCGGGACGGCATCGACGGAATCGTGTGCATCGGCGGCGGCTCGGTGATGTGCACCGGCAAGGGTATCGCCATCGTGGCGACGAACCACAAGCCGATGGCGGAGTGCACCGGCGTCGGGCAGTTCGACCGCAAGGCGCTGCCGATGATCATGGTGCCGACCACCGCGGGCTCCGGGTCCGAGGTCTCGCAATGGACCATCGTCAAGGACGAGGTGCGCCACCTCAAGCTCCTCGGCGGCGGTCCCTTGAGCTTCCCCGACGCGGCGATCCTCGACCCCGTCACCTTGCGCTCGCTGCCGATGCACGTCGCGGCGCTGCCGGCGGTCGACGCGCTGACCCACGGCGTCGAGGCTTACCTGAGCGGCATCGCCTCGCCCCTCACCGACGCGGTGGCGCTCGCCGCCGTGCGGCTCCAGGCCGCCTCCTTGCGGGCCTCGATCAATGCCGACGACGACCGCGCCCGGGAGGACAACCTGGTCGCCTCCTGCATGGCCAACATCGCCTGCGGCAACGCCCGGCTCGGTCACGGTCACGCCCTCTCGCTGCCGCTCGAGGGCCATCTCGACCTGGCCCATCCCTACGGCGTCGGGGTGCTGCTGCCGCACGTCATCGCCTTCAACCTCGCGGTGCTGCCCGCCAAGGTGCGCCCGCTCGCCGAGGCGCTGGAGGTCGAGACGGCCGGCCTGTCGCGCCAGGAGATGATCGCGGCTTGCGCCGAGGCCGTTCGGGCGCTCTACGCCGATATCGGCTTCCCCGAGCGCTTCACCCCGGAGCAACTGCCCCGCGACCGGGTGCGGGAGATGGCCTTGCGCGCCGTGCCGGGCCTCTATGCCGGCATCGCCGCGAAGGACTTCGACCCGGCGAGCGCCCATGACCGCACGATCATCGCGAGCCCGGCGGCGCGCAAGATGACGGTGAGGCAGGCGGAGGAGATTTTTGAGCGGTGCGTGGGGTGAACGTCCGGTTCACCGGACAGATTTGAAATCCTCTGCGTCGTCCCGGGTTCCCGCCCCTCGGCGAGGCCCGGGATGATGCCGGCAGATGTCGGCCTGTGTGCCGGATCGACGGACATGACCGGTCAAACCGGCTCTCAGCACCAGGTCGCGGGTCGGACCTGTGCCGCGGTCGAGCCTGCGAACGTCCGCCGCGGGCGTGTCCCCCATGCCCTGGCGCAACCCGCGCCCGCCATGCTTCTCTCCACGCCGAACGGGAGGGCGGGCTCATGCGCACGACATCGGTGATCCTGGCGGCCGCCGCCCTCTGCGCGGCCCTGCCGGCCCGGGCGCTCGACCTGCGCGACCTGCCCATCGCCAAGGCGCCCGAGGCCTGCCCGCAGGAGGGCCCCGGCTTCACCCGCCTCACTCCCGGCGGCCCGTGCCTGCGGATCAGCGGCCGGGTGCGGGCCGAGGCCGGCACGCCGGTGCCGGCCCGGCCGGGGCTCACGCTCGACGGGGCGGGCCGGGGCGTCGTCGGCGCCTCCGGCCGGGTCGCGATCGATACCCGGACGGAGACCGAGTTCGGTCCGGCCCGGGCCTTCATCCGCCTCGGCACCGGCCGCTAAGCGACATTCCGCCGGCCGCGGACGACCGGTGCCGAAGCGGTCGCCGGTCCGGCGATCGAAATGAGGCGAAAACAAGAAGCGAAACAGAGTTGCACGGGGCAACTCTGCTTCGCCCCTACAGGCTGCGCGACAGAACCAGGGGCGGGCTGCGGCGACGGCCGTAGGGGGAGGGGGCCGGGCCGCTGCCGTAGCCTTTGGGCTCGGCGCTGCGGGTGAGTTCCGTCGAGAGGTTGCGCAGCAGGCTCTCCGAGACCGCCCGGGCGGTGGCCAGCACCGCCTGGTTGGCCGCGACCGCTTCGGAGAAGCGGCCATGCGCCTCGCGGAGCGCCGCGAGGCCGTCCGGCGCGAAGCGGGCGAGCGCCACGGCGTTGGCCTTCACCGTCTGGAGGCTCTGGAGATAGGCGCCGGCGAGCGCCGTCTTCTGCGGCGCTTCGGCCAGGCCCTCGGCGAGGCGCCCGACCCGGATATGGTCGCTCTCGCGCCCGAGCAGGGTTTCGAGCGCCCGCATGGTGGTCAG
Source organism: Methylobacterium currus (assembly GCF_003058325.1). Classification (NCBI taxonomy): domain Bacteria; kingdom Pseudomonadati; phylum Pseudomonadota; class Alphaproteobacteria; order Hyphomicrobiales; family Methylobacteriaceae; genus Methylobacterium; species Methylobacterium currus. The sequence continues at coordinate 3,757,712 of NZ_CP028843.1, forward strand.
CGTCTCGGCGACCAGGCGCTCGGCGGCCGCGGCGTCGGCGACCGGGGCGGGACGGGCGGCCTCAGCCATGGGCGCCCCCCTGCAGCCGCAGCATCTCGCGCATCACCTGGTCGCCGATGCCGACGCCGCCGCTCTGCACGATCGACTGGGCGTATTCCTTGTTGAGCATCGAGCGGTAGACGCCGCCGCCGGTGCCGTTCTCGCCGAGGGGCCCGTCGGTGCCCTGCGAGCGGTTGAGCACGTCGAGGCTCTGCTCCAGGAACATCGACTCGAAGTCCTGGGCGGTCTTCTTCATCTTGGCGGTGTTGCCCGCCGGCGACGTCGCGGTGCCGGTGAGGGCCGACAGGCCGGAGGAGGCGGCCCCGGCGAGGGCCTGGCCGACCGCCAGTCCGGCGGAGGCCGCGAGGGGAGCGAGCGGAAGCATCGGCGTTCAAACCTCGGGTTCGGAAGGAGGAAGGGCAGGGGAGGGGCGGGCGCGCCCGCCTCACATCACTTCGATGTCGGCCTGGAGCGCACCGGCGGTCTTGATCGCCTGGAGGATCGAGATCAGGTCGCGCGGGCCGATGCCGAGCGCGTTGAGCCCGTCGACTAATTCGCGCAGGGTCACGCCCTCCTTGACCAGGGCGAGCTTGTTCTTCTCGCCGGCATCGACCTTGAGGGCGGTGCGCGGCACCACCACGGTCTCGCCGTTGGAGAACGGCGCCGGCTGGCTCACCTGCGGCTGCTCGGTGATGGTGACGGTGAGGTTGCCCTGGGCCACCGCCACGGTGGAGACCCGCACGTCGCGGCCCATCACGATGATGCCGGAGCGCTCGTCGATCACCACCCGGGCGGTCTGGTCGGGCTCGACCTTCAGTTGCTCGACCTCGGTGAGCAGCCGGATCATGTTGCCCTGGTAGCGCGCCGGCACCTGCAGGGTGACGGTCGAGGGGTCGGTCGGCTCGGCGGTGTCGGCGCCCATGAAGTCGTTGATCGCCGCGGCGATGCGCTTCGAGGTGGTGAAGTCGGGGTTGCGCAGCGAGAGGCGCAGGCACTTCTGCTCGTTGAGCTTGAAGGCGATCTCGCGCTCGATCACCGCGCCGTTGGCGATGCGGCCGTTGGTCGGCACGCCGCGGGTGATCTTGGCCGCGTCGCCCTCGGCCTGGAAGCCCGCGATGGCCAGCGACCCTTGCGCCACCGCGTAGGCCTCCCCGTCGGCGGCGAGGAGCGGCGTGACGAGCAGCGTGCCGCCCTGGAGCGACTTGGCGTCGCCGAGCGACGACACCGTGACGTCGATCCGCGTGCCCTGCGCGGCGAAGGGGGGGAGGTTGGCCGTCACCATCACGGCGGCGAGGTTGGCGGTGCGCATGGTGGCGCCCCGTGTGTTCACGCCGAGCCGCTCCAGCATCGCCTGCACCGATTGCTTGGTGAAGGGCGCGTTGTTCAGCGTGTCGCCGGTGCCGTTGAGGCCGACGACGATGCCGTAGCCGATGAGCTGGTTGCTGCGCATGCCCTCGACGCTGGCGAGATCCTTCACCCGCGACAGGGCGAGGGCGGGACCGGACGCCAGGAGGAGGACGGGCAGAACGCAGGAGAGGAACGCGAGGGCGAGGAGGCGAAGGCGCATGGCGGGGGTTTCCGAGACTCGGACAACCGAATTGCCAGGACCGTGCCAGCCCCCGGATCGCCCGTAAGTCTCTGGTAAGGTTACCGATCCGTTTCTCGCCCGAGCTGCCGGCGGGCGATCCGGACCCGGTCGTTTTCGCCCCGGCGGCAAGATCTGCCGCCTCGTTTACGGCGCATTCACCATACCGGGGCGAGGTTCATGGCGCGAACAGAGAACCCTGTGACCCGGACCCAGATCCCATGCGCGTCGACACCCGCCTCGCGGCCGCTCCCCTGTCGGGAGCCGGCGCGCGCACCCTGCCGGCAGGTGGCGTGTTCACCCTTGACCTGGATGGTGCGCGCGGGCCGACCAGCGCCGGCAGCGCGATGCCGCTCGCCAATCTGAGCGCCATCCTGACCCTCCAGAGCCAGGACGAGGTCGCCGCCGACCGCCGCCGCCGGGCGACGAAGCGCGGCCACGACCTCCTCGACGCCCTCGACCGCCTCAAGGCCGCCTTGCTCGGCGGCCGCGTCGCCGCGAGCGAGCTGCAGGCCATCGCCGGCCGCCTCGCCGAGCGCAACGGCGCCACCGGCGACCCCCGCCTCGACGACCTCATCGGTCATATCGAATTGCGGGCGCAGGTGGAGCTGGCGAAGCTCGGGATGGTGGGGGGGTGACGAGCCGCCGCACTGTGGAGCGAGACGGGGGCCGGCGTCCTGGTGGTCGCCGCCAAGGCGTGCCTGGCCGGGGGGAGCCCCCCGCGCCGTTGACGCGTCACCCCCGCTCGCCCACAACGGCGCCCGCTTGAAGACGGGCGGCCTTGGTGTCGCCGCAAGACCCGCGCCACGTCGCCCGCGATGCTGTTCAATTCCTTCCCGTTCCTCCTCGGCTTCCTGCCGGTCGCACTCATCCTCCACGCGCTCGTGGCCCTGCACCGGCCGGGCTTGCGGCTGCCGCTGCTGGTTCTCCTCTCGCTCGTGTTCTACGGCTGGTGGGACCCGCGCTTCGTGCCGCTGCTGGTGGCGTCGATCGGGCTGAACTGGCTCGTCGCGCGCTGGTTCGGACGGAGCCGGGCCGCCCTGTTGATCCCGCTCGCCATCGCCGCCAACCTCGCGGTGCTGGCCCTGTTCAAGTATGCGGGGTTCCTGGCCGGTCTCGCCTCCGTGCTGCCGGGGCTGCACGACCTCCCGCGGCCGAGCCTCGCCCTGCCGCTCGGCATCTCGTTCTTCACCTTCCACCACGTGATGTACCTGACCGACCTGCGCGCCGGCCGGGCGCCGCCGATGGACCTGACGCGCTACGCCCTCTACATCGCGTTCTTCCCCCAGGTGCTCGCCGGCCCGCTGGTGCGCTGGAGCGAGATCCTCCACCAGTTCGACGAGAAGCCGTACGCCCGGCCGGACGCCGCCGAGCGGATCGGGCGGGGCCTGATGCTGCTCTGCATCGGCCTGGCCAAGAAGGTCTTCCTCGGCGATCCGCTGGCGGCCTACGCCAACCCGGTCTTCGAGGCAGCCGCCGCCGGCAAGGGGGTGAGCGTGGCGGAGGCCTGGCAGGGCACGCTCGCCTTCACGTTCCAGATCTACTTCGATTTCTCCGGCTATACCGACATGGCTCTGGGCCTGGCGCTGCTGTTCGGGATCGTGCTGCCGCAGAATTTCGACGTGCCCTACCGTGCCACGTCGCTGCGGGAATTCTGGCGGCGCTGGCACATGACGCTGTCGCGCTTCCTGCGCGACTACCTCTACATCCCGTTCGGCGGCAACCGCCGGGGGTTCGGCGTCCAGATCGCCGCGCTCTTCGCCACCATGACGCTCGGCGGCCTGTGGCACGGCGCCGGCCTCACCTTCGTCGCCTGGGGGGCGGCGCACGGTGCCGGCCTCGGGGCCGGCACCGTGTGGCGCCGGGCCGGGCTGCCGATGCCGGCGCTGCTGGGCTGGGCCCTGACCTTCGCCTTCGTGGCGCTGACCTGGGTGCTGTTTCGCGCCACCAGCTTCGAGGCGGCCCTCGCGGTGTTCAAAGGGCTGTTCGGCCTCGCGCCGGTCGGCCACGGCTTCAAGTGGCGCGCCTTCGTGCCCGCCGCCCTGGTGGCGCTCGTCGGCCCGACCGCCTGGGCGGCGGTCCACCGCCTGCCGCCGCGGCCGGCCCTGGCGATCGCCTTCGCGGTGCTCCTCGTCGCAGTGCTGCTGCGCATCGGCGACGACGCCAACTACGAGTTCATCTATTTCCAGTTCTGAGGGGGCCGATCCGATGCGCGCTGATCCCTCAGGCGAGACCGAGGCCGCGTGGCGCCGCTTCTCCGTCCGCCTCGTCGTCGCGGCGGGGCTGCTGCTCGCCGGGTACCTCGCGCTGGCGCTGGCGGTCGACCCCTACGACACCGGCCGGCCCCGGCTCCTCGACCGCGACGGCGTGCGCCCGCAAGGGCCCCGCACCGCCACGGCGAGCCGGGGGCGCGACCCCGCCTTCACGGCGGCGGTCGTCGGCAACTCGCACATCCAGCTCATCAAGCCGGCGGCCTTACGCGCCGCCACCGGGATCCCGTTCGTCCAGCTCTCGGTGCCGGGCACCGGCCCGGGCGAGCAGCTCCTCGTCGCCGACTATTTCCTGCGCCACCACCCGCAGGCGCGGGCCCTGGTGATCGGGGCCGACGCGTTCTGGTGCACCGGCGACCCGGCCTTGCCGATGCAGCGGCCCTTCCCGGCCTGGCTCCTCGCCGAGGATTGGGCGGGGTACCTGCGCGGCCTCCTGCGGGTGCGCGTCGTCGGGGAGATCGTCAACCGGATCGGCTGGGCGATGCGCTCGGCCCCGCGCCGGGCCGCGCCGGACGGCTACTGGGATTACGAGCCGGATTACCTCAACCTCGGCGATCCCGACATGCCGGAGCGGGTCGCTTCCCGCGCGCGGCTGGCCCCGGCCGATCCCGATCCGGGGGAGGGCGGGCCCGACTTCCCCGCCGCCACCGCCCTGCGCGCCCTGGCGGAGCGCTTGAGGCCGGACACGGCGCTGGTCCTGGTCTTCCCCCCGGTCTTTGCCGCGACGCAGCCCCGGCCCGGCACGCCCCGGGCGGCGGCGCAAGCCGCCTGCCGCGCCGCGCTGGCGGGCGCGGTCGCCCCGCGGGGCCGCGTCGTCGACTGGTCCGGCGACCGGCCCGAGCTGCACGATCCCACCCTGTTCTTCGATGCGAGCCATTACCGCCAGCCCCTCGCCCGCCGCCTCGAGGCCGACATCGTCGCGGCCCTGCGGGACGGGGCTGCGGCGGGTGCAGATGCGCCACGACCGTGACACGTTTGCAGCAGGCCGTCCCCGTCCCCTGGTCCGGTCCTTGCCTGCCGCGGAGAGACATTGTGATGTCGTGCAGCCTCTATTATAGGGCTGCGCCAAGTGGGTCGCGGCCATGACGACGGCTGCGGTCAGGACAACAGCGATTTTCCGAGGGGCGCGATGGCGAAGATCGTGATCGAGGAGGGCTACGCCCCCAATGACGCCGAGCCCTTCATGAACGAGCGTCAGCGGGAGTATTTCCGCCGCAAGCTCCAGGGCTGGAAACAAGACATTCTGCGCGAGGCCCAGGACACCCTGGTGGCGCTGCAGAGCGAGAACGAGAACCACCCCGACCTGACCGACCGCGCCTCGTCCGAGACCGACCGGGCGATCGAGCTGCGGGCCCGCGACCGGCAGCGCAAGCTGATCGCCAAGATCGACGCGGCCCTGTCACGGATCGAGGACGGCTCCTACGGCTATTGCGAGGAGACCGGCGAGCCGATCTCGCTCAAGCGCCTGGAGGCCAGGCCCATCGCGACGCTGTCGCTCGAGGCCCAGGAGCGCCACGAGCGCCGGGAGCGGGTGTACCGGGACGATTGAGGGGGCTTCGGCTCCAACGGCCCCATCAAGGCTCGCCGGCTCTGAACCCTCCCGGAGGGTGGCGAACGAAGTGCCGCCGGGAGGGGCAGCGCGACGTTGATCCAGTGTGCGCCCGTCATCACGGTCGCGACTTCTCCGGAATCGGGGTTCCCCTCTCCCGGCCCCTGCTGATGCGGGGGCCACCCTCCCCCGCAGAGGGGGGAGGGTTCACGCGCTGGCACCGAAGCGCTCCATCCTGTCGGCATCGAAAACGAGAGCGGCCCCGGCGGGAGTGCCGGGGCCGCGCCGCGTCCGGGTGGCTCAAGGGGGGAGCGTGCCGCCCGGTGCGGGATTCTTCACGGGCCATTCGGGGCGAACGACCCCGTTCGCGCGAACGTCCCGTTCGTCAGAACGGCAGCACGATGTCCAGGAACTGCTGGCCGTAGCGCGGCTGCTGCACGTCGGTGATCTGGCCGCGGCCGCCATAGGCGATGCGGGCCTGGGCGATCTTGCTCGAATCGATGGTGTTGTCGGACTCGATGTCCTCCGGCCGCACCACGCCGCCGACGATCAGCTCGCGCACCTCGAAGTTGATGCGGATCTCCTGGCGGCCTTCCAGCACCAGGTTGCCGTTCGGCAGCACCTGCGTGACGATCGCCGCCACGTTGGTGGTCACCGTCTCGGCGCGCTGCACCGAGCCGGCACCGTCGTTGGTGGTGGTCGAATCCGTCGTCAGCATCTTGGCCGGATCCATGCCGGCCAGGAGCTTGGTCTTCGATTCGAGGCCGAAGGCGTTGGGCATCCCGAACGATTCGCTGTTCGAGCGCGAGCGCTTGGTCTCGTTGTTCAGGTTCGCCTTGTCGGTGACGTTGATCTTCACCGTGACGAGATCGCCGACCTTGGCGGCGCGCTGGTCCTTGAAGAAGGCGCGCGAGCCGGTGCGCCAGAGCGAGTTCGACGCGTAGGAGACCGGCTGGACGTCCGGCATCGGCAGCCGGACCGGGCGGTAGCCCGCTTGCGCGGTCGGGTCCTCGATCGCCGAGAGGGCCGGCGTCGCGCCGATATTCGTGAGCCGGTCGACGGTGTTGCAGCCGGCGAGCAGCGCGCCCGAGAGGCAGAGGAGGGCGAGGCGGGTGACCGTCATCGTGGCCTCCTCACGGCCGGGCCGAGGCGAGCCGGGCGGGGGCGGCCGGAGCCGCCGCCACCGGCACGATCGGCGCCACGGTGACGCGGCCGGGGCCGATCACGGTGGCCTGGATCACCTTCTTGGAGACCGGGTTGATCACCCCGATCACCGCCCCGAGGGGGCCGCCCTCGCGGGCCTGGCCGCGGAGCGCCAGCGCCACGCCGGGGGTCTCGTACACGATGGTGACCGCCTCGCCGCGGGCGACGAGGTCCGGCCGGCTCAGCTCGCCGGCCCGCAGGGCGGTGCCCGCACCGAGGGATTTCTGGGCCACCTGGCCGACGAAGGCCGCCGCATCCGCCGCGCTGTCGGCCGGCAGGCCCTCGCGCGGGCGGCGCTCGACCGTGATGTCGGGGGCCGACAGCGTCTCGCCCCGGTTGATCGCCCGGGTCAGCACGGCGACGTCGGCCATCTCGACCACCTGGCCCGAGACCCGCAGCGAGGCCTGGCGCTCGCCCACCACCATCAGGGCGGAGACCCGGCGGCTGCGGGGATCGTAGGTCACCTCCTGGGCCGTCACCGCGGCGTCGAGGTCCGGCGGCACGGTGAGCACGGGCGCGTCGCCCTCGAAGGCCACCGTGACGAAGCCGGTATCGAGGCCGCGGAACTTGGCGAGCGCCGCCTTCACGGCGCCCTCGATCTCCGGACCTGCGATGCGGCGGGCCGCGCGCTGGACCGAGATCTGGAGCCGGCCGCCGCTCTCCGGCGCGTCGAGCCCGAGCCCGGCCGCCGCCTCGACGATGCGCCGCACCTGGATCGTGCCGGAGGTGCCGAGCGCCGGGGCCCGGAACAGCGCCTTCTGGGCGAGAGCCGGCGGCGCCCCGGCGACGAGGTCGCCCAGCGTGATCACGTCGCGCTCGGCGGTGATGTCGCCCTTGAGGGCGAGGCGGGGCGCTTCAGCGAGGACCGGCAGGGTCAGGAGGCCGAGCGCCACGAGCGCGAGGGCGGTGCGCGAGAGGATGCCGGGCCCGAGCAGCGCGCGGCGGGCTTCAGGGTGGGCGGGAGCGGGGTCGATCATCGGGGCGCTCATCCGCGGAACATCTGCGAGGTGGTGGAGAGCATCTGGTCGGCGGCGGTCACGACCTTCGAGTTCATCTCGTAGGCGCGCTGCGCGGCGATGAGCGAGGAGATCTCCGAGACCGCGTTGACGTTGGCCTCTTCGAGGTAGCTCTGCTGCAGGTTGCCGAACCCGTCGGTGCCGGGATTGCCGGTGATCGGAGGCCCGGAGGCCAGGGTCTCGACGAACAGGTTGTCGCCGATCGATTCCAGGCCGACCTTGTTGACGAACCGGGCCATCTGGATCTGGCCGAGATTCTGCGGCGCGGTCTGGCCGGGGATCGTCGCCTGCACGATGCCCGAGGCGCTGATCGTGACGCCGGTGGCGTTGTTCGGCACCGTGATGTTCGGGTTCATCAGGTAGCCTTCGCGGGTGACGATCTGCCCCTGCGAGTCGAGGTCGAACGAGCCGTCGCGGGTATACGAGGTGCGCCCGTCCGGCATCGTGACCTGGAAGAAGCCCTCGCCGCGCACCGCGATGTCGTAGGTCTTCTCGGTCGAGGTGAGGGTGCCCTGCGACATCACCCGGGCGGTCGAGGTGGTCTTCACGCCCGAGCCGAGGGCGAGGCCCGCCGGCAGCTGGTTGTTCTGGTCCGAGGTCGCGGTGCCGGCCCGGCGCAGGTTCTGGTAGAGCAGATCCTGGAAATGCGCCTGCTGGCGCTTGTAGCCGGTGGTGCGCAGGTTCGCGATGTTGTTCGAGATGACCTGGACGTTGAGTTCCTGGGCCGCCATGCCGGTGGCGGCAGCGTAGAGCGCGCGCATCGTTTTGGCTCCCCTTTACGCGTTGCCGACGTCGGCGAGGCGCTGGATCGCCTGGCCGCGCATCGAGTCGAGCCGCGAGACCGTGTCGGACACGAGCTGGTAGACCCGGCTCACCTCCAGCATCCGGGTCATCGCCAGGACTGGGCGGACATTCGAGCGCTCGAGCGAGCCGGGCTCGATCCGCCCCTGAGGGCCGGCCGGTTGGGCCGGGGTGCTCGACGAATAGAGGTTGGAGCCGGCATTCGTCAGGCCTTGCGGATCCGCGAAGGTGACGAGGCGCAGCTTCCCGCGGGTGCCCTGGTTGGTCGAGACCGTGCCGTCCGGCCCGATCGCCAATCCGGTCTCCTGCTGGCCGATCTGGATCGGGCCGCCGTCGCCGAGCACGGCGTAGCCGTCGCTCGTCACGATCTGCCCCTGCGCGTTCATCTCGAAGGCGCCGTTGCGGGTGTAGCGCTCGCCCTGCGGCGTCTGCACCGCGAAGAACGCCTCGCCGCGGATCGCCGCGTTGAGCGGGTTGCCGGTCGGCTCGATCGGTCCCTGGGTGAGGTCGAGGGGCGTCGCCGCATCGATCACGTAGGACAGCTTGCGGTCGGGGCGCCGGAAGGATTCCGCGCTCGCCTTCGGCATCAGGTATTCCTGGAAGCGCGTCGAGCGCGCCTTGAAGCCCGTCGTGGTGACGTTGGCCATGTTGTTGGCGATGACCTCGATCTCGCGCCCGAGGGCCATCTGGGACGAGAGCCCGATCAACTGAGCATTCTGCACCGGCTACTCCCCGACGATGCGTGGTGGAGGGCCACCCCGCTCCCCAGCGGCGGACCCGCAAGGATGATCGCAGGCTCCGTGCCAGGCCGAGGCGCGGGGATTTCCGCAGTTATGGCAAATGCTTGGTTAATCGCGGGCGTCGCCCGAGCCGGGCGTTCCGTGCCGACCCGGCAAGTTCGACCGGGCAGAAATTGCCGCCTTAACGCGGCGTTAACCGTCTTCGCACACTCTCTGGCAACGGTCCGGTGACGGATTTTCAAGGGTTGGACGGCGGGCGATGGCGAGGAAGCCGAAGAAGGCCCCGGTGCCGGAGGGCGACGGCGAGGGCGAGGATGGGGCGGTCCCCGCCGGCAAGGGCCGGAGGCGGCTGATCATCGTCGGCGCCGCGATCCTGCTGCTGGCGGCCGGCGGCGGCGGCGGCTACATGGTGATGCGCAGCCGCGCGGCGCAGGCCGAGAAGTCGGCCGCCGAGCAGAAGCTGCCGGTGGCCTTCATGGATGTCCGCGAGATGACCATGAACCTGATGCCCGAGCCCGGGCAGACCCAGGCGCGCTTCCTGCGCCTGAAGGTCGCCCTGGAGGTGCGGGACGCCAAGGTGGCCTCCGAGATCCAGCCCTTGATGCCGCGGGTCGAGGACACCTTCCAGGTCTTCGTGCGCGATCTGCGCGTCGGCGACTTCGAGGCCGCCGGCGGCACCTATCGCCTGCGCGAGGAGCTGCTGCGCCGGGTCAACGTGGCGGTCTACCCCGCCAAGGTCGACGCGGTGCTCTTCAAGGACTTCGTCATCCAATAATACCAACGGCCCAAGATGCTGGCGCATCAACTTCGATATCGGGCAAGCCGAGATCGATTAGGCCGTCGACCCATCTCGAATTTTCGATTTCAGGCTAAAGACTTGGCGAAAATTCGAGAGTGGAGCCAAAGGTCGTTTTCAACGGCCGTTGGTATTACCATCCTCGAGCGGGATTTGGTGCTTCCGTGGCCGGACCTGACGACACCATCGACGACGACGACTGGGCTGCGGCCCTGATCGAGCAGGGCGGGGGCGGCGACGCCTCGCTCGCCGAGGAATGGGGCGCGGCGCTGGCGGAGCAGGGCACCGCCGCCCAATCGAGCGACATGGCGGCCGAATGGGCCAACATGATCGACGAGAGCGAGACGGAGAACCTCCCCGAGCTCGCCGGCAACGACCGCATCCTGAACCAGGAGGAGATCGACCAGGTCCTCGGCTTCTCGCTGCGGGAGCTCTCGGCCTCGGGCGCGGGCGGCATCCGGGCCATCGTCGATTCGGGCGTCGTCTCGTACGAGCGCCTGCCGATGCTCGAGATCGTCTTCGACCGGATGATCCGGTTGTTGTCGACGAGCCTGCGCAACTTCTTCCAGGACAACGTCGAGGTCACGCTCGACAACATCACCTCGGTGCGCTTCGGCGACTACCTGAACGCGATCCCGCTGCCGACCCTGCTCGGCGTCTTCCGGGCCGATGCCTGGGAGAATTCGGGCATCGTGACGGTCGAGTCGAACCTCGCCTACTCGACCCTCGACCTCCTTCTCGGCGGCAAGCGCGGCGGCTCGAGCATCCGCCTCGACGGGCGGCCGTTCACGCCGATCGAGATGCAGCTGGTGCGGCGGATGGTCGAGATCATCCTGACCGACCTCGAGGCGTCGTTCCAGCCGCTCTCGCCGGTGCGCTTCCTCATCGACCGGATCGAGACCAACCCGCGCTTCGCCACCATTACCCGGCCGGCCAACGCCGCGATCCTGATCGACCTGAAGCTCGACATGGAGGGCCGCGGCGGGCTGCTCCAGATCCTCTTCCCCTACGCCGCGATCGAGCCGATCCGCGACCTGCTGCTCCAGAGCTTCATGGGCGAGAAGCTCGGCCGCGACCACATCTGGGAGAGCCACCTCGCCACCGAGATCTACCAGGCCGACGTCGCGGTCGAGGCTGTCCTGCACGAGATGTCGCTCCCCTTGCGCCGGGTGCTGTCGCTCGAGGTCGGCGACACCATCATGTTCGACGCCAAGCCCACCGACCTCATCACCCTGCGCTGCGGCGACTGGGCGATGACGCAAGGGCGGATCGGCCGTCTCGACGACAGCATCGCCGTGCAGGTGACCCGTCCCCTGCGACGCTCCCGCACCACCCTCGCGGCCTTCGAAGCCTCGATGCAGAACCGCAAGGACGGCTAGGGCCGCATGTCCCCCATCACTCCCCGCAGCGAGGCCGTTTCGTGAGCCTGATCATCAGCATCCTGGCCGACCTGCTGGTGTCGGTCCTGCTCGTCGCCTGCATCGTCACCTCGGTCGGCCTCGGCCGCCGCATCACGCGCCTCAAGGGCGACGAGACCGCCATGCGCCAGACCATCGGCGACCTGATGGTGGCGACCGAGACCGCCGAGCGGGCGATCACCGGCCTGCGCACCACGCTGGCCGAGTGCGACCGCACCCTTGCCGAGCGCCTGCGCCTGGCCGAGCGCACCAATGCCGACCTCGCCGCCCAGCTCCAGGCCGGCGACGAGGTGCTGTCGCGCATCGGCCGCATCGTCGCCCAGGCCCGGGCGGCGGTGCCCGGCGAGATGCCGGATGCGGCGGCCCAGCCCGCCGTCCAGGCCGCCTTCGCGCAGGCCGAGCCCGTGCAGCAGAGTCCCACGGCGCCGCTCTCTGCGCCCCAGCCCGCCGCACCCCCTATCTTCGCGGCCCCCGTCTCGGCCGCACCCGTGGCCCCCGTTCCGCCGCCGGTCTCCACCGGCGAGCGCCTCGGCGCCGCCGCCGCCGCCGCCCGCGCCCTCAGCGAGCGGGCCCTGAGCCGCCTGCAGGCCCAGGCCGCATGACCCTCGCGCTGCTCCTGCGTCGCCTCTCCGGGCTGCCCCTGGCGGAAGCCCTGGCCGGCGGCCCCACCGTCGCCATGGCCGGCGCCGCGACCCAAGCCGCCGCGCCATCCACAGCCGCCGCGCCGTCCAATGCCGCGGCAGCCGACCCCGCGGCACCCCAGGCTGCGACGGCCAAGGCTGCGACGGCCAAGGCGGCAGCGGCCAAGGCGGCAGCGGCCAAGCCCGCGGCGGCGGCCAAGCCCGCGGCGGCCAAGGCCACAGGAGCCGGCGCTGCCCAGCCCGCCGGCACGCTCCCCGCCCGAGTCCCGCAGCCCCCTCCCTCCCTCGCCGTGCTGGTTCAGCGCCTGCTGGCGAATCCGGTCTGGCGCGGGCCGATGATCCGCCTGCGCGTCGTCGATGCCGTGGCGGTGGCGGCGTCGGGGCTCCTGCTGCTGAAGGTCCTCGCCGTCCTCGAGACCGGGCCGTCCACCGGCGCCCGCTTCGCCGAGTTCCTGGTCCATGCCCGCTCCGGCTACGAGCCCCTCGACCCGACGGTCACCGGGTCGCTCTCGCCCAAGGAGGCGTCGAAGGACGCCCCGAAGGAGCCGGCGACCGCCTCCCCTCCGCCGGAGTCGCGCCGGCCGGCCGCCGAGCCGGTCGCGTCCTCCGAGCGGGCGATCCTCGAGAAGCTCGGCGCCCGGCGCGAGGCCCTGCAGCAGCGCTCGCGCGACCTCGAGACCCGCGAGCAGCTGATCGAGAATGCCGAGCGCAAGCTCGAGACCCGCATCAACGACCTCAAGACCCTGGAGCAGAAGGGCGACGACGCGGCGGCCAAGCGTGCCGAGGCGGAGGCCGCGGGGCTCAAGTCCCTGGTGACGATGTACGAGACGATGAAGCCGAAGGAGGCCGCCCGGGTCTTCGACCGGCTGAAGCTCGAGGTGCTGGTCCCGGTGGTGGTCGGCATGAACCCGCGCAAGATGGCCGAGGTGCTGGCGGTGATGCAGCCCGAGGCGGCCGAGCGCCTGACCGTGGCGCTCGCCCAGCGCGCCCGCGGCGCCGGCGGGCCGAAATCCGCCTCCGCCGCCCCGGGCCTGCCGCCCGGCGAGCTGCCGGCGATCGACGGGGCGCGCTGACGCCCCGTCGGCCCCCGGGCCGCGCCGTCGCCCGAAGGCGCGGCGGCCGCGCGTCGGCTCCCCTGCGCCGGCCCTTCCCTTGCGTCTGCCCCTTGCGTCTGCCCTTGGGGATTAAGTGCTCATTAGCCCTGTGGCGGCATGGTACCGGCTTAAGGGTTATCGGGCGGATGCGATGGGTTCGACGGGCAGGAGCCGCCGCGCAGCGGCACTGATCGCACTGGCGGCGCTGACCGTCGGCGCGGGCACGGCCGACGCGGCGCAGCTCGTGGCGATCCAGGGCAGCGAGCAGCAGAATTTCGGGCGCATCGCGCTCACCTTCGACCACGGGGTGAAGGTCACCGCCAAGGTCACCGGCGGCGTGCTGGTGGTCGCCTTCCGTGAGCCGGTGACCGGCCAGCGCGAGCGCCTGGCCGCCGAGATGCCGGCCTACGTGGCGCAGGTTCGCCGCGATCCGGACGGCGCGGGCCTGCGGGTCGCGCTCCAGGCCTCGTACAAGGTCAACGTGCTGGAGGCGGGTGAGCGGGTCTTCATCGACCTGATGCCCGAGGGCTGGACCGGTATGCCGCCGGGCCTGCCGCCGGAGGTGCTGGCCGACCTGTCCCGCCGGGCCGAGGAACTCAGCGAGCGCCTGCGCCGCGACGCCGTCCGGGCCCGGCGCACGACGCCGCTGCGCCTCGAAGTGGCCCATCTGCCGACCCTGACCCGCCTCTCGGTCCGCCTGCCGCGGGAGGCCGAGGTGGAGATGGAGCGCGCCGGCTCCGAGGTTCGCCTGCGCATCCCCGGCGCCTACACGATCGAATCGACCGAGGCCCGCGCCGCTCTGCGGCCGGCCGCGGCGGCGCTCGCGGCCGAGGCCGGGATGGAAGCCGCCCGCCTGACCCTGACGCTCGCCGAGGGCTTCACCGCGGAAGGCTACCGCGAGGACGAGTCCTACGTCCTCGATCTCGTCAAGCCGGCGGGCAAGAGGCCGGAAGACAAGAAGCCGGAAGACAAGAAACCGGAGGACAGGAAGCCGGTGGCCGCGATGCCGGACCCGTCGCCGGTTCCCGCGGCCCGGGCCGAGGCCCCGTCCCCGAGCGAGCCGCGCCCGCAGGTCGAAGCCCGCCCGCAGGCGGAGGCGCCCGCGCCCGCCCCGGCGGAGCCGGCCGCGTCCGCGGGCCCGGTCCAGGCCCGGGTCGCCCGGGCGGGCCAGGGGCTGCGGATCGCCTTCCCGTTCGCCGCCCGGCCGCCGGCAGCCCTGTTCGAGCGCGGTGGAATCGCCACCCTGGTGTTCGAGAGCACCGCCGCGATCGCCCTGCCGTCGCTGCCGGCGGGGGCGCCGGCGAGCGTCACCGAGGGGCCGCGGGCGGAGGGGGCCTTCACGGTCCTGCGCCTGCGCCTCGATTCGGGCATGATCGCCCAGCTCGCGGCCGGCGAGGGGCAGGGCTGGGACCTGGTGCTTGGCGATACCAGCTTGCCAGGGGGCGACATCCTGGCGCCGCAGCGCAGCGCCGATCCCACCGGCAAGCCCGCGGTGGCAGTGCCGCTGTCGCGCCCCGGCGGCGCGCTGTGGCTGGAGCGCGACGGCGAGCGCATCGCCGTGGCGACGGCCCGCGGCCCGCGCATCGCCGGGCTGCCGAAGCGTGGCCGGTTCGTCGAGTTCGAGCTGCTGCCGAGCCGCCAGGGCGTGGCCGTGCTGGCGGCGGCGGACGACCTCGCCGTGCGCCCCGGCCTCGCCGAGGTGACGATCACCCGTCCCGGCGGGTTGGCGGTCTCGCCGACGGTGGTCGAGACGCCCGAGGCCGCCCAAGCCGCGGCCCAGGCCGCCGCCCTGCTGGTGCAGCCCGATCGCTGGCGCGAGGACCAGCGCGGCGACGTGCGCGCGCGCATCCGCGCCGCGCAAGCCGCGGCCGCCGCGGCCGAGCGGCCGGCCCGCTCCGCCGCGCGGCTCGACCTCGTGCGGGTCCTCCTCGCCAACGACTTCGCGGCCGAGGCCGCCGGCGTGCTGGCCCTCGCGGTCCGGGAGGATCCGGCGCTCGCGGCCGAGCGGCCGGTGCGGCTCCTCTCGGCCATCGCCGCCCTGCGCCTGGACCAGGACGCGCGGGCGGCGGGCTTCCTCACCCCCGACGGCAAGCGGGCGCTGGACCCCGAGCTGCGGCTGTGGCGCGGCGTCGTCGATGCGCGCGGCCGGCGCAGCGCCGCGGCGATCACCGCCTTCAAGGCCGGCATGCCGCTGATCGAGGCCTATCCGGACGATTTGCAGGTGCAGCTCTACCTGTCGGCCGTACAGGCCGCCCTCGACGCCAAGGACCCGGCCTTCGCCCAGCGGGCGCTCACCGCCGTGTCGTCCCTCGCCGATGCGCCGCAGGCCCGCGACCGGCTGGCCTTCTACAAGGCGCGCTTCGCCGAGGCGATCGGCCAGGACGGCGAGGCCCGCCGCACCTATCAGCAGATCGCCGAGACCGGCGCGCCCGCCATCGCCGCCGAGGCGACCCTGCGGGGGGTCGATCTCGGGCGGGCCACCGGCACGATGACGCCGGAGGCGGCGATCGACCGCCTCGAGCGCCTGATCCTGACCTGGCACGGTGAGGCGGAGGCCGAGGCCCTGGCCCGGCTCGGCCGGCTCTATGCCGGCGTCGGCCGCTGGCGCGACGCCTTCGCGACCGCCCGCAAGGCCAACCGCCTCTTCCCCGACCACCCGGTGACCCGCGGCCTGCACGACGACACGGTGGCCCTGTTCGCCGCCCTGTTCCTGTCGGACCGGGGCGACAGCCTGGGCAAGATCGAGGCCCTGGCGCTGTTCTACGACTTCAAGGAATTCACGCCGGTCGGCCGCCAGGGCGACGAGATCGTGCGCCGTCTCGCCGACCGCCTCGTCGCCCTCGACCTCCTCGAGGCCGCCGGCGAGCTGCTCCAGCACCAGGTCGACAACCGCCTCACCGGTGCGGCGCGGGCGAGCGTGGCAGCACGGCTGGCGACCGTCCGGCTGATGGAGGGCGAGCCGCTGAAGGCCCTCAAGGTGCTGCAGAACACCCGTCTGCCGGAACTGCCGGCGCAGATCCGCGACGCGCGCCTGCTGCTCGAGGTTCGGGCCCTCTCCGACCTCTCGCGCACCGACCTCGCCCTCGAATTGCTCGACGGCAACACCACCCCGGAGGCGGCGCATTTACGCGGCGACATCCTGTGGAGCGCGCGGCGCTGGCGCGAGGCCGGGGAGGCGCACGAGTCCCTGCTCGGCACCCGCTGGCGCGAGCCCGGCCCCCTGACCGATGCCGAGCGCGGCGACGTGATGCGGGCGGCGATCGGCTACGCCCTGGCGGAGGATACCTTGAGCCTCGACCGCCTGCGCTCGAAATTCACCGCGAAGATGGCCGAGAGCCCGGACGCCCGCACCTTCGGCCTCGTCGCCTCGCCGAACGCCTCCGGTACCGCGGCGTTCCGCAGCCTCGTGCGCCAGGCGACCAGCGCCGAGACCCTGACCGACTTCCTGCGCGCCTACCGGGCCCGCTACCCCGAGAGCGCCGCGCCGGAGCGGCCGAAGCCGAGCCCGGACGGGAACCCGGCCCAGGGTGCTGCCCCCACGCCCGAGGCGCGCGGCGCCGGCGGGCCGTCGCCGGGCTGAGGCTCGGCTCGGGCGTCCGGGGATCGCGGCGGCGCTACCGCCCGGGCTCGGCGCCGTCCGGACGGTCGAAGCGGGGCAGCCGACGGCCGGGCAGGAGGTCGTAGGGCGCCTGCCAGCCGGGCAGGGCCGCGATCCGACCCAGCCAGAGATGAACCGCGGGATGGCTCACCGCGAGGTCGTAGCCGGTCTCGTCCGCCGGGTAGGAGAGGTAGGCGCAGAGCGACAGGTCGGCGACGGTCGCCCGATCGCCGATGACGAAGGCGCGGCTCTCCACCTGCTGCGCGAGGATGCCCAGGAAGTCGTCCACCCGTGCGCGCAAGTATGTCAGCACCGCCGGATCGGCCCGGCGGCTGAAGGTGCGCATGAAGCGGTAGGTGGCCATGTGGGCGGAGAGCTTCTGGTTGTCCCAGAACAGCCAACGCAGCACCTCGAACCGCTCGGCCTCGCCCTCGCCGCCGAGGCGACCGTAGCGGTTGGAGAGCCGCAGCAGGATCGGGCCGGTCTGAGTCAGGCTCTCGCCGTCATCCTCCAGCACCGGGATCTCGCCCATCGGATTGACCGCGCGCCGCCACTCCGGCGTCCAGGTCACCCGCGCGCCGAAATCGGTCCAGACCGGATCGAATGTTTCGCCGCACAGGGTCAGCATCAGCCCCAGCTTGTAGCTGTTGCCGGATTCGGGGAAGTAGTGAAGGCGATAGTGACTCACGGGCGGGAGGTCTCCGCATCGGACGCGGGGAGATCTAACACGCGCAGCGGTGTCCGTCCGGGCGACGGCAAGAGCTGCCCCATCCCGGACAGGTCCTCCCCACGTTCGCGCAGCTCGGGAGGCGGATCAGACCTCGCCCTCGCCCGCCGGGGCGGGCCGGGGCCGCGGCTCGTCGCCGGTCGTGCTGGTGCCGGGATCGAGGGCGTCGGCTTTTCGGGCGGCATCGTGATCGGCCGGGGTCACGCCGGCCTTGGCGGCCGCCTTGTCCTCGTCGCGACGGGTCAGGTGCGGTCGGGCAGTGAGCAGGTCGTCGCGGCTGCCGGGCATGGGCGTCTCCTCCGGTGGGCGCAGCCCAACGCGGGGCGGCATGGTCCGGTTCGACATCCTCAACCGTTGTCGAGCCCTGCGGCGACTCTGACGTCTAGGAAATCAGGATAGGTTCAAGGCCAGATCAGGTCGTGCCCTGCTCAGGGCCGGCATCAACACCATCAAAGGGTGTTGGTGCCCAGGAGAGGACTCGAACCTCCACGGCTTGCACCACTGGTACCTGAAACCAGCGCGTCTACCAATTCCGCCACCTGGGCCCGAAGCGCTGCTTGGCAGCGCCGCGGTTAGGGTCGTTTAAAGGGCGGAGGGGGCGGCGTCAACGGGATTGAGTGCCCTCCACGAGGGGAGGGGGCCGTTTTCGGGATTCGCCCGACCATCGCGCCGCACCACCAGGGAGTCGGGGCTTTGGGAGGAGTGCGCGGGGGCAGGTCGGGATCGGGCAGACTTCGACCAACCGTCCGGATGGGGCCGACAGCCTCGCCGGTGCGCCGGAGCCGTAAGGTGCCGTTCACGCCACCTTGGCCGGGTGAGCGGCTTCGCTCGCCTCACGGATGGCGCGCAGAGTGCGCTGGCGGATCACGCCGCTCACGGGACGAATGAGGTACCAGTAATACCGCCGCGCCTTCGAACGGACTCGTTCGAAGGCGCGGCGGTATCAGGTGCGGAACGCCGTCGTGCGGATCGGTCGACGCAGACGATCCGGGTTTCCGTGGACAGGATCGTCACGTCTTCCTTCGTCAAATCCTCGCTCGTCGGGTCGACGGCGAAATTGAGGGCGAGCTTCGCCAGTCCCGGCTCGTTCAGCGCGAGCAGGTCGCGGCCATCCGCCCGCGGCACCAGATCGAAGTCGGGTCGCCAGAAGCGTCCGGCGAGGCCGTAGACGATCTCGCGGCTTCCCCCCTCCATCAGGGTGAAGTTGTCGATGCCGAAAGGCGGCGGCGCCTCGCTCCGCGGATGCGCGAGGCGGCCAGCGACGCGCATCGGCCATTCGCGCAGGGCGATCGTCCGCCGGAAGACAGGATCGCTGTCCGTCCTGTAGGCGGACACGGCCGCCAGGATGGCGTCCGCGGAGGCGCGCACGCGCAAGCTGTGCCGCTCGCTGAAATCCGGGTTCGCGACCTAGCGATCGATCAGTGCCATCCGGGATCCTGCCGGCTGCCGTCGATCGGCTGACCGGCTATCGACGCACCCTCTCTCTACAGCAGATTGTGTGATCCGACGGTGGCTGTCTCAGATCTGCCGATCGGATCCGGATCGATCCGCGAGCCTGTCGCTTCGCAGGCGGCATCAACACCACTGAAGGGTGTTGGTGCCCAGGAGAGGACTCGAACCTCCACGGCTTGCACCACTGGTACCTGAAACCAGCGCGTCTACCAATTCCGCCACCTGGGCCCGAAAGCGCCGCCTTGGCGGCGCCCCGGTGTCAGTCGTTTAGTCGGCGGCAGAGCCGGCGTCAACGCCGAACTCCGCCGTTTCGAGAGACCCAGCGCAGGCGCGACGTCTCAGAGTCCTGCGGGCCACTCGCGGATGTCGACGAAGTGGCCCGCGATCGCGGCGGCGGCCGCCATCGCCGGGGAGACGAGGTGCGTGCGGCCCTTGTGGCCCTGGCGGCCCTCGAAGTTGCGGTTCGAGGTCGAGGCGCAGCGCTCGTGGGGTTTCAGGCGGTCGGCATTCATGCCCAGGCACATCGAGCAGCCCGGCTCGCGCCAGTCGAAGCCGGCCTCGATCAGGATCTTCGCGAGGCCTTCCTGCTCCGCCTGCTGCTTCACCAGGCCCGAACCCGGCACCACCATGCCGCTGACGTTCGGGTGGATCCTCTTGCCCTCGACCATCCGGGCGACGATCCGCAGATCCTCGATCCGGCCGTTGGTGCAGGAGCCGATGAACACCTTGTCGAGGGCGATGTCGGTGATCTTCTGGCCCGGAATCAGGCCCATGTAGGAGAGCGCCTTCTCCTTGGAGGAGCGCAGGTTCTCGTCCTCGATCTGGGCCGGATCCGGCACCCGGCCCTGGACCGAGATCACGTCCTCGGGGGACGTGCCCCAGGTCACGATCGGCGGCAGGTTCGCGGCGTCGAGCCGGATCTCGCGGTCGAAATGCGCGCCCTCGTCCGAGACGAGGTTGCGCCAATAGGCGACCGCCCTCTCGAACGCCTCGCCCTTCGGCGCCTTCGGCCGGTCCTTGATGTAGGCGAAGGTGGTCTCGTCGGGGGCGACCATGCCGGCCCGGGCGCCGCCCTCGATCGACATGTTGCAGATCGTCATCCGGCCCTCCATCGAGAGGGAGCGGATCGCCTCGCCGGCATATTCCAGCACGTGCCCGGTACCGCCGGCGGTGCCGATCTCGCCGATGATCGCCAGGATGATGTCCTTGGCGGTGACGCCGGCGGGCAGGCGCCCGTCGACGACGGCGCGCATGTTCTTCGCCTTCTTCTGGATCAGCGTCTGGGTGGCGAGCACGTGCTCGACCTCCGAGGTGCCGATGCCGTGGGCGAGCGCCCCGAAGGCGCCGTGGGTCGAGGTGTGGGAATCGCCGCAGACGATCGTCTGGCCCGGCAGGGTGAAGCCCTGCTCCGGCCCGATGATGTGGACGATGCCCTGCCGCTTATCCAGCGCGTCGTAATACTCGATGCCGAACTCGCGGACGTTCTCGGCCAGCGTGTCGATCTGCGTGCGGCTCTCGGGATCCTCGATGCCGAAGCTGCGGTCCGAGGTCTGGACGTTGTGGTCCACGACCGCCAGCGTCTTCTCCGGGTGGCGCACCCGGCGCCCGGCGAGACGAAGCCCCTCGAAGGCCTGGGGAGAGGTCACCTCGTGCACGAGGTGACGGTCGATGTAGAGGAGGCAGGTGCCGTCCGGCTGACGATCGACGACGTGGTCGTCCCAGATCTTGTCGTAGAGGGTGCGAGGGGCAGTCATTGGGAGTGTGACCTTGGGGTTTGTTGCCTTGTCACCAAGACCTGACGGAGAGGCCGGGCGCGCGGCGTTCGGGCCCGGGACCCGTCATGTAACCGTCTCATCGGCCGACGGGTAGACCCCACGGCGCCGCAAGGGGATGCGTCGGCCGCAGGCATGCGGAGACTTGTCCGTCGACGTGAGCGGCGCCCCCGGGCGCGGCGTCTCGGGGGCGCCGGTGGCGTTATTCCTTCACCGCCCCGGTCATGGCCGAGACGTAGTGCTCGACGAAGAACGAGTACAGGATCACCAGCGGTAGCGAGCCGACCAGGGCGCCCGCCATCAGCGAGCCCCAGCGATAGATGTCGCCGTCGACGAACTCGCTCACCACCGCCACCGGCACGGTCTTGTTCTGGGTCGAGGACAGGAAGGTGAGGGCGTAGATGAACTCGTTCCAGCACAGGGTGAGCGAGAAGATGCCGGCCGAGATCAGTCCCGGCACCGCCAGCGGCAGGATGATCTTGAGCAGGATCTGCCAGCGGCTCGCCCCGTCGATGAGCGCGCATTCCTCCAGCTCGTAGGGGATGGTCTTGAAGTACCCCATCAGGAGCCAGGTCGAGAACGGGATCAGGATGGTGGGGTAGACCAGCACCAGGGCGAAGGGCGAATCGTAGAGCCCGTAGGCCTGGATGATGGTGGCGAGCGGGATGAACAGGATCGAGGGCGGCACCAGGTAGGCGAGGAAGATCGCCGCGCCGACCGCGACCGCGCCCTTGTAGCGGATCCGCACGATCGCGTAGGCCGCGAGCACGCTGGCGAACAGCGACAGCACGGTGGCGGCCACCGAGATCATCATCGTGTTCCAGAGCCACAGGGGATAGTTGGTCTGGAACAGGAGCTTCGAGATGTGCTTGAGCGTCGGAGAGACCACCCAGAACGGGTTGTAGGTCTCCATGTCGATGAGCTGGTCGTCCGGTTTGATGGCGGTCAAGGCCATCCAGTAGAACGGGAAGAGCAGCACCACCAGGATGACGAAGAGCGGCAGGTAGACCGTGACGACGCGCTTCGGCAGCGTGTCGAGATAGGCCATGCCTTCGCTGTTGTCGGGGGTGTCGGCGGTCGTGGTCGCGGCCATTGTTGATGTTTCCTTCTCAGCCGGTCTGCCACTTGCGGTTCTGGAGGCCGAACCACGAGATCCCGATGGCGAAGATCAGGAACGGTACCATCGCGGTGGCGATCGCCGCGCCCTCGCCGAGATTCCCCGAGAGGATACCGCGCTGGTAGGACAGGGTCGCCATCAGGTGGGTGGAGTTGACGGGGCCGCCGCGGGTCATCGCCCAGATCAGCTGGAAGTCGGTGAAGGTGAACAGCACCGAGAAGGTCATCACCACGGCGATGATCGGGGTGAGCAGCGGCAGGGTGATGTGGCGGAAATTCTGCCACGGCGTGGCGCCGTCGATCGTCGCCGCCTCGTAGAGCGAGGGCGACACGGTCTGGAGGCCGGCCAGCAGCGTGATGGCGATGAACGGCACGCCGCGCCAGATATTGGCGAAGGTCACGCAGATCCGCGCCATCGTCGGATCGCCCAGGAAGTCGATGTTGCGGTCGAGCAGGCCGAGATGGCGCAGCGACCACGAGATGATCGAGAACTGGCTGTCGAAGATCCACCAGAACGCCAGCGCCGAGAGCACCGTCGGCACGACGAAGGGGATCAGCACGATCGAGCGGATCAGCGCCTTGAACGGCAGCCGCTTGTTGAGGAGCAGCGCCAGGTAGAGGCCGATGCCGAACTTCGCCACCGAGGCGAAGCCCGTATAAAGCAGCGTGTTGAACACCGAGAGCCAGAAGACGCTGTCGTCCCACAGCCACTCGTAGTTCTCGAGGCCGACGAAGTTGCCGCCGCGCCCGATCCGGGTGTCGGTGAGCGAGAGCCAGATGCCCTTGCCGAGGGGATAGGCCAGGAACAGCAGCAGGATCGCGGCTGCCGGCAGCATGAACCAGAAGCCCAGCCAGCCGCGGCTGGTCCGCAGCCGGCTCCAGGCCGAACCGGTCGTGGGCGCCGCCGCGGCGGGGCGGGCGAGGGCGATGTCGGCCACGGGGAGCCTCCTCCGGGTGTTTTGTTGTGTTGAGAGCCCATCCCGAGAGGGGAGGGCATTGTGCGGGGATGTCCCCTGATCCGACAAACTCACGCAGAGCCAAAGAAAGCGCGGGCTTCTCCTTTCCCGCCGTCGGGGAGAGGAGAAGCCGGAGCAAGGGCGAGGGGGTCTCGACGGGTGAGACTCCTCCGGAAGCACCCCCTCACCCTCGGCTGCCGCCTCGCTGCATCCCCTGACCGGGAGTGGGACCTTCGATCCCCAGGCCCTCTCCCCGCCCGCGGGGAGAGGGGGATGCACACGACCGTCAGGCCGACCGGAAGATCCGCTGCGCCTGCCTCTCGGCCGTCCGGATCGCGCTCTTCAGGTCCTCGCGGCCGGTGCAGTAGGAGGCGAACATGTCGACGACGACGAAGTCGGCAAGGACGGCGGCCACCTTCTCGCTCACCGGGGCGAGGCCGCCGGCGGCGAGCGTCCGGGTCGAGGCCTCGCCGAAGACCTTGTTCTTCGGGTCGGCGGTCCAGATCGGGTTGTTGGCGTAGGCCTTGAGCGGGTGGCAGAGATAGCCCTGCGACGCCTCGAGCCAGGCATTGTAGTTCTGGGCCTCGAGCGCGAAGGCCATGAAGGCCTTACAGGCGTTCGGCGCCTTGGTGTAGGTGTAGGCCAGGATCGGGAAGGCGAGCTGGAACTCGGTCGGCTTGCCGGACTTGCCGACCGGATAGGCGGCGTGATCCATGTCCGCCGCGATGTCCTTCTTCTCGTTCTTCGCCGCGGCGTAGATCGAGATGCCGTTGTTGGTGAGATAGAGGTCGCCCGACAGGAACGCCTTGTTGTTCGACGAGTCGTTCCACGACACCGTACCGGGCACGAAGGTCTCGTAGAGCGCCTTGACGTATTCGAGCGCCTTGGCGGTCTCCGGCGAGTTGATGACGATCTTCTCGTTGGCGTCGACCAGGTAGGCGTCGTGCGACCACAGAGCCCAGTGGATCCACGAATTGGCGTCGCCGGTGGCGTGGCCGAGGGCGAAGCCGGCCGGCGTGTTGTTCTTCTTCATCGCCTTGCACAGCTCCAGGAAGCCGGCATGGTCGTCCGGGAACTTCGTGAACCCGGCCTTATTCATGGCCGAGATGCGATAGTTGAGGTAACCGCCGTTGAACGCCATCGGGATGGCGATCCACTTGCCCTTGACCTTGCCGTAAGCCTCGGCCGCGGGCAGCCAGCCGCCGTACTTCTTGCCGAGGTAGTCGGCGACGTCGCCGACCTCGATGCATTTCGACGGGAACAGGGCCGGGAAGGAGTAGAGGCCCCACACCATGTCCGGGCCCTGCCCGGTATTGGCCGCCACCGAGGCCTTGGGTTGGATGTCGTCGAACGATTCGCTGGTGACGCTCACCGGCACGCCGGTCGCCTTGGTGAAGGCGTCGACGAGGCGCATGAAGGCCTCGTCCTCGGAGGGGATGAAGCGCTTCCAGCGCAGCAGCTTCAGCGAGGCGCCCTGTTCGGGCTTCCACTGGTTCTCCTGCGCCCAGGCGCGGGCGAAGCCCTCCAGGCCGGCCGCGGAGGCGAGGCCGAGGGCGGCACCCCCCTTGAGGATTTGGCGACGATCGAAGGCTGACATCGTGGCGTCTCTCCCGGGATGATCGTGTAATGTTGGTGAAGTGCGGCTGGCGGCGGGATGGCGTCCCGCTCCGCCGGCCGGTGTCGCGTCGTCAGTTCAGCCGACGGCCGTTCTCGGCGTCGAACAGGTGGACGAGGCCGGGATCCGCCGTGATGTTGATCCGTTCGCCCGGGCCGGCGCCGATCCGGTCTCGGAACACGCAGGCGATGTCGCGGGCGACCTCCTTGGAGATGTCCTGGGCCCCGCCGCCCGGTGGGCGCACCAGCACCATGGTCTCGGAACCGGTCGGCTCCACCACCGCCACTTCCACCGGTACGCCGCCCTCGGAGAGGCGGACATGCTCCGGCCGCAGCCCGTAGACCGCCGGCATGCCGTCGGCGGGGCGCGCGCCGCGGGTCGGCAGCGGCAGGGTCAGGCCGCTGTCGCTGCGGAACGAATCGCCCGCCACCTTCCCCTTCAGGAAATTCATCGCCGGCGAGCCGATGAAGCCGGCGACGAACATGTTGTCGGGCCGGTCGTAGAGATCGAGCGGCGCGCCGATCTGCTCGACCACGCCGTCATGCATCACCACGATCTTGTCGGCCATGGTCATGGCCTCGATCTGGTCGTGGGTGACGTAGACCGTGGTGGTGCGCAGTCGCTGGTGCAATTCCTTGATCTCGGCCCGCATCGCCACGCGCAGCTTGGCGTCGAGGTTCGACAGGGGCTCGTCGAACAGGAAGACCTGTGGGTCGCGCACGATCGCCCGCCCCATCGCGACGCGCTGGCGCTGGCCGCCGGAGAGCTGGCGCGGATAACGGTCGAGGAGCTTTTCCAGGCCGAGGATCGCCGCGGCGCGGCCGACCCGGCTCTCGATCTCCTCCTTGGCGGCCTTCCGCAGCTTCAGCGAGAAGGCCATGTTGTCCTTCACCGTCATGTGCGGGTAGAGCGCGTAGTTCTGGAACACCATGGCGATGTCGCGCTCCTTGGGCGGCACCGCGTTGACGACGCGCGAGCCGATCCGGATCTCGCCCGCCGTGATGTTCTCCAGGCCCGCGATCATGCGCAGAAGGGTCGACTTCCCGCAGCCCGACGGGCCGACCAGAATGACGAATTCCCCGTCCTGAATGTCGATCGAGACGCCGTGCAGGATCGGGGTGGCCCCGAACGATTTGCGCACGTTCCTGATTTCCAGCCCGGCCATCGGCTCCTCGTGGTCGTGTCTATTCAGTAGGGGGTCGCGCGCGACGCGCGAACCGGAACGGCAGCGCTGCCACAGGCAGACGACGAACACACGACAGGCGGGCCCTCAGTCGGGCGTCTGGCGCTCATCTGGGTTGTTTCCTCGACCCGTAAGAACGGGGCGGCCTGGCTTGCCGCCTCTCGTGTTGGCGGCCATCATCGGGCGCGCGGGGCGCAAGATCAAGCGCCCTCGCCATGCGTCCATCGTCGGATGCGCGGGAAACGACCGGGAGACGGGCTTGAAGTCCACAGACGTGCTGATCATGCGGCCGATGATGCCGCTGGTGACCGACAGCCTGGAGAGGCTCTTCACCCTCCATCGCGGCGACAAGGCCGAGGACAAGGAGCGCTTCCTGGACGAGGTCGGGCCCAAGATCCGCGGCATGGCGGCGAGCCATGTCCACGTGAACGATGCGCTGCTCGACCGGCTGCCGAAGCTCGAGATCGTCGCCAATTTCGGCGTCGGCTACGACACGATCGACGCGGCGGCCTGCGGCCGGCGCGGCGTGATGGTGACGAATACGCCCGACGTGCTGACCGACGAGGTGGCGGACCTCGCCGTCGGCCTGCTGCTCGCCACCGTGCGGCAGATCCCGCAGGTCGACCGCTACCTGCGCCAGGGCAAGTGGCTGGAGAAGCCCTATCCGCTCACCGGCACCTTGCGCGGGCGCAAGGTCGGCATCCTGGGGCTCGGCCGCATCGGCCGGGCGATCGCCCACCGCCTCGTCGCCTTCGGCCTGCCGATCGCCTATCATGGCCGAACCAGGCAGGCGGACGTCCCTTACGAATACTTCCCCTCGCTCCTCGAGATGGCGAAGGCCTGCGACGTGCTGATGGTGGTCGCACCCGGCGGCCCCGAGACGAAGAACATGATCGGCCGCGAGGTGCTGGAGGCCCTGGGTCCGGAGGGCGTGCTGATCAACGTCGCCCGCGGCACGCTGGTGGATGAAGACGCGCTGGCCGCGGCGCTCGCCGACGGCACGATCCAGAGTGCCGGCCTCGACGTGTTCGCCGAGGAGCCGAAGGTCCCCGCGGCCCTGATCGCGCAGGAGCATGCGGTCTTGCTGCCGCATGTCGGCTCCGCGTCGCACCACACGCGCAACGCAATGGGGCAGCTCGTCGTTGATAACCTGACCTCCTGGTTCCAGGGCAAGGGTCCGGTGACGCCCGTGGCCGAGACCCCCTGGAAGGCCTGACCTTCGAGAGCCACGTCCATGCGCCTGCGCCGTCTCCTGCCCGTCCTCGGTCTCCTCGCCTGGACGGGAGGCGCGGCGGCGCAGGAGGCGGGCACGGCCCGGGATACCGCCGGGCCGTGGGAGCTCGCCCTCGAGGGCAGCTTCCGCCGCTGCGGCCTGATGCTGGCCGCCGAGCCCGGCCCGGTCGGCCAGGCCCTGCGCTTCCCGGCCGGCTGCCGGCGGGCGCTCCCGGTGGTCAACGGGATCGCCGGCTGGCGCTTCGAGGGCGGCCTGATCCAGCTCCTCGACCGGGAGGGCCAGCCGGTGCTGGCCTTCGCGGGCCCGGACGGCGAGGGCATCCGCAGCGCGGAAAGCGGCAGCGGCGAGCGCTACAGCCTGGCTCAGGCCGGGGCACGACCCGCTGCCCCCGAGACGCCGCTTGTGACGCAGGCGGCGCTCTCGACCCTCCCGTCGGCGCGCGAGGCGTCACGCGACAGCTGGGCCGGCGCCCCCGCGACCGCGGCGGCGGTCACCGGCCTCTATACCCTCGACCGCTTCGTCGAGAAGGATGTCTGCCGGGTCATGCTGAGGGCCGACGCCGCCCAGGTGCAGGAGGGCTGCCGCGACCCGGGCCTCGCCCTGTTCGATCCCACCGCCTGGCACTACGAGGCCGGCCGCCTCACCCTGGTCGCGCGGCGCGGCCACAGCGTCGAGCTGATCCCGGTGGGGGAGGGGCGCTGGCGCCGCGACCCGGAGATCGGGACGACCTTCGTGCTGCGGCGGGTGGAGCCGTGAGGGGGAGGGCGGTTCCGGAATCCTCGAATCCGGCTCCGGGCGACGCCGTCAGCGGATGGACGCCCTGGCTTCATCGCGGGTGGCGAGGGCATCCAGGACGGCTTCGGGGTGGCGGTGCGTGGTCGAGGTCACGACCGTAGCATCGGGCTTCGACTTGCCTGCTCCCGGTTCTCGGCTGTCGCTTCCTCCGACCTGAACCACAGCGCGAACCGACTCTGCGAGAGAGGGAGGGCGTGTCCCGCGGACCGGACGGGGATCGCGTCCCGTGCGACCGGGCCGTCGCTGCCGGCGTGATCGACGACGAGGCTGATCGTGCGGACGTCATGCTGCGATCCTGTCGACGGATCGCTTGCGGGATCCGGCCAGACGTCCCCGTGTCAGGGGGCAGCCGTCGCCGACCGGGTCCTTGCCAGGGCACGGCCTGCCGTCGGACAACCGGGGAGACCCGCGACAGCGACCGGATGATCCCATGCAGGCCTACCGCACCCTCGAAGCCACCTTCGCCCGCATCAGCGCCCTCGAGGACGCCTCCGGCATCCTCGGCTGGGACGCCCAGACGCTGATGCCGGACGGGGCGGCCGAGGGGCGGGGCGACCAGATCGCGGTGCTGCGCGGCCTCGCCCACGACCTCCTGACCGATCCCGGCACCGCCGACCGGCTCGCGGCGGCCGCCGACGAGGACGGCGTCGACGACTGGCAGCAGGCGAACCTCGCCGAGATGCGCCGGGCCTACACCCACGCCGCGGCGGTGCCGCGCGACCTCGTCGAGGCGAATTCACGGGCGGTGTCCCGGGCGGAGATGACCTGGCGCGAGGCCCGCCGCACCAGCGATTTCGCGCTGCTGCGGCCCGACCTCGCCGAAGTCCTGCGGCTCCAGCGCGAGATCGGCCGGGCGAAGGGCGAGGCGTTGGGTCTCTCCCCCTACGACGCCCTTCTCGACAGCTACGATCCGGGCCTGCGCCAGGCGGCGATCGACCCCCTCTTCGCGGTGCTGGAGGCCGAGCTGCCGGGCCTGATCGCCGAGGCGCGGGCGCGCCAGGCGGCGGGGGGCCCGGCCCCGGTGCCGGAGGGGCCGTTCCCGGTCGAGACCCAGCGCCAGGTCGGCCTCGCCCTGATGCGGGCGGCGGGGTTCGACTTCACCAGGGGCCGGCTCGACGTCAGCCTGCACCCGTTCTGCGGCGGCGCCACCGACGACGTGCGCATCACCACCCGGTACGACGAGGCCGATTTCGCCCGCGCCCTGATGGGCGTGCTGCACGAGACCGGCCACGCCCTCTACGAGCAGGGCCGCCCCGCCGCCTGGCGCCGCCAGCCGGTCGGCGCCGCCCGCGGCATGAGCCTGCACGAGAGCCAGTCGCTCACCCTGGAGATGCAGGCCGGCCGCAGCCGCGAGTTCGTCGCCTATCTGGCGCCCTTGGTACGGGAGGCCTTCGGCGGCACCGGCCCGGCCTGGGAGGCCGATTCCCTCTACCGGAACTACACCCGGGTCGCACCGGGCTTCATCCGGGTCGATGCCGACGAATGCACCTATCCGGCCCATATCCTGCTGCGCACCCGGCTGGAACGGGCGCTGATCGCCGGGGAGATGGAGATCGGCGACCTGCCGGGCGCCTTCAACGAGGGGATGCACCGGCTCCTCGGGCTCACCGTGCCGGACGATGCCCAGGGCTGCCTGCAGGATATCCACTGGCCCGGCGGCGCCTGGGGCTACTTCCCGACCTACACGCTCGGCGCGATGATGGCGGCCCAGCTCTTCGACGCCGCCTGCCGGGCCGAGCCGGACCTGCGCCCCGGCCTGGCGCGGGGCGATTTCGCGCCGCTGGTCGGCTGGCTGCGGGCGAACGTGCATGGCAAGGGCAGCGCGCTCGGGACGCAGGAGATCCTCACGGCGGCGACCGGGCGGCCGCTCTCGGCCGAGATCTTCCTCGGCCATCTGCGCCGGCGTTACCTGGAGGCGTGACCGGCCCCGCCCGTCGCCGATCGGCCTGCCTCCGTGGGTCTTGGCCCATGGAGCGGAGTCGCGCGATGAATCATCGCGCATTCGGCCGATTCAAGGCTGGATGTCATCTCATGATCATAAAGACACGACGAGGATAGTTGGGCGGTTAAATCTAAGGCTGCGTCAGCTTCCGTCGTCCTATGGATGCATCGTCAGATCGCCTGTTGGTGCATCCCATGCCCTTCACCCTGGGCAAGAAGCTCGGCCTCGTCGTCGGGTTGCCGATCCTGGTCGCCGCCGGCATCGCCGCCTTCGCGATCTCCCTCTCGCAGAACGAGCAGGGCCGCGCGGGCGCCGTCGAGGCGGCCTGGGAGGCAGCGCTCCGCACGCGCATCCTCGCGCAGGGCATCGAGCACGTGGTGGTGACGGTGCAGGCCCTGGGGGCGGCCGAGGACGCCGCCGAGGCCAGGCAGCGGTTCCGGGGCCTTGCGGGCGGCGCTCGACGCTGTGGAGGCCGAGCGCCCGGCCTTCTTCGCCGCGCTCGCGCCCTCTCTCGACGAGGGCGAGGCGCGGACGCTCTCGCTGACCCTTCGGGAATTCCTCGCCTACCAGCGCGACACGGCGGAGCTCGGCCGGACGCTGTCGCCGAAGGCGGCGCAGATCCAGGCCGCCGACCCGGCGACGATCGCGAGCCGCCAGCGGATGGTGGCCCGGATCCTCGAACTCGGCGACGCGGTGCTCGCGCGGCTCCAGGAGCGGCGCGGGAGCGTGGCCCGTGCGCGGCGCCGGGAGGCGGCCCTGGTCGCGGTGCCGGCCCTCGGCCTCGTCGTCGCCGTTGCGGGTGCGGTCCGGGTAAGCCTGACGCAGGTGCAGCACCCGCTCCAGGCCTTGCGCCGCACGATGCAGTCCCTCACCGCAGGCGATCTCGCGGTCGCGGTGCCGAGCAGACCAACCTCCTGGCGCTGAACGCCGCGACCGAGGCGGCCCGGGCCGGGACGGCGGGACGCGGCTTCGCGGTGGTGGCCGCCGAGGTCAAGGCGCTCGCCGGCCAGACGGCGGTGGCGACCGACCGGATCGCCGCCCGGATCGCCGCGATCCAGGGCGCGACCCGACACACCGCCGAGGAGATCGGCGCGATCATCGACGCGGTGGCGGAGACGAACCGCCTCGCTGGCGAGCGCCGCGCAATCGGATCAGGTCCGGGCCGTGGCCGGACTCCTGGCGCAGAACTCGGCCCTGCTGGCCGAATCGGTGACGGCGTTCCTCGGCGAGGTGCGGGCGGCGTGAGGACTGGCCCGTCATACCTACGCACCTTCGCATCGACGTGTCGATGCGAAGGTGTCCGGCGCATCAGCGCCGGCGCCCGTTCGAAGGCGCGGCGGTATCAGTTCCCCCTTGAGCCGCCGATGGCCTCGCAGGCCTGCGCGACGCCGTTCTCCGACCGCACCAGCATCTGCACCTCGCGGCAGGCCCTCGCCACCCTGCCTGAGCCCAGCAGGCCGTCGATCACCCGCCGCGCCCGCCGTGCGGTGAAGCGCCAGCGCCAAAGCGAGGCGCCGACTCCGAGACGCGCCACCCGCTGGGCCTCGTCGGCATGATCGAAGGCCACCGGGACGATCAGCTGCGGGCAGCCCGCCGCCAGGGCCTGCGCCACGGTGCCGACCCCGCCATGATGGATCAGCGCCGCGCAGGACGGCAGCAGCCGGCTCAGCGGCGCGTAGGCGGCGTGACACAGGCCGGGCGGCAGGTCGCGCGGGATCTCGTCGGCCCGGCCGGAAAGCAGGATCCCGCGTCGCCCCGACAGCCGGCACAGCGCGACCGCGGTGGCGAAGAACGGCTGGGCGCCGGCCATCGCCGAGCCATAGGTGAAGACGAGAGGCGCCGGCCCGGCCTGCAGGAAGGCCCCGAGGTCGGGCGCCAGGCCGGCGTCGTCGCCGTAGGTGTCGGCCAGAGGGAAGCCGATCTGGGTGATCTGCGCCGGCCAGTCGGCCTGTGGCGGAGCATACCAGTCCGGCACCGCGAGCAGGACCTGTTCGGGGCTATGCCACCAATGCCGCAGGCGCTTGACCGGGGCGAGGCCGAGCCCGGCCCGGAAGGCGTTGAGCGGCGGCAGGGCGGCCGGATCGAGGACGAACCGGTCCGCGCCGCGGCCGAGATCGTGGCGCAGGCGGGCCGGCACGAGACGGGGCAGGGGCAGGCCCGGCAGCCGTGGCGGTGCGAAGCGGCTCTCGACCAGCATCGGCATCATGTGGAGGGTCGTCAGCGACAGGCCGAGGCGCTCCTGCGCCACCCGCGCCCCGAGCGCCAGGGTGGAGGCGACCACCCGGTCGAGGCCGGGCCGCGCCTCGGCTTCGAGCCAGCGATAGGTCGGCTCGACCGCCTCCACGACCGCTTCCAGCATCGCCCGGGCGCCGCGGACCGGGTGCCACAGGTCCGGCTGGCTCATCGCCCGGGCAAAATCGGCCTCGGTGCCGATGGGATGGAAGGAGAGACCTGCGCGGGCGGCGAGCGGCCGGAAATGCGCGGGCGCCGCGATCCGTACCGGGTGATTCCGCGCCTGCAGCGCCGCGCCCAGGGCGATGACCGGCAGCACGTCCCCGTGGGTGCCCAGAGCCGCGAGGAACACGCGCGGCGTCCTGTCATGCGAGGGAGCCGTCCCGCCATCGGCCGTTCGGCGAGACGGCACGAGCCACTCCTGTCTCTCGACGATGGTCATCCGCTCCTGCGCCTCGATGCTGCGCCTGACGGTCCGTGGTTCTCTGCGACGTTCGGCGCGTGAGAGGCCGAGCGACGATCAGATATTTCTATTCAGAGATAAGGTGCAGCATAAATTTTCGGCATCTTGCCAGAATACATGAGATAACACGAAAAATATTATTGAATGTTGGGTTTGTATATAAAGAAAGATATCGCCGGTACAATTTCATGCACATGGTGGCAGATGCAGTGATGCGAGCGCCCGGTCGGCGGGCGCAGGGCTTGCTGCTGCAGCGTCGCCGGTGAGGAGGCGGCAGGGCTGTCGGGATCGGCTCGCCGCAGGGCGGTTCGGGGCGAGGGCGAGATCCGCGCCCTGTCCATCCTCCGGACGGGCCTGTGCGAACGGGACAGGACGGCGTCCGCGTCGGCCTGGTCGGCGGGGAGGTCCCTGGACAATCCGGTCGGAGCCGTGCGTCGCAACGCCGATGCGGCCGGTCGTCGAGGGCTGCGGAGGATCGCTCGCGCGGTCGGGTTCGGCCGCGGCCTTAGGCGACCGGCGCTGAACGGTGACGGGTTCGGTGGCAAGGGCCCTGGGCGCCGGCACCTCGTGCCGCAGGCCGGGCGGCGTCGATGCCATCCTCCGGCCGCGACCCTGCGTCGATCGCCTCGATCCGGTATCGGGGTCGCCATGCGCATGAGGCGATGCGCGTGCCGGGTGGCCCGGCTGCGCGGTCCGGGCCTGTCCCGGCTTCGTCACGCCGTCCGGAGCGGTGACGGCGGGAGCTTTGGAGCGGGCAGGCCCTCAGGCCGCCGCGCGCAGTCCCGTCTCCTCCGGCCCGGCCACCCGCACCGGCTGGCCCGGGCGGGCGAGGAGCGTGCCGCCCTTCGGCACCTCGGACCAGCCGGTGCGCAGGCCGTCGATCGGCTCGGAGACGACCGCGAGGCCGGTGCCGGTCTCGCGCCAGTACAGGCTCGGCGGGCGGCCGTCGCAGGCCCAGCGATAGGCGGTGAGGGTCTCGCCGTCGGTGAGCACGGCGGTGAAGCGCAGGGGCTCGTCGATCCCCGCCTCGCGCATCAGGCCGCGGGCGGCCGACACGCTCGCCGCCATGGCGGCGACCGGGTCCTTGTCGAGGCCGTGCGCGAGAGCGAGGAGGAACAGGGCCTCCGAATCGGTGGTGCCCTGGCGCGACTCGTAGAGCCCGTCCGGGATCATCGCCTCCAGCCGCCGCCGGATGCGCGGATAGCCGCCGATCTGGCCGTTATGCATGAACAGGTGGCGGCCATGGGCGAAGGGGTGGCAGTTCGCCCGAGTGGTCGCGGTGCCCGTCGAGGCGCGGACATGGGCGAAGAAGGTGCGGGCGCGGATCTGCCGGGAGAGGCTGCGCAGGTTCTCGTCGGACCAGGCCGGCCGAACGTCACGGTAGAGGCCCGGCTCGGGTCGGTCGCCGTACCAGCCGATGCCGAAACCGTCGCCGTTGGTCTCGGTCTGGGCCTCCGCCGCGTGCAGTGACTGATGCACGAGGGAATGGGTCGGCGCGCAGACCAGCTCGTCGAGATAGACCGGATCGCCGTGGTAGGCGAGGAAGCGGCACATCGGCTCTTCACCTCCCGCGGCGGGTGCCGGTCCCGCCCCGGGCCGTGCCTCGTCCGCCGCCTTCATCGAACGGTAACATTCCGGCCGAGAGGGTGAACAGCTCGTTAATGCACCGCACCATGCACGAAAGTTCCTCTTATGCCCAACACGCATGCCCAAGGCGTGGGCAATGGCGTAAGGGAAGGGGGCGGCATGCGCATGGCGCATCGGTTGCCCCGGCGAGGGTAGACCTTTTGCCGGGATCAATGTCAGGATTGAGTCGTTGATGCTCACGCGAGCGTGTTCGCGTCGCTGAGTTGCGTCCTTGTTCCGGCACGCGTGTCACGCTGCGCCCGGTTTCCCGTCCCTTCGACCCCGCTCGTCCCCCCTGCATCGGCATCGGGGCTGTCGCGGCGATTCGGCGGGCGGCCGATCGGCTCCGCATCAATCCCGAGCACTCACGAGGACCCGGGAATCAACAAGACCCTCAAGACATAACAGGAGGCTTCATGGGCAGAGCAGCACCCACCGCGCCGATCGCCGTCGTGGTGGAGGACGATGAGTCCGTTCGGGATTTCGCCGCCGCGATCCTGGAGGAGACCGATCTCGACGTGATCGCCTGCGACAGCGCCGCCGACGCGCTGGCGGTGATGCGCGAGCACGGCTCCGAGGTCGCGCTGCTGTTCACGGAGATGCAGCTCTCCGGCGAGATCGACGGGGCCACCCTCGCCCGCACGGTGGAGCGGGACTGGCCCGACGTGCGCCTGGTGGTGACGTCGCGGCCGGGGGCGGCGCAGGCTGTGCCGGACCACGCCGTCTACATGCAGAAGCCCTGGCGGCCCCTCGACGTGCTGGTCGAGGCCGAACGCGCCGCCTCTGCCGCGGCTTGACGAACGACAAGAGCCCGCACGCCTCTCGGCGTCGGGCTCACGTCTGGTCGGGGGCCCCGCCGGGAGGAGGCGGGGTGCGGCAAGTCGCTGCTTAGGTCGCTTACGCGGAGGCGGCCGGAGTGGCAGCCGGGGCCGTGGAGGGGGCCAGGCCCGGACGGCGGGGAGCGCCGACGCGGGGCTTCGGCTTCGGCGCCGCGATCAGGCCCTCGCGGATGGCGGTCTTGCGGGCCTGCTTGCGGGCGCGGCGCACGGCTTCCGCCTTCTCGCGGGCCTTGCGCACCGACGGCTTCTCGTAAGCCTTGCGCTGCTTCATCTCGCGGAAGATGCCCTCGCGCTGCATCTTCTTCTTGAGGACGCGGAGAGCCTGATCGACGTTGTTGTCCCGAACGAGTACCTGCAAGGGTGTATGTCCTCTTGTCTAAATCCAGAATCGTGGCCGACCTTGCGCGGAACGCGCCCGGATGGCTGCCTGCCCGGCCAACCGAGACGCGCCCCAGGGTCCGGACCTGGAAAGGCCGGGAGGGGCTTAGGTCGCATCGCGGTCGCACCGGAGCCCGGCGCAAGCTGTCGGCGCACGGTATGCACCTGATCGGGGCCTTACACCACTCCGCCGCGACTTCCAACCGGGGAGTGGCTGCCTGACCGAAATTTGAGCGGCTGCGGGTCCGGAACGAGCCTCGCGCCGACGGGGCATCGGATCTAGGCCGGCGCCCGGACGGGTCAAGCGTTGGCCTGGATGAAGCTGCGCACCAGCGGGTAGGTCTGGCCCTCCCACTTGCGGCCGGAGAACACGCCGTAATGGCCGACGCCGGCCTGGAGATGGTGGCGCTTGCGGAACGGTTTGAGGCCCGTGCACAGATCCTGCGCCGCCACCGTCTGGCCGACGGAGCAGATGTCGTCGCGCTCGCCCTCCACCGTCATCAGGGCGGTCTTGCGGATCGCCCTCGTGTCGATCGGCGCACCGCGGAAGGTCAGCTTGTTCTGCGCCAGGGTCGCATCCTGGAACACGGTCTTGACCGTCTCGAGGTAGAACTCCGCCGCGAGGTCGAGCACGGCGAAATACTCGTCGTAGAAAGTCTCGATCTGCGCGGCCTTCGCTTGCGCCTCCTTGGCGGTCTCGCCCTCGGCGAGGTGCCAGTAGAGGTCGAGATGGCCGTGCATGTGGCGCGCGGCGTTCATCGACATGAAGGCCGCCACCTGCATGAAGCCCGGATAGACCCGCCGCCCCGCCCCGGCATGGCGGCGCGGCACGGTGGCGATCAGGTTGCGCTCGAACCAGTCGATCGGCCGCGAGGTGGCGAGTTCGTTGACCTTGGTCGGGTTGATCCTCGTATCGACCGGGCCGGCCATCAGGGTCATGCTCGCCGGATGCGCGGCGTTGCGGCTCTCGGCCATCACGGCGGCGGCGGCGAGCGCCTGCACGCAGGGCTGGCACACGGCGACGATGTGGGCACCCTCGCCGATCGCCTCCAGGAAGCGCACCAGGTGGGCGACGTAATCGTCGAAGCCGAAGCGGCCGGCGCCCAGCGGCACGTCGCGGGCATTGTGCCAGTCGGTGATGTAGACGTCGTGGTCGGTGAGCAGGGTGCGCACGGTGCCGCGCAGCAGCGTGCCGAAATGCCCTGACAGGGGCGCCACCACCAGCACCCGCGGCTGCTCGCTGACCAGGTCCTTGCGGAAGCGCAGGAGGGTGCCGAAGGGTGTCGAGAGCACCGGCTCCTCGGCCACCGGCACCGTGCGGTTGCCGATCCGCACCGCCTCGATCCCGTAGGAGGGCCGGGCATGGGTGAGGCCGGCCCGCATCATCATCCGGGCGGCGGCCGCGATCCAGGTCGCCGGCGCGCCGTAGCCTCCCTTCGTCCAGGGCGTGGTGCCCTCGTGGAGCGCCCGCCCCCAGGCGCGGGTGACGCTGGCTGCGTCCGACTGGACCTCGAAGGCATCGTAGAGCATCGGCCCGGGCTCTCCCTCACGGACACGCGCGGGGTGCGGCCCGCCGGCAAGCGTCGGTCACGGCGTCCTCCTCCCGCGACCGGGCTTCCCGCGACACGCGGCCGCCAAACCCCCGCTCGCGGGATGCGACCCTCGTGCCAAGTCACTCGCGGGGCAGTCTGGATCCGCGCGACTTGTGCGAAGATTGCGCCCCGCGCGGCCGCGCCGGCTTCGATCAACCTGAATGCCGTTCGGCACGAATCTTCGGCAGGAGTCTTCGGCAGGAGTCTTCGGCACGAGTCTTGGATCGCCGGATCGGGAATCCTGGGGCAGGCGGGCCGCGCGACGACGGCCTGGGGAGGACGGCATGGCCGAGGCGACGCTGACGATCTCAAGCCGCAACTACTCGTCCTGGTCGCTGCGGGGCTGGCTGCTCTGCCGCATGGCCGGGCTCGACCTCGCGGTCGAGGTGCTGTCCGGCGATCCGGCGAGCCGGGCCGAGCTGCTGCATCTCTCGCCCTCGTTCCTGGTGCCGCGGCTGACCCATGGGGCGGTGCGGGTCTGGGACGTGCTCGCCATCGCCCAGTATCTCGCCGAGGTGCGGCCGCAGGCCGGTCTCCTGCCCGACGACCTCGCCGCCCGCGCCTGGTCGCACTCGATCTCGGGCGAGATGCATGGCGGCTTCGTCAACCTGCGCTCGGCCCTGCCGATGAACCTGCGCGCCCGGTACACCGACTTCACGCTCTGGGGCGGCGCCCAGGCCGACATCGCCCGGGTGGTCGAGATCTGGCAGGAGGCCCTCACGGCCCATGGGGGGCCGTTCCTGTTCGGCGACCGGCCGGTGGTGGCCGACGCGATGTACGCCCCCGTCTGAACCCGCTTCGTCACCTACGGCGTCGCCCTGCCGCCCGATTGCGCCGCCTATCGCGACCGGATCATGGACTGGGACCTGATGCGGGACTGGATCGCCGCGGCGGCGGACGAGCCTGAGGAGATCGAGGAACTGGACATGGAGTTTTAGGCACGGGGATCAGATCAGCCCGGCCAGACGCAACCCCATCCCGGCCGCCGCGCAAGTCCCCAGCACCGGGATCATCCCGGCCCGGAAGCGGAACACCGCCACGATCGCTGCGAGCGCCAGGGCCAGCGCGTAGGGATCGACGCTCGAGAGCACCGGCACGTCGAGCTTCAACGGCCCGACGGCCACCAGGCGCAGCTCGCGAAACAGCGTGTGGAGGGAGAACCAGACCGCGAGGTTGAGGATCACTCCCACCACCGCCGCGGTGATCGCCGAGAGTGCGCCGGCGAGCGCCGGATGGCCGCGCAGGCGCTCGACGAAGGGCGCGCCGACGAAGATCCACAGGAAGCAGGGCGCGAAGGTGACCCAGGTGGTCAAGAGCCCGCCGAGCGTGCCGGCGGCGAGGGGGGAGAGCGCCCCCGGTGCCCGGAAGGCGGCGAGGAAGCCGACGAACTGCGTCACCATGATGAGCGGGCCGGGCGTCGTCTCGGCCATGCCGAGCCCGTCGAGCATCTCGCCGGGGTGCATCCAGCCGTATTGCTCCACCGCCGCCTGCGCCACGTAGGCGAGCGCCGCGTAGGCGCCGCCGAAGGTCACCAGCGCCATCTTGGAGAAGAACACCGCGATGCGGGAGAACACGTGGTCCGGCCCCAGCATCAGGAGGAGCGCGGCGACCGGGACGAGCCAGATCGCCGACCAGACGGCGAGGGTGGCGAGCGTCTCGCCCCAGGTCGCGCGCTCGCGCGGCAGCGCGTCGTCGCCGAACAGGTAGGCGCCGCCCTCGGACTTCGCGGCGTGCCCGCCGCCGGGACGGAAGGCCGGATGCCCGGCCCGGCCGCCGAGGAAGCCGATCACACCCGCCGCCACGACGATGAGCGGGAACGGCACGTCGAGAAAGAAGATGCCGGCGAAGGCCGCCGCGGCGAGCCCGGTCATCACCCGGCCGCGCAGGGCCCGCCGGCCGATGCGCTGCACCGCCTCGAGCACGATGGCGAGCACCGCGGCCTTGAGGCCGAAGAATAGCCCGGCGACCGGGCCGGCCTGGCCGTAGAGGACGTAGATCCAGCTCAGGGCCATGATGGCGACAAGGCCCGGCAGGACGAACAGCCCGCCGGCGAGGAGGCCGCCGCGGGGCCCGTGCATCAGCCAGCCGACGTAAGTCGCGAGCTGCTGCGCCTCCGGCCCGGGCAGGAGGGTGCAGAAATTGAGCGCGTGCAGGAAGCGGTTCTCGGAGATCCAGCGCTTCTCCTCGACCAGCACCCGGTGCATCACCGCGATCTGCCCGGCCGGGCCGCCGAAGGACAGGGCGGCGACCCGCAGCCAGACCGGCAGGGCCTCGGCCAGGGTGACGGGCCGGGGTTGGTCCAGGTCGGGCGCGGCGGCGCCCGCCGCGGGCTCCAGCGTCGTCACGGGGTCGGCTCTCCGATCGGGTTGCGCCGCAGCGTAGCGCGATCGGTCGCGTTGTGCGACAGAGCCCAGCGATTACATCCGGGATGCGGGTGCCGCCGGCCTCGCGCCGTCCGTGAGAGCCCGTCAGGTCCCGCTTGAGCAAGCCCAAAGCCCTCCTCACCCCCGAGCGCCGCGAGGACGACACCGACGCCTCGATCCGGCCGCTCAGCCTCGCCGACTTCACCGGCCAGAAGGCGGCCCGCGCCAATCTCCAGGTGTTCATCGACGCGGCGAAGAAGACCGGCCAGGCTCTCGATCACGTGCTGTTCGTCGGCCCCCCCGGCCTCGGCAAGACCACGCTGGCCCAGATCGTCGCCCGCGAGCTCGGGGTGAACTTCCGCTCCACCTCCGGCCCGGTGATCGCCAAGGCCGGCGACCTGGCGGCGCAGCTCACCAACCTGGAAGAGCGCGACGTCCTGTTCATCGACGAGATCCACCGCCTCAACCCGGCGGTGGAGGAGATCCTCTATCCGGCGATGGAGGATTACCAGCTCGACCTCATCATCGGCGAGGGGCCGGCGGCCCGCTCGGTGAAGATCGAGCTGCCGAAATTCACGCTGGTCGCCGCCACCACCCGGGCGGGCCTGCTGACCACCCCGTTGCGCGACCGGTTCGGCATCCCGATCCGGCTCGAATTCTACGACATCGACGAGCTCGAACTCATCGTCAGCCGCGGCGCCCGGGTGCTCGGCATCGGCATGGCGCCGGACGGCGCCAACGAGATCGCCAAGCGGGCACGGGGCACGCCGCGCATCGCCGGGCGGCTCTTACGGCGGGTGCGCGACTTCGCCATCGTGGAGGATGCGCCGACCATCACCCGCGCCATCGCCGACCGGGCGCTGCGGCTCCTCGACGTCGATCCCGCCGGGCTCGACACGATGGACCGGAAGTACCTGAACGTCATCGCCCACTCGTTCAACGGCGGGCCGGTCGGGGTCGAGACCATCGCGGCGGCGCTTTCCGAGCCGCGCGACGCGATCGAGGAGATCATCGAGCCCTACCTGATCCAGAAGGGCTTCGTGCAGCGCACGCCGCGCGGCCGGGTGCTCACCGCCCACGCCTTCCGCCATCTCGGCCTGCCGGAGCCGAACCGCGATCCCAGCGTGCAGTTCGGGCTGTTCACCGGGGACGAGGATGCGTGAGGAGGGGAGGGGGTACCGCCTTTTCACCCGCCGCCGGGTGCTCCAGGGAGCGGGCGCCGTCGCGCTCTCAGGGATCAGCACCGGCGCCTACGCCACCGGGATCGAGCCGTTCCGGCAGGTCGTGACGGCTTACGCGATCAAGCCCAACCCCGCCGCGCCCTGGCCGGCGGGGCTCTCCTTGCGCATCGCCGTCCTCACCGACATCCATGCCTGCGACCCCTGGATGAGCCTGGAGCGCATCGCCGGCATCGTCGCGGCCACCAACGCGCTCGGGGCCGACCTCGTGGTGCTGGTCGGCGATTTCGTGGCCGGCCAGCACTACGTCACGCGTTACATTCCCGCGGCCGAATGGGCGCCGGTGCTCGCCGGCCTCACGGCTCCCCTCGGGGTCTACGCGGTGCTCGGCAACCACGACTGGTGGGAGGACCCGGCCGCCCTGCGCCGCGGCGCCGGCCCGACCGAGGCCGGCACGGCGCTGACCCGGAACGGTATCCGGGTCCTGTCGAACGAGGCTTTGCCGCTGGCGACCCGGGCCGGCCCGGTCTGGCTCGCCGGGCTCGAGGACCAGCTCGCCCTGCTGCCGGTTCGGCGCCGGACCGCTCGTGGGCGGGTCGGTCTGCACGACCTGCCCGCCACCCTGGCGGCGGTGCCGGACGGCGCCCCGATGATCCTCTTGGCGCATGAGCCCGACATCTTCGCCGAGGTGCCGGCCCGGGTGGCGCTGACCCTGTCGGGCCACACCCATGGCGGGCAGGTGCGGCTCTTCGGCTGGTCGCCGGTGGTGCCCTCGCGCTACCCCCGCCGCTACGTCTACGGCCATGTCCGCGAGGCGAGCGACCTCGTGATCTCCGGGGGCTTGGGGTTGAGCATCGCGCCGATCCGCCTCGGGGTGCCGCCGGAGATCGTGATGGTGGAGCTGGGGGCGGAGGCCGCCGTCTGACAGGTCGTCCGACGGGAGAGTCTGCGCGAAGCGACGGGCATCTGTCATCCGACCCACGCCCTCATCCTGAGGTGCCTACGCAGTGGGTCTCGAAGGAGGCTTCCGGACGTCTCTGCGATCCCTGGAGCCCGCCTTGGAGGCTCCCCTCGGTCGCAGCGCAGGATGAGGTTGAGGGTGGGATCGTCGCGGTTTTCGCGGTACCGCCAGGACTCGTCGAACAGGCTCCGAGCAAGAGGACGATCGCCGCGTGACCGACACAGAGAAGACCATGCCCCCGGACGCCCACGCCCTTCCCGTGCGCGTCTACTACGAGGACACGGATTTCTCCGGCTTCGTCTACCACGCGAGCTACCTGCGCTTCATGGAGCGGGGCCGGACCGAATTGCTGCGCGGGCTCGCCGGCGACCAGTCCGACCTGCACCGGGAGGCGGACGGCCTCGTCTTCGTGGTGCGGCGCATGAGCCTCGACTACCTCAAGCCCGCCCGCATGGACGACGCGCTGACGGTGCTGACCGCGACGCGCGAGCTGCGCGGCGCCTCGATGCATCTCGACCAGGAGGTGCGCCGCGGCGACGAGACCCTGGTGCGGGCCGAGGTGGTGGTGGCCTGCGTGCGCGAGGGCCGCGCCGTGCGCCTGCCGGAAGCCCTGCGCCGGACCCTCGCCCGACGTTGAGCGGTCGCGCTCACCATTCCTTAACCCTGCCGGGGGCTTAACTCGCGACGGGCAAAAGCTCTTCGCGGAGCGGCGGCCCATACTTTCGACAGATTCGGGCGCGATCGAACCACCATACGAAAAGCCCCGATCCCGGTTGGAGTGCCCGAGGGCCGTCATCGGCCCGGGACGCGAGGAAAACCGCATGAATCCCGCCGACGCCGCCCAGGCGATGCCCGTGGCCGAGATCACGATGTTCGGCCTGTTCTGGCAGGCCCACTTCGTCGTCAAGGTGGTGATGCTCGGCCTGCTCGGCTCGTCGATCTGGTGCTGGTCGATCATCATCGACAAGACGCTGCTCTTTCGCCGCACCAAGGCGGAGATGGACGCCTTCGAGGAGGAGTTCTGGTCCGGCCGGCCGCTGGAGGAGCTCTTTCGCGCCTATAACGACAAGCCGGCGACCGGGCTCGCCGCCCTGTTCGTCGCCGCGATGCGCGAGTGGCGCCGC
Source organism: Methylobacterium currus (assembly GCF_003058325.1). NCBI lineage: Bacteria > Pseudomonadati > Pseudomonadota > Alphaproteobacteria > Hyphomicrobiales > Methylobacteriaceae > Methylobacterium > Methylobacterium currus. Next base: position 3,800,010 of record NZ_CP028843.1, read on the forward strand.
TCCTACGAGGGCTCCGGCCGCTCGATCCGCAGCCTCGGCCAGCGCATCGACAAGGTGCTCGACGTGACGATCCAGCGCGAGGTCGAGCGCCTCGAATCGCGCCTCCTGTTCCTCGCCTCGATCGGCTCGGCCGGCCCCTATATCGGCCTGTTCGGCACGGTGTTCGGCATCATGACGGCCTTCACGTCGATCGCCGCCTCGAAGAACACCTCGCTCGCGGTCGTGGCGCCCGGCATCGCCGAGGCCCTGTTCGCCACCGCCATCGGGCTGTTCGCGGCGATCCCCGCGGTGCTCGCCTACAACAAGCTCCAGGCCTCGGTGGCGAAGTCGCAGGGGCGTCTCGAGGGCTTCGCCGACGAGTTCTCGGCCATCCTGTCGCGCCAGATCGACGAGCGCATGGCGCTGGCGGCCTGACCCCGCGACCTTTGAGGAAGGATTGAGCCAGATGGGCATGGCCTCCGGAGCGGCACAGGGCGGCGGGCGCCGTCGGCGCGGCCGGCGGGGCGGCGCGATCAACGAGATCAACATGACGCCGTTCATCGACGTCGTGCTGGTGCTCCTGATCATCTTCATGGTCGCCGCGCCGATGATGACCGTCGGCGTGCCTCTCGACCTGCCGCAGACCAAGGCGGCGCCGCTCAACCAGGACTCGAAGCCGGTCACCCTCTCGATCCGCCAGACCGGCCAGGTTTTCCTCGGCGAGGACGAGCTCTCCGACGACACCATCGTCTCCAAGCTCTCGGCCACCGCCAAGGACGGCTTCGAGGAGCGGGTCTTCGTGCGCGGCGACAAGCGGGTCGATTACGGCCGGGTCGCCCAGGTGATGGCGATCGTGACGAGCGGCGGCTTCAAGAAGGTCGCCCTCGTGACCGAGCCCGACCAGCGTTAGTAGGGCGGGGTTCTCCGTGGTGTTTCCCTTCGACAGGTCCGAGCCCGGCGTCTGGGTCTCGGCCGGCGCGCACGTGGTGCTGATCGGGCTGGCGCTGTTCGCCGCCGCCTCGCACGTGCTGCCGCAGGCCGAGGAGGGCGTGCCGGTCGAGGTCATCACCGAGAACCAGTTCTCGGAGCTGACCAAGGGCCAGCGCGACGGCGAGGCCCCGGCCAAGAGCCCGCGCGCCGACCGGGTCGCCGACAAGCAGCAGGAGAACGACCCCGGCGAGGCCAAGACCAACGTCCCGACGCCCCCGACGCGCCCGCCGGAGATGAAGGTCGCCAACGCCGAGGAGATGCCGGTGCCGCCCCTGCGCCCGGCCCTCGAGCAGCCCGAGCCGCCCCCGATGCCGCCCGCGCGCCCCGACACCGCGAAGGCCGATGCCGAGAAGGCCGCCGCCGCGAAGGCCAAGGCGGAGGCCGAGGCGCGCGCCGAAGCCAAGGCCGAGGCGGAGCGCGAGGCCAAGGAGGCGGCGAAGGAAGCCGCGAAGGAAGCGGCTCGCGAGGCTGCCAAGGAAGCCGCAAAGGAAGCCGCGAAGGCTGCCGCCAAGGCGGCGGCCGAGAAGGCGGCTGCGGCCGCGGCGAAAGCCGCTGCCGAGAAGGCTGCCGCCGAGAAGGCCGAGGCCGAGGCGATCCGGCGCGAGGAACTGGCCGAGGCCAAGGCCGCGGCCGAGAAGGCGGCTGCCGACAAGGCCGCCGCGAAGGCGAAGGCCGAAGCCAAGGCTCGCGCCGAGGCCGAGGCGAAGGCGCGTGCGGAAGCCAAGGCGGAGGCGGAGGCCGAGGCGAAGGCCCGTGCCGAGGCCAAGGCCCAGGCGGACGCCAAGGCGAAGGCCGAGGCCAGGGCTCAGGCCGAGGCCAAGGCGCGCGCGGAAGCCAAGGCCGAAGCGGAGGCCAAGGCCCAGGCGGAAGCCGAGGCGAAGGCCCAGGCCAAGGCGGAGGCCGACGCCAGGGCCCACGCCGCCGCGGAAGCGAAGGCGAAGGCCGAGGCCGCCGCGAAGGCCAAGGCCGTGGCGGACGCGAAGGCCAAGGCCGCCGCCGAGGCCAAGGCCCGGCGCCAGGCCGAGCTCGCCGAGAAGTTCAATTCGGGCGCGATCCGCGACGTGCTGGCGGCGCACGGACCCTCGCACGCCACCGGCGCCACCGGCCGCGAGGTGCAGCGCACCGCGGCCCTCGGCGCCGCCACCGGCACGTCGCAGCGCCTCAACCCGAGCCAGCGCGACGCCCTGGTCGGCCTGCTGCAGCAGCAGATCGAGCGCTGCTACTCCGCGCCCCCCGGCGCCGCGCAGGGCATCGTGCTGCCGCAGCTCGACATCCGCCTGAACCCCGACGGGTCCCTCACCACCGATCCGCGCATCCTGCGGGCCGGCGGCAGCGCGGTCGATCGCTCGATCGCCGAGGCCGCGGTGCGGGCTGTGCGGCGCTGCGCGCCGTTCCGCATCCCGTCCCAGTACGCCCCGTTCTACAACGATTGGCGGGTCATCAACGCGGAGTTCGAGCTGCCGCGGGCCTGACGATCCTCACGCCGCTTGCTTCACCCCACGACGGACGTCCCCTCCATGCACTCCCCCTCGCGATTGCGTCACGCGCTCGCCGCTGTCCTGTGGCTGTGCCTCGCCGCCGGCCTCGTCTCGGGCTTCCCCGACACCGCGCAGGCGCAGCTCAACCTGCGCATCGGGCCCGGCGGCGCCTTCCAGCCGATGCCGATCGCCATCGCCGACTTCTCCGGCGATCCGAGCCTCGGCCCGACCCTGTCGGGTATCGTGACCAACAACCTGAAGCGCTCCGGCTATTTCACCCCGGTCGAGAAGGCGCGCTTCCCCGAGAACCCGAATTTCGACGCCGCGCCGAATTTTTCCGCCTGGAAGGACACCGGCGTGCAGGGCCTGGTCACCGGCCGGGTCACCCGCGACGGGTCGGGCCGGCTCAAGGCCGAGTTCCGCCTGTGGGACGTGCTGTCGGGCCAGCAGATGATCGGCCAGCAATATGCGGGCGACGGCGCCAATGCGCGCCGCATGGGCCACCTGATCTCGGACGCGGTCTACACCAAGATCACCGGCATCGGCGGCTTCTTCGACACCCGCGTCGCCTTCGTCGACGAATCGGGCTCGAAGGAGCACCGCCGCAAGCGCCTCGCCATCATGGACCAGGACGGCGCCAACGTGCGCTACCTGACGAGCGGCGAGGCCTCGGTGGTGGCGCCGCGCTACTCGCCCTCGACGCAGGACATCACCTACATGTCCCAGGTCACCGGCCAGCAGCCGCGGGTGCAGGTGATCAACCTCTCGACCGGCTCCCGGCAGGTGATCCCGACCAATGCCGAGATGAGCACCAGCCCGCGCTTCTCGCCGGACGGGCGCCGCCTGGTGATGAGCGACCAGGACGGCGGCAATGCCAGCATCTACGTGATGGACCTCGCCTCCAAGGCGCAGACCCGGATCACCAACGCCAACGCCATCGACACCTCGCCGTCCTTCTCGCCGGACGGGCGCGAGATCGTGTTCGAATCCGACCGCGGCGGCCAGCAGCAGATCTACATCATGGGCGCCGACGGCTCGAATCCGCGCCGCCTGTCCTTCGGCGACGGCTCGGCCTCGCAGCCGGCCTGGTCGCCGCGGGGCGACTACATCGCCTTCACGCGGCAGCGGAAGGGCTCGTTCTCGATCTGCATCATGAAGCCCGACGGCAGCGGGGAGCGGGTGCTGACGGAAGGGTTTCACAACGAGGGCCCGACCTGGGCGCCGAACGGCCAGTACCTGATCTTCTTCCGCGATCCCGGCGGCCAGGCCGGCGGCAAGCTCTACATGGTCGACATCACCGGCAAGGTCGAGCAGCCGGTTCCGACCCCGTCCTACGCCTCCGACCCGACCTGGTCGCCGCTGATCGATCCTCAGCGGTGAGGAAGAGGGCCGGCCTGAGAAAGGCCGGCTCGCCGAAGCGTGTTCACGACTTTGCCCAGTCTAAACTCACCCCGCCTCGACCTCGTCCGTGAGATCGAGAGCGGGGTGAATGTCTTGAAGCGTCCTCGCCGTCATTCTCGGGCTCGCCGAAAGGCGAGAACCCGGGATCCATCGCCTCCGGCGTCGGAGGAAGAGGCGGTCAGCGTTCCGCTTCATCCTGAAACGTCAGCGGCGATAGATCTCGGGTTCCCCTGCGCAGCCCCGGGACGACGAAGCGAGAGTCGATACGCTCGAAGCAGATCGAACGGGCACCGTGACGCGCGGCGAGTGCAAAGACCCGCCGCGCGACGACCTGCTACTCCAGGCTCAGCGCCACGAACCGCACCTCACCCTCCTTGTTGGAGACGAGGAGCAGCGCCGACTTGCGGCCGTCCTTCTTGATCTGGTCGATGCGGCGGGTGACGTCGGCGGGGGAGTTCACCGCCTCCTGGCCCACCTCGACGATCACGTCGCCCGGCTGGATGCGCTTGTCGGCGGCGTTGGAGTTCGGGTCGACCCGGGTGACCAGCACGCCCTTGACGCTGTCCTTCACCCCGAAGCGCTTGCGCGCCTCGTCCGAGAGGCCCGTGAGGTTGAGGCCGAGGGCCTGGCGCGTGACGTCGGCCTCCGGCTGCGGCCGGCTGAGGTTCGACTGCTGCTGCGGCTTGTCGCTGTCCTCCAGGCGGCCGAGGGTGACCTGCTTGGTCTGCTCCTGGCCCTTGCGGATCGTCGTCACGTCGACGACCTTGCCGACCGGGGTCGAGGCGACGATGCGGGGCAGGTCGCTCGAGCTCTTGACCTCCACGCCGTTGAACTTGGTGATCACGTCGCCGACCTCGAGGCCGGCGGTCTTGGCCGGACCCTTGTCGTCGACGCCGGCGATCAGCGCGCCGCGGCCGCCGCCCTTGAGGCCCAGAGCCTCGGCGGTGGTGTCGTCGACGTTCTGGATCCGCACGCCGAGCCAGCCGCGCCGCACCTCGCCGAACTGGCGCAGCTGGTCGATCACCGGGCCGGCGGTGGCGGTCGGGACCGCGAAGCCGATGCCGACCGAGCCGCCGGTCGGCGACAGGATCGCCGTGTTGATGCCGATCACCTCGCCGTTCATGTTGAACAGCGGACCGCCGGAATTGCCCTTGTTGATGGCCGCGTCGGTCTGGATGTAGTTGTCGTAGGGGCCGGACTCGATGTTGCGGCCCCGGGCCGAGACGATGCCGGCCGAGACCGAGCCGCCGAGGCCGAACGGGTTGCCGATCGCGATCACCCAGTCGCCCGGCCGCATCTTGTCGGAATCGCCGAGCGGCACCGCCTTCAGAGGCCGGTCCGGGTCGGGCTTCACCCGCAGCACCGCGAGGTCGATCTTCGAGTCCTTGCCGATGATCTCGGCCTTCAGCTTGCGGCCGTCATGCAGGATCACCTGGATGTCGTTGGCGTCGCCGATGACGTGGTTGTTGGTGACCACGATGCCGGACGAGTCGATGATGAAGCCGGAGCCCAGCGAGTTCGAGCGGCGCGGCGCCCGCGGCTGGCTCTCGCCGCCGCCTTGACCGCCACCTTGGCCGCGGCGGTTGAAGAATTCCTCGAAGAGATCCTCGAAGGGGGTGCCCTGCGGCAGCTGCGGCAGGGTGCGGCCGCGCGCTTCCACGGTGGTGGACGCCGAGATGTTCACCACCGCGTCGGTCACCTGCTCGGCGAGGTCGGCCAGCGATTCGGGCCCCTTGGCCAGGGCGACGCCCGGCAGCGCCGCGGTGCCGACGGACAGGGCCAGGAGAGCACCGGCGAGGGCGGGCAGGCGCCGTCTCGCGAAGGCGGGGTTACGGCGCGAGGAAGCGGCCATCAGGGAACCTCGTTGGGCAGGATCGTCGTCAAAACGGTTCGGCCCGGCGCGAGAGCAGGGAGCGTCATGTCGCCCCCGTCCACCTCGCCCGGGCAGCCCCCGGCGACCGGGCCGGGAGCGTTCCTTAAGATCGTCTCCCAGCGGACCGGTTCAAGTCCCGGCAAGCCGACGGACGCGCCTCAGCCGAGGAGCAGGCGGACGACACCGACCACGACGACCCCGGCGGCGGCCGAGAGGAGGCCGACGAGGCGCATCCGCTCCATCGGGGTCTGCGACGCCTCCTGCATCGCCCGGCGCATCGCTGCCGGGAAGGCGGCGCAGAGCAGGCCCTCGATGGCCAGCGCCAGGCCGAGGGCGGCGACGAGATCCTTCACGGCAGGAAACCGCGCGGGCGCCCGCGGACGGCTCCCGACGCCTCTTCTGTTCCCCCCTCAGGTCGCATCTTGTCGTTCTCCGCGGCACGGCCGACCGGCGTGGCCCACCGTCACAAAAGCGCGCCCCGCCGGGGCGGGGCGCTGGGGTATCGTCGGCGTGTCTCCGCCTCGGCGGAGGGGCGCCGGCCTACTGGCCGGCGGCCGGGGCCGCGGCAGGGCGAGCCCGACCCTGCGGGTCGTTGAAGTAGCGGAAGAACTCCGAGCCGGGGCTGATCACCAGCCGGGTCTCGGGCCCGCTCAGGCCCTTCTCGTAGGCCTGCATCGAGCGATAGAAGGCGAAGAAGTCCGGATCCTGCCCGAAGGCCTCGGCGAGGATGCGGTTGCGGTCCGCCTCGCCCTGGCCGCGAAGCTGGTCCGCCTTCTGGTTCGCCTCGGCGATGAGCACCGTCACGTCGCGGTCGGCCTTGGCCTTGATGGTGGCCGCCACCTGGGCGCCGTTGGCGCGCAGGTCCGCCGCCTCGCGCTCGCGCTCGGTGCGCATGCGCTGGTAGACCGCCTGGGAGTTGGCCGCCGGCAGGTCGACGCGGGTCAGGCGCAGGTCGATGATCTCGATGCCGAGATTCTTGGCCTGCCGGTTCACCTCCTCCTGGATGCGGTTCATCAGGGCCTCGCGCTGGGTGCGCACGATGGCGTCCCGCGAGGCGCTGGCCAGCACGTTGCGCATCGCCGCGTTGGTGAAGCTGCCCAGCCGCTGGTTGGCGACCTGGACGTTGTTCACCGACTGGTAGAAGCGCAGGGGATCGCTGATCTTGTAGCGGGCGAAGGCATCGACCTCGAGGTTCTGGCGGTCGGCCGAGAGTACGGTCTGCACCGGCAGGTCGAGGTCGAGCAGCCGCTTCTCGAACAGCGTCACGCTCTCGAAGAACGGCAGCTTGAAGTACAGGCCCGGCTTGTCGGTGCCGGCCTGGTTCAGCACGGTGCGCACGCGGCCGAACTGCAGCACCAGGGCCTGCTGGGTCTGGCTCACCGTGAAGGCCGAGGCATAGATCAGCACCAGGACGAGGGCGCCGAGGACGACGAGGCCGGTGCGAAGCGCGTTGCCGTTCATCGCGCGCTCCCCTGGGCCGGACGGGCGGTCGTGGTGAAGTCCTGCAAGGGCAGGACCGGCAGCACCCCTGCAGCCGTCGCGCCGGCGCCGGCGCCGGCGGTGCCGCCCTGGTCGATGATCACCTTGTTCACGCCGCCCAGAACCTTCTCCATCGTGTCGAGGAACATGCGCTCGCGGGAGACCGCGGGCGAGAGCTTGTAGGATTCGTAGACCTCGCGGAAGCGCGCGGCCTGGCCGGTCGCCTCGGCGGTGGCCTGCGACTTGAAGGCCTCCGCCTGCTGCATCACCTGCGAGGACCGTCCCCGGGCCTCGGGCACCACGCGGCTGGCATAGGTCTCGGCCTCGTTGCGGGCGCGGGCCGCGTCCTGCTGGGCCGCGTTCACGTCGACGAAGGCCTGGCGCACCTCCGACGGCGGGCTGACGCCCTGGAGCTGGACCACGTTGATCAGCACGCCGGCGCCGTAGGAATCGAGCGCCTTCTGGATGATCTGCTGCACCTCCTGCGCCACGCTCGACTGCTCGGTGGTCAGGATCGCCTGGATCTGGCGCCGGCCCACCACCTCGCGCATCGCGCTCTCGGCCACCGACTTGATGGTGCCCTCGGGATTCTGGAGGTTGAACACGAAATCCTCGGCCTTGGCCGGGTTCACGCGCCACTGCACGTCGAAATCGAGGTCGACGATGTTGTCGTCGCCGGTGAGCATCAGGCTCTCCTCCGGCACGTCCCGGGAGCGCTGGGCGCCGACGCCCGAGCGGTAGCCGACCTGGATGCTGCGCGACTCGCCGACATTCGGCCTCACCACCGCGCCGACCGGGTAGGGGAAGTTCCAGCGCAGGCCCTCGCCGGACTGGCCGGTATAGCGGCCGAACACCGTGTTGATGCCGACCTGGCTCGGCAGCACCGTGTACCAGCCGGTCATCAGCCACAGCACCAGCACGACCAGCACCGCCAGCACCGCACCCTTGGTGCCGACCGAGCCGCCGCCGGGGATCAGGGTCTTGAGCCGGTCCTGGCTGCGGCGCAGCAGGTCCTCGAGGTCCGGCGGCTGGTTGCCGCCGCCCGAGCCGCCGCCGCCCCAGGGGCCGCCGCCTCCGCCGCCGGAACCACTGCCCCAGGGACCGCCGCTATTGCCGCCGCGATTGCCCCAGGGACCACCCCCGTTGCCGCCGCCACCGCCACTGCCGCCGCTCTGATTGCTCCAAGGCATGCTCGCCCACGTCCTTTCCCGGCCGGCACGCCCCGCGCTGTCTCTCGCGTCCCGCGCGGCACTCGCATTGCTCTGGTCTCGGTCCCTTGCGATATCGGCCGAGCCCCACGCGAAAGCAACCACCGGCGCCGACCGAATTCTCAAGGTTTCTGCGGGCTCGCGGGAGTTCCATCGCCGCACCCCGGACCTTGAGATGGTTTCCTCGTCTCGGACGTATCGGGCTCAGGGAGCCCGCGCGAGGGTCACGAACCGGAATCCGTGCTCGTCCTCGGGGCCGGCCGGATGCGCCTCCGCGGCGACCTCGCGGAACTCCGCCGGGATCGCGGGAAAGCGCGCATCGCCCTCGGGCGCCGCGTCGACCTCGGTGAGGTGGATCCGGTCGGCATGCGGCAGGGCGAGGGCGTAGATCTCGGACCCGCCCGCCACCATCACCTCCCCCGCCGAGCCTGCGAGCCGCAGGGCGTCGTCCCACCCGGCCGCCCGCTCGGTGCCGGGCGCCTCCCAGGCGGGATCCCGGGTCAGCACGATCACCCGCCGTCCCGGAAGCGGCCGGCCGATCGAGTCCCAGGTCTTGCGCCCCATCACCACCGGCTTGCCCATGGTGAGGGCGCGGAAGCGCCGCAGGTCGCTGCGCAGGCGCCAGATCAGCGCGTTGTCGCGGCCGATGACGCCGTTCTTCGCGACGGCGGCGATCAGGGTGACGAGGGGCGGCGCCATCCTCAGACCGCCACCGGCGCCCGGATCGCCGGGTGCGGGTCGTAGCCCTCGATGCTGATGTCGTCGTAGCGGAAATCGAACAGCGAGCGCACCGACGGATCGAGGCGCAGCCGCGGGAGCGGGCGGATGTCGCGGGCGAGCTGCTCGCGGGCCTGGGCGATGTGGTTGGAATAGAGATGCGCGTCGCCCAGCGTATGGACGAAGTCCCCGGGGGTGAGGTCCAGCACCTGCGCCATCATGTGGGTGAGGAGCGCGTAGGAAGCGATGTTGAACGGCACGCCCAGGAAGGCGTCGGCCGAGCGCTGGTAGAGCTGGAGCGAGAGCCGCCCGTCGGCGACGTAGAACTGGAACAGGCAGTGGCAGGGCGCGAGCGCCATGCGGTCGAGGTCGGCCGGGTTCCAGGCCGAGACGACGAGGCGGCGCGAATCGGGATTGCGGCGGATCTCGTCGAGCACCCAGGCGATCTGGTCGACGCTGCCGCCGTCGGGCTTGGCCCAGGAGCGCCATTGCCGGCCGTAGACGGGGCCGAGATCGCCGTGCTCGTCGGCCCACTCGTCCCAGATCGTCACGCCGTTCGATTGCAGGTAGGCGACGTTGGTGTCGCCCGCGAGGAACCACAAGAGCTCGTGGATGATCGACTTCAGGTGCAGCCGCTTCGTCGTCACGAGCGGGAATCCCTCGGCGAGGTCGAAGCGCATCTGATGGCCGAACACCGAGAGGGTGCCGGTCCCGGTGCGATCGTGCTTCTCGACGCCGTCGTCGAGGATGCGCTGGAGGAGGGCGTGGTAGGGGCGCATGGCGGACATCCTCCGCGTGAAAACGGCCCGGGGCGCCGCGCGGCGCCCGGCGGGCTCCCATTGGCCTATGCCCGGGGGGAGAGACGGTTCCCCTCCCCGGTCACGGTGCCCAGCAGGATAACGCGTCCCAGGCCGGAATCGCAGCGCCCGGAGGCGTGATTCAGCCGGTACTCCACACCCGTGCCAGCACCACCGCGCCGTTGCTCGCGGCGTGGAGCGCGATGCAGGGCCACAGGCTGCCGGTCCACAGCCGCATCAGGCCCAGAGCCACTCCGAGCGGCAGGACCGAGACCGGCTGCAACAGGCCGTTCTCGGCGTGGCAGAGCACGAACACCACCGTGGCGACGGCGACCGTCGCCGCCGGGGCGAGGTGTCGCGTCAGGCGCCCGAACAGGTCGCCGCGAAACAGCATCTCCTCGGCGAGCGGCGCGAGCACCACGAGCCAGAGCGTCCAGGCCAGGAAGACCTCGCCGGTGAGAAAGGGCGACAGGCGCCAGGCGCGGACGGGCGGCTGGCCGGCGAGCCACAAGAGCCCCGCCGTCCAGGCGACCTGGAGCGCCGGCCAGAGCAGGATGAGCCAGACGGCACGGCGGGAGAGGTCGGGCCGGGTGAAGCCCAGGGCCGTGGCGGGGTGCAAGGCCTTGTCGGGAGCAAAGGGATGTCCAGGATCAAGGGTGTTTCCTGGGCGAAGCCGGATGGCCGCGAGGATCAGAAATGCCAGCGCCACATGCGGAAGCACCGTGAGGGCGAGCGCGGCCCGCTCGGTGCCGGTCAAGGCCTTGAAGGGCAGGAGGCTCGCCGGAACAGCGGGCAGGCGGCTGAAGGCCGCGACCGCTCCAAAGACGAGGCCGAACGCGGCCAGTTGCAGCAGCACCGCCCGCAGGATCGCGGCCGCCACCTTGAGCCAGACTCCCGGCCCGCGGCGGCCGAGGCCGGTGGGTTCGGAGTGCGCCGGCGCACCACTTCGCGAAACGGTCACAGAATGGCGCGCGGCGGGCTTCAAAAGCGGCACGGGACCCTCTATATTCCCCTTGCCGGTCGCGAGGCCGGCTATGGCGATAAACGTTCTTCGGAATAAACCTATCGGACCCGGGGGCGGTACCCGGCGCCTCCACCCAAGCCCGGAACGGCCCGTTCGGTTCGGGCTTCGGCGGGGGCGAAATAGGATCGACGAGGGCGTAAAGGTTGAGCTTTCGCTCGGCATGGTTCCGCCGTTATCGGGCCAATGCAATAGTTGCCAACGACAACTTTGCTCCGGTGGCGGTGGCCGCGTAAGCGGTCCCCAATACCAAACAAAGTCCTAGCGGGTAGCACCGCATAGGCGGGGTTCGGAGGCACCTGGCAACAGAAGCCTCCACTCGAATTCCCTCCCCGCGAGCGATGCGGCGCCAGGCAACGGTTGATGGCAGACGATCTGATTCGCTACGATCTCCTGGTGCAGGATGCCCTGCGCAACGTCGTGCGCAAGGTTCTGGGCGATGCGGCGCGCGACGGCTTGGCCGGCGAGCATCACTTCTACGTCTCGTTCCGGACCGACTATCCCGGCGTGCGGATCTCGCAGCGCCTGCGGGAAAAGTATCCGCAGGACATGACGATCGTCCTTCAGCACCAGTTCTGGGACCTCGGCGTCACCGAGCACACCTTCGAGGTCGGACTGTCCTTCTCCGGCGTGCCGGAGCGGCTTCTGGTGCCGTTCGAGGCGGTGACCGGCTTCTTCGACCCCTCGGTGCAGTTCGGCCTCAAGTTCGAGCTGAACGACGGCACGGCGGCGAGCGAGGACGCGGCGCCCGCCGGCACGACCTCCCTGCGGGCGATCCGGGGCGCCGGCTCCGAGCCGAGCGAGGCGCAGCCGAAGATCCCGGCGATCGGCAACAACCTGCCGAAGATCGTGCCGGCCGCGAAGCCCGAGACCAAGCCGGCGGCCAAGGATGCTTCAGCCAAGGATGAGTCCGACGGTGAGCCGAAGGCCGACGAGTCCGCCGAGCGCCCCGACGCCCCGCAGGAGGGCGCCTCGGTGGTCAGCCTGGACGCGTTCCGCAAGAAGAGCTGAGCGCGGTTATCGCGCGGCTCAGCGGCTGACAGAGCAAGCTTTCTCGCTCCTCGGCCTGATCCCGGGTTCCGCTGCGCGGTTCCGGGATCAGGCCGAGGATTTTTTATTTGGCGGGTGGGGCCGCCTCACCCCCGCGCCGTCACTCGCATCCGCAATCCGTCCTGCGGTCTGAGCGTCACCCGGTGCAGCGGCACCACCGGCCCGGCCCCGGGCGCCCGGTCGAGGCGCACGGCGTGCAGCACGTGGGCGAGGACCAGGGTCGCCTCCATCACCGAAAAGCTCGCGCCGATGCAGACCCGCGGCCCCGCCCCGAAGGGCAGGTAGGCGTAGCGGTCGATGCGGGCGCGATTCTCCGGCAGGAAGCGCTCGGGGATGAAGGCGTCGGGCTCGTCCCACAGCCGGCGGTGGCGGTGCAGCACGTAGGGGGCGACCGTCACCAGCGAGCCGCGCGGGATCTTGATCCGGCCGATCCGGTCCTCGGCCAGAGCCTGCCGGCTCATGAACGGCACCGGCGGGAAGAGGCGCATCGCCTCCTCCAGGGCCGCCTTGGTGCGGGGCAGGGCCTCGGTGCCGGGCGCCGGGCTTCCGGCGAAGGCCGCATCGACCTCGGCCTCGACCGCCTCCCGCGCGCCATCGTCCTGCGACAGGCAGTAGAGCGTCCAGGTCAGCGCATTGGCGGTGGTCTCGTGGCCGGCGCCGATGAAGGTGACGATGTTGGCCCGCACCTCCAGGTCGGACAGGCCGCGGCCGGTCTCGGGGTCCTGCGCACGCAGGAGCAGGGTGAGGAGGTCGTGCGGCGCCTCGGCGCCCGACGTGACCAGCGCCCGGCGGCGCTCGATCAGCTCGTCCACCACCTCGGCGAAGAAGCGGAGCGCCGGCCGCGCCTTGAGGCGGCCGATCCGCGGCAGCCAGTCCGGCATCCCGAACACGTCGAGAGGATCGATCGGCCCCAGGGCCTCGAAGTAGCGGGTGATGGCGCGCCCGAGCGCATCGGGCTCCCGCGCCAGGCCGTGGGTGAAGATGGTGCGCTCCAGCACGTCGAGGGTGACGCGGGTCATCTCCAGGGCCGCGTCGACGCTCTGGCCGTCCCGGCGCTTCAGCCGGCGGGCGAGGCGGGCGGCGGCCTCACCCATGGGTGCCTCGAAGCGGGCGACGTGGCGGGGCGAGAAGATCGGCGCGAGGGTGCGGCGTTGCAGGCGCCACTCGTCGCCCTCGGCGGTCAGGAGGCCGTTGCCCAGGCCCGGCGCGAGCACCCGGCGCTGCAGGTCGTCCTTGCGGTAATTGGCGGCGTTGTCGACCAGCACGTGGCGGATCGCCGTCGGCTCGCTCACCACCGTGACACGGCCGAGCGCGCCCTCCCCGGTGACGATCGGCTGCTCGAAATGCTCCTCGTACCAAGTGGTCAGCGGGTTGGCGCGGGCGGCCCGCAGGAAGCTGAACAGACCCATCGGCTCGGTGCGCGGGCGAGGCACGGTGGGGCGGAAGGGGGCGGCCACGGCCGCCGCACGGGAAGGCATCCGGACTCCTCGATGCGGCGCGATTCGGGTGGCGCGATTCGAGGCGTGTCAGGGCATCGCGCATTCGCCGCTCTTGCCTTAAGTAGGCGCCGTTTCGCACCGCCAAAGAGGCCAAGATGTCGCCGACCGAGAAAGCCACCCGCACGGAATCCGACACGTTCGGGCCGATCGAAGTCCCGGCGGACCGCTACTGGGGCGCCCAGACCCAGCGCTCGATCCAGAATTTCCGCATCGGCACCGAGCGGATGCCCGCGCCCCTCGTTCACGCGCTCGGCCTCGTCAAGCAGGCTGCGGCCCTCGTCAACCGCGACCTCGGCGTGCTGGACCCGAAGATCGCCGAGGCGGTCGCAGCCTCTGCCGCCGAGGTGGTCGAAGGCAAGCATGACGGCGAGTTCCCGCTGGTGGTCTGGCAGACCGGCTCGGGCACCCAGTCGAACATGAACGCCAACGAGGTCATCGGCAGCCTCGCCAACGAGCGGCTCGGCGGACAGCGCGGCGGCAAGTCGCCGGTGCACCCGAACGACCACGTCAACCGTGGCCAGTCCTCGAACGACGTCTTCCCGACCGCGATGCACATCGCGGTGGCCCGCGAGATCAACGACCGGCTGATGCCGGCGCTCCGGCACCTGCACGCCGCCCTCGACGCCAAGGCGCGCGAGTTCGGCGAGATCGTCAAGATCGGCCGCACCCACTTGCAGGACGCGACCCCGGTCACGCTCGGCCAGGAATTCTCCGGCTACGCCGCGCAGGTGGCTTTGGGCGGCGCCCGCGTCGGCGCGACGCTGCCGGGCGTGCTGGCGCTCGCTCAGGGCGGCACCGCCGTCGGCACCGGCCTCAACGCCCATCCGGAATTCGCGGAAAAGTTCGCCGCCAAGGTGGCGGAGCTGACCGGGCTGGCCTTCACCTCGGCCGACAACAAGTTCGAGGCCCTGGCGACCCACGACGCCCTGGTGTTCACGCAGGGCGCGCTGAATGCGCTGGCGAGCGGCCTGTTCAAGATCGCCAACGACATCAGGCTGATGGGCTCGGGGCCCCGCTCCGGCCTCGGCGAGATCTCGCTGCCGGAGAACGAGCCCGGCTCCTCGATCATGCCCGGCAAGGTCAACCCGACCCAGGCGGAGGCGATGACGATGGTCTGCTGCCAGGTGATCGGCAACGGCACGACCGTCTCGATGGCCGGCAGCCAGGGCCATCTGGAGCTCAACGTCTACAAGCCGGTGATCGCCAACGCGGTGCTGCAATCGGTGCGGCTCCTCGCCGATGCCGCGGTGAGCTTCGCGGATAACTGCGTCGTCGGCATCAAGCCGAACCACGACCGCATCGCCGACCTGATGAGCCGCTCGCTGATGCTCGTCACCGCGCTCGCCCCGACCATCGGCTACGACAAGGCCGCCGAGATCGCCAAGACCGCGCACAAGAACGGCACCACGCTGAAGCAGGAGGCCCTGCGCCTCGGCTACGTCACCGAGGCGCAGTTCGACGCGGTGGTGCGGCCGGAGGACATGCTGGCGCCGAGCGCCGAATAACCGCAATCTGATGTCCGCCCCGCGCAGCTTTATGGCGGCGCGGGGCGTTTCCATCGTGGCGGGGGCGCAGAGGATCGGGTCATGGCCGAGATCATCAACCTGAAGCAGGTCCGCAAGGCCCGCGAGCGGGCCGCCAAGGAGGCCCAGGCGACGGAGAACCGCGTCGTCTTCGGCCGCCCGAAGGCGGCGAAGACCCGCGAGGAGGCCCGCAAGGGCCTGGAGGCCGCCCGGCACGAGGGCCACCGGCTGAAGAATCCCGACACCGAGGCATGAACCTGCCGGCGGGCGCTCTGCCGGAAGGCGGATTGCTCAAGCGCTCCCTGGTCATCGCCGGCCATCGTACCAGCGTCTCCCTCGAGGCGGCGTTCTGGGAGGCGTTGCGCCAGCTCGCCCTGGCGCGCGGCCTCTCGGTCCAGGCGCTCGTCGGGCGGATTGACGCGGAGCGGGGCGAGCAGAACTTGTCCTCGGCGATCCGGGTGTTCGTGCTGAAGGCGGTGTGGCCGAGTGAGAGGCCGGAACGCGCGACGGCAGAGCGTCCGCCGCTGGATTGATCGACGACCACGATACGCCATGGTCATCCCGGAGCCGCGCCGCGGCTCCGGGATGACCATGGAGATCCTCGGAACCGGTGCGATCAAGACGTCTGCCGGCTCACACCGGCCACGCGAAACTCGCGAAGCCCGGCTTCTCGACCTCCACCGCCCGCCCGCCGGCCGACACCGTCTCCCCCGCCGCCAGCGCCTCGCCGAGCCGGTCGATGCGCAGCATCGCCAGGCCGCGCGCTCCCGCCCTGCTGCCGGTCTGGCCGAGGCTGCGCTCGCCGGCCGTCACCGGTTCGCCGCTCGGAGCCGCGTCGCCGTCGCGATAGACGAGCGGCACGATGCGGGTGCGGGCGGTGCCGCGATGCTGCATCCGCGACACCACCTCCTGGCCGACATAGCAGCCCTTCGTGAAGTCGACGCCGCCGAGCTGGTCCATCAGCGCCTCGTGCGGGAAGGCGTCGCCGAAGGCGAAATCGGTCCCGCCTTCGGGCACGCCGAGCCCGATGCGGTGGGCCGCGTAGGCGGCCGCATCGGCATCCGCCGCCGGAGCCTCGCCCTCGGGCGCGTGGAGCCGCCAGCCGAGGGCGGCGAGGCGCCCGTCGCGCAGGGTCGGGGAGGGGGCGTCCACGCCCCAGCCCGCCACCACCGCGAGCGGCAGGCCTGTGACCGCCACCTGGGCTCGCAGCTTGTACAGGGTCAGGCGCTTGACGAGATCCGCCACCCGATCGCGGGCGGTGTCGAGGTGGAAGCCGTCCGGCGCCCGGCTCACCAGGAAGTCGAACAGGATCTTGCCCTGCGGGCTCAAGAGCGCGCCGAGCCGGGCCTCGCCCGCGGGCAGCGTCTCGACGTTGCAGGTCAGGAGACCCTGGAGGAAGCTCGACGCGTCGGCGCCGGTGACCGCCACGACGGCACGGTCCGGCAGGGGGGCAAGCGGCATCGGGGGTCCTTTGCTTGAACCGCGGGCAGGGCTGACATAAGCCGCCTGCGCCCGGCCCTCAATCGCGGCGCACGGGCGAACGCGGATTGCGGACGAGGGGAACCCCGACATGAGCCAGAGCTTCGACCTCCTCCTGCGCGGCGGCACCGTGGTCAACCACGACGGCGAGGGCCTGGGTGATATCGGGGTGCGGGCCGGGCGCGTCGCCGCGATCGGCGACCTGTCGCGGGCTGACGCCGACCGCACCCTCGATTGCCGCGGCCTCCACCTCCTGCCCGGCGTGATCGACAGCCAGGTGCATTTCCGCGAGCCGGGCCTCGACCACAAGGAGGACCTGGAGACCGGATCGCGCGCCGCCGTGATGGGCGGCGTCACCACCGTGTTCGAGATGCCGAACACCGTGCCGCAGACCACGAACCCGGACGCGCTCGAGGACAAGCTGAAGCGCGCCCATCACCGCATGCATTGCGACTTCGCGTTCTGGGTCGGCGGCACGCACGAGAATGCCAGGGACGTGGCCGAGCTGGAGCGCCTGCCGGGGGCGGCCGGGATCAAGGTGTTCATCGGCTCCTCCACCGGCTCGCTCCTCGTCGAGGACGATGCCGGCATCGCCGAGATCCTGAAGCGCACCCGCCGCCGCTCGGCCTTCCACGCCGAGGACGAGGCGATGCTGCGCGAGCGCAAGGGCCTGCGGGTGCCGGGCGACCCGTCCTCCCATCCGGTCTGGCGCTCGCCGGAGGTGGCACTGAAGGCGACCGAGCGCCTGGTGCGCATCGCCCGCGAGACGGGAGCCCGCATCCACATCCTGCACATCTCGACCAAGGAGGAGATGCGGTACCTCAGCCAGCACAAGGACGTCGCGACCTGCGAGCTGACGCCGCACCACCTGACCCTCGACGGTACGGAAGCCTATGCCCGCCTCGGCACGCTGGTGCAGATGAACCCGCCGGTGCGCGACGCCGCCCATCGCGACGGGCTGTGGTGGGGCCTGTCGCAGGGCGTCGCCGACGTGCTCGGCTCCGATCACGCGCCGCACACGCTGGCGGAGAAGCAGAAGCCCTATCCGGATTCGCCCTCCGGCATGACCGGCGTGCAGACCCTGGTGCCGGTGATGCTCGACCATGTCGCGGCGGGCCGGCTCTCGCTGCAGCGCTTCGTCGACCTGACCAGCGCCGGGCCGAAGCGCGCCTTCGGCATCGCCCGCAAGGGGCGCCTGGCGGTGGGCTACGACGCCGACGTGACGGTGGTGGACCTCAAGCGCCGCGAGACCATCACCAACGCCTGGATCGCCTCGAAATGCGGCTGGACGCCCCATGACGGCCGCGAGGTCACCGGCTGGCCGGTCGGCACGGTGGTGCGCGGCCAGGCGGTGATGTGGGAAGGCACGCTCACCGAGCCGTCTCGAGGTGAGGCGGTGCGGTTCGAGGAGGGGTTCCCGGCCAGGGGGTGAGGCAGGCACGGTCGGGCGCGTGAACCCTCCCTCCCCCGCAGAGGGGGAGGGGTCAGGGCGGCGCCCGGCAGGGTCTTCTGCGATCCCATTCCACTCCCCACCCTTGGCGCCGGCGCACTTCTCGTATAGGAGCGCCCGGAATTGGAGGTCCGGACGCGTCCGCGTGCCGGCCGTTGCCACGTTGGCGGCCCGATGAGGGCCGGCCCGGAAGCCCGATGCAGACCGTCCTGATCGTCGTCCACCTGATCATCGTCCTCGCCCTGATCGGCGTGGTGCTGCTGCAGCGCTCCGAGGGCGGCCTCGGCCTCGGCGGCGGGGGCGGCACGCAGGGCTTCATGACCGGCCGCGGCCAGGCCAACGCGCTCACCCGCGCCACCGCGATCCTGGCGGCCCTGTTCTTCGCCACCAGCATGGTCCTGGCCATCATGTCGCACCGGGGCGCGGGGCCGCGCTCGATCTTCGACGGCGCCGGCACCAGGGCCCCGGCGGGCCAGACCGGTGCGCCGCCGGCCGGCAACGTCCTCGACCAGCTGCGCCAGCAACAGGGCGACGCGCCTGCGACCCAAGGCTCCGGGCCCCAAGGCTCCGCTCCCCAAGGCTCCGCGACGCCGGCACCGGCGGCTCCCGCCGCGCCGGCCGCCCCCGCGGCGCCGCAGTCTCGCTGATCTGCCCGCTCACTTCGCGCTCGAGTCCGGCGGCGCGCCTGCGCCGCCTCTCTCATCCAAAACTCCTGTGAATCCGGCCGGCCCCGCCGCCCGGACATGACCCCGTTGAGCTGATGGCGTTTGGCAACCCGGCCACGCCTGTGTATGGAGCGAGTCCCATGACGCGGTATGTCTTCATCACCGGCGGCGTGGTCTCCTCGCTCGGCAAGGGCCTCGCTTCCGCCGCCCTCGCGGCCCTGCTCCAGGCCCGCGGCTACAAGGTCCGCCTGCGCAAGCTGGACCCCTACCTCAACGTCGATCCGGGCACGATGAGCCCGACGCAGCACGGCGAGGTCTTCGTGACCGACGACGGCGCCGAGACCGATCTCGATCTCGGCCATTACGAGCGCTTCACCGGCGTGCCGGCGACGCGGGCCGACAACATCACGACCGGCCGGATCTACCTCGACATCATCACCAAGGAGCGCCGGGGCGACTATCTCGGCGCCACCATCCAGGTGATCCCGCACGTCACCAACGCCATCAAGGAATTCGTCCTCGACGGCAACGACGCCTACGACTTCGTGCTGGTCGAGATCGGCGGCACCGTCGGCGACATCGAGGGCCTGCCGTTCTTCGAAGCGATCCGCCAGCTCGGCCAGGAGCTGCCGCGGGGCACCTGCGCCTACGTCCACCTGACGCTGCTGCCCTACATCCCCTCGGCCGGCGAACTGAAGACCAAGCCGACCCAGCACTCGGTGGCGGAGCTGCGCTCGATCGGCATCCAGCCCGACATCCTGCTCTGCCGCTGCGACCGGGCGATCCCCCGCGAGGAGCGCCGCAAGCTGGCGCAGTTCTGCAACGTGCGCGAATCGGCGGTGATCGAGGCGCGGGACGTCGGCACGATCTACGAGGTGCCGCTCTCCTACAAGGAGGAGGGCCTGGACCGCGAGGTGCTGGCGCATTTCGGCCTCGAGACCGGCCCCGAGCCGAAGCTCGACCGCTGGCACGACATCGTCGGGCGGATCAAGAGCCCGGAGGGCGAGGTCTCGATCGCCATCGTGGGCAAGTACACGGGCCTCAAGGACGCCTACAAGTCGCTGATCGAGGCGCTGAACCACGGCGGCATCGCCAACCGGGTCAAGGTCAACCTGGAGTGGATCGAGTCCGAGGTGTTCGAGCGCGAGGACCCGGCGCCGTTCCTGGAGGGCCTCAACGGCATCCTGGTGCCGGGCGGCTTCGGCCAGCGCGGGGCGGAGGGGAAGATCCGCGCCGCCCGCTACGCCCGCGAGCGCAAGATCCCGTATTTCGGCATCTGCTTCGGCATGCAGATGGCGGTGGTCGAGGCGGCCCGCTCGCTGGCCGGCATCGCCGACGCCAACTCGACCGAGTTCGGCCCGACGCCGGAGCCGGTGGTCGGCCTCCTCACCGAGTGGATGCGCGGCAACGAGCTCGAGCGCCGGGTCGCCGAGGGCGATCTCGGCGGCACGATGCGGCTCGGCTCCTACACGGCGGCGCTGGCGCCCGATTCGCAGATCGCCAGGATCTACGGCGGCACCCGCATCGCCGAGCGCCACCGCCACCGCTACGAGGTCAACATGGCCTATCGCGAGCGGCTGGAGGCCAAGGGGATGCGCTTCGCCGGCCTGTCGCCGGACGGGCTCCTGCCCGAGACCGTCGAGGTGGTAGGCCATCCCTGGTTCATCGGCGTGCAGTTCCACCCGGAGCTGAAGTCGCGGCCCTTCGAGCCGCACCCGCTGTTCCAGAGCTTCGTCGCTGCGGCGATCGAGCAGAGCCGCCTGGTCTGAAGGCGGATGATCCGATTGTTGCGTCCGGACGGCACCGCCCGGACCAACGCAGGTTGTTGCCCGGGCGCGAAGGAGCGCCCCGCGCCGTCGATCCCTCGCGACAGTGATACCGACCCACGGTATAGGAGCCGCGTTGAGCCGGCCCCGGCACGAAGCGGGATCCGGTGGGGAAGAGGTGATCGGTGATGCGTGAGATACCCCTGGCGGCGATCCGGGCCCGCGCCTACGACATCTGGGAGCGCAACCACCGTCCGGACGGGTACGAGATCCAGTTCTGGCTGCTCGCCGAGCGCGAGCTGCGGGCCGAGCAGGAGAGCCGGCGCGACGCCGCCGCGGAGGATCAACCCGCGGCGTCCGCGCAAGGATCGTCGGCCGAGCCGCTCGGCCGCTGAAACCTCCCGCCGGATCAGCGTGACGCCAGCCGGGCCCCTGCCCGCAGGAAGCGTTGCGGATCGACCGGCTCGCCGTCGATCCGGGTCTCGTAATGCAGGTGCGTGCCGGTCGAGCGGCCGGTGGAGCCGACCCGGCCGACCATCTGGCCCGCCGCCACCGCCTGGCCGGGCACCACCGTGATCGCCGAGAGGTGGGCGTAGCGCGTGACGAGGCCGTGGCCATGATCGACCTCGACCATGTTGCCGTAGCCGCCCGAGTAATCCGCCAGCGTCACCGTGCCGGCGGCGGTGGCCCGCGCCGGGGCGCCGTACTCGCCGCGCAGGTCGATGCCGGTATGGAGGGCGAGGCCGCGGGTGAACGGATCGGCCCGGTAGCCGAAGGTGCTGGAGAGCCCGCCATCGGCCGCCATCGGCCGCCGCAGCGGCAGCGCGCCGACGATCCGCCGCAAGCTGTCGCGTTCGCCGAGGTCGCGCTGTGCCAGCAGGATGGCGTTCTCGAACGGTCCCGACCCGGCCGGCACCAGCGGGCCGCCGACGCCGCCGCTTCGGGCCGCGGCGAAGCGCCGCGCGTCGAGCCCGGCTTCCGCCATCACCTCGCGCAGGCGCGCCGCCTCGCTGCGGCTGCTCGCGGCGAGACGGCCGACCGCCAGGCTATGGCGCGCCTCGAGACCGTCGAGGGCGTGGGCGAGCGTCGCGATCCGCAGCGTGACCCCGGGGGAGGGGGCCGGCGCGATCGTGTCCGCCTCCGTGCGCAGGCCCAGGGCCTCGGGGGTCGGGGCGGGTGCGGGGATCGGGGCAGGAATCGGGGCAGGAATCGGGGCAGGAATCGGGGCAGGAATCGGGGTATGTGCCGGCATCGGGGCGAAGGACATCGCCGCGGACACCGGCCGCGCGTCCCGGGCCGGCCACGCGCCGCTCCACCCTCCCGCCGCGTCCTCGCCCGTCGCGCCCGGGACGCTGCCGGCCTGCTCGGCGAGGCCCATCAGCATCGCCTGGCGGCTCTCCAGCGCGACCTGCCGCCCGGCGAGGTCGGCGAGCCGCGTCTCGACCCCGTCCTGCTCCAGAAGCTTTTGCGTCGCCACCCGGTCGAGCCGCGCCCGCAGGGCGCTGATCCGCTCCTCGTAGGCGTATTGCATCGCGCCCTGGCGCTCCATGAACCGGGCCAGCGCCTCGTCGCGGAAGACGATGAACCACGTCGCCGCGCTCGCCCACAGGGACAGGGCCCCGAAGGCCAGGGCCGCCAGAACCAGGGTCCTGCGCCGTACGACCCAGACCCGGTCCGGGCCGCCGCGCGCGGGCGCGGGCCGCGACAGGCGGGCGACGAGGGACGAGAGGCGGGAAGGCAGCATCGGGACGGTCCGTAACCTGAACGGGACCATCGCATGTTAAGGTTAAGGATGTTTCAAGGACGGAGACGAAACGGTGTCCTGCGGCAGTGTCGCGATGGGGATGGCGCAGCGTCGTTGCGGATTGCCCAAGTCGCGATCCGATGAAAGATAACCTGCGAAATCCCGTCTCCTCAGCGGGGACGGAGTAGCGATGAGGGTGACACATGCACCGTGCGAAGCCTTCGCTTCAAGCTGTCGGCACCACGCTCAGCGCTAGACATGGATCTGTGTCAGGGCATGTTTGACTTGCAGGGATAGCACCGCGAGACACTGATCTCTCCCACCCGCGACCTCATCCTGAGGTGCGGGCGATCGAGGATCGCGGGCGATCGGGGATCGCTGGCGACCGGAGGGGGCCTCGAAGGAGGTCGCCCGTCACCTCGGTGGTATCTGGAGGCCTCCTTCGAGGTCAGTCGATCGAAAACCGGCTGACACCTCGGGAATGAGGTCGTGAGCGGGTTAAATCGGATCACTCAGCCAAGCGGGCTCTCACCCTCACGTGTGACCGTCGGTCTCGGGGCCGCTCCCCCGCGCGGGAGAGGCCGCCGGTGCTCGACCTGCGAGCGCCGGCGGCCGCTCTGCGGTTTGCAGCGCAAGGCCGGATCGCGCGCCCTACAGCGCCTGCGCCGCCGCCAGCACCGCATCAGCATGGCCCGGCACCTTCACCTTCTGCCACACCTTGGCGATCGTGCCGTCGCGGTCGATGAGGAAGGTCGTGCGCTCGACGCCCATATACTTGCGCCCATACATGCTCTTCTCGACCCAGACGCCGTAGGCTTCGAGCATCGCCTTCGTCTCGTCCGAGGCGAGCGGGAAGTCGAGGCCGTACTTCTCCCGGAACTTGTCGTGGCTCTTCATCGGGTCGGGCGAGATGCCGATCACCGCGGTGTCGGCCTCGGCGAAGGCTCGGCCGAGCCCGTTGAAGGCCTGCGCCTCCAGGGTGCAGCCGCTGGTGTCGTCCTTGGGGTAGAAGTACAGGACGGCCTTGCGCCCTTTGAGGCCGGCGAGGCTCAGGGTCTCGCCGCCGGTCGCCGGCAGGGAAAAATCGGGGGCGGGGTCGCCCGGGTTCAGCGCCATCGTGCCTTCCTTTCGGCCGATTGATAGTGTGCCTCTGGGGGAGGCGAGCAGGGCGACAGCCGTGGGCGAGGGACCGGCCCGGCGCGCCGCCCGACGGATAGCGGCAGGACGTTACCCTCCGGTCACCGGAGCGGGCAATCATCGGCGGCGGCCCCGCCGCCCGGAGCGTGGCCCTCACGCTGAGGGGACGGGGCTTTTGGAAGGGCGGCGCCCTCGATCGGGGCGCCCGGAGTGGCGACGCACGCGTGACGACAGGCCGAGCGACACCAGGACCAGACCCCGTGACGCAGGCGGGCCGCGAGGAGTCGGCGTACGACAGCCCGGGCGCCTGCGCCGCGCGGATCACGGCGGCGCCCCGGTCGCTGCTGCGGACCTGTGTCCGCGGCGTGCTGCTGCTCAAGCTCGCGGCGGTGGTGCTCCTGAGCGTCGGCCTCGGCCTCGCCTATTTGCGCCTGGCGAGCGGCCCGGTGAGCTTCTCCTGGCTCGAGCCCCGGGTGGCGGCGGCGATCGCCGAGCGGCTCGGGCCCGGCTGGAGCGCGAGCCTGCACGACAGCGCCATCGAGATCGACCGGGACGGGGCGCTGGCCCTGCGCACCGCCGGCCTCGACATCCGCAACCCGGAGGGCGACCTCGTGGTGCGGGCGCCGCTGGCGGTGGTCGCCATCGACCTGTGGTCGCTCCTCGGCCTCTCGGTCCAGGCCCGCTCGGTCGAGTTCCGCGACCTGCAATTGCGGGCGCTCCTCCACCACGACGGCTCGATCGCCTTCGCGGCCTCCAACGACCCCGCCGAGGCCAAGCCCCACACCCCGCCGGCGGTGGTGGCGGCCCGCGGCACCGTCTCGCCGGTCTCCGCCACGGTGGCGTCGATCCTGAGCCTGGTGCTCGATCCGGCCGGCGTGATAGGCAGCCTCGACCGGGCCCGCCTGACCAATGCGCGCCTGACGCTCCTCGACGAATCCGGCGCCGAGCGGGTGGTCTTCCCGCGGGTCGACGGGCTGTTCAACCGCGACGCGGCGCGGCCGGCCCGTGTGTTCGAGATGCGCATCCTCGGCCCCCACGGGCCCTGGCGCTTCGGCGGCGACGTCGAGGAGGCCCCCGATGGCGGCCGTCACGGCGTGCTCACCCTCGACGACCTGCCGGCGCCCGACCTGCTGCTGCTGTCCGGCCAGTCGCGCCTGCCGCTGACCACCGACCTGAAGCTCTCCGGCCGCGCCCAGGTGGCGATGCATGGCGCACGCCTCGACGGCATGACGCTGCGGCTGACCACCAGCGAGGGCAACCTCCTGATCGAGGAGAAGGACTTCAATCCGGTGACGATCGAGGCGGTGACGGTCGACGCCGCCTGGGACGAATCCCGCCGGGCGCTCAAGGTCGACGCTCTCGATTACCGCGGCGCCGGCAACCGCGTGCGCCTCGCCGGCGAGTGGGTGGCCGCGCCGGACGGCGCCGGGGCGGCCTGGAAGGCCGTCCTGTCCGGCACCGACGCGGTCCTGCGCGGGGCCGCCCCCGGCGACGCCCCGGTCAAGGTCGCCAAGGTCGATGCCCGCCTCTCGGGCCGCGACGACGGCGTGCAGATCGACGGCCTCACCCTGTCGGGCGACGCCGTGCACGGCACGGTCAGCGGAACGCTCGGCACGCGGGCCGACGAGGGCGGTCTCACCCTGCGCATCACCGCCGATCGCACCGACGGGCGCGCGGCCCTGCGGCTCTGGCCCGAGAACGTCGCGCCGCCGATCCGCACCTACCTCGTCGACAACCTGCGGGCCGGGCGGCTCGACAGCCTCGACATCCTGGTCGACATGACCATGGCCGAGTTCGCCGCCGCCACCCGCGGCGAGCCGATGCCGGATTCCTCGGTGCGGATCGCCTTCGCGGTGAGCGAGGGCGGGCTCGCCATCTCGTCCGACGCGCCGCCGCTCTCCCGCGCCCGGGTCGCCGGTCTCGTCACCGGGCGCAACACCACCATCCGCGGGGCCACCGCCGAGATCCGGATGCCGGATGGCCGCGCGCTGAGCCTCCAGGACGGCGCCTTCGTAATCAAGGACGCGGTGCCGCACGACGTGACCGCGCAGATCGGCTTACGCCTCACCGGCGGCGCCGATGCCCTGGCGTCCCTGCTCCAGACCAAGCTCTTCCGCTCGCTGTCGGGTACCGAGCTCGACCCCGCAACCCTGCGCGGCCAGGCCGACCTGCGCATCGACTTCCCCCTCTCCCTCGAGGCGGTGCCCGACATCGCCGACCTGCCGGTGACCTTGAGCGGGACCCTCACCGACCTCTCGGCCGAGCGCATCGTCGGCAAGGAGAAGCTCGAGAACGGCCGCTTCGCCGTCGCCTACGACCGGGCCGGCTTCAGCCTGAAGGGCGACGGGCGCCTCGCCGGGGCACCGCTCACCGTCGACCTGCACCAGCCGAAGGCCGGCGCCCCGGGCGAGGCGGTGGTGACCATGGCCCTCGACGACGCGGCCCGGGCCCGCAAGGGCCTGCCGACGGCGCCCCATCTCGCCGGTCCGGTGAATGCCCGCTTCGTCGTGCCGGTCGGCCGGCCGGGCAAGAACCCGGTCCGGGTCGAGGCCGACCTGACCCGTGCGAGCGTCGACGGGCTGCTGCCGGGCTGGACCAAGGCCGCCGGCAAGCCCGGCCGCCTGACCCTGTCCCTCACCGAGACCGGCCAGGGCAGCGACCTGCGCGACATCGCCCTCGAGGCCGGTTCGGTGCAGCTGCGCGGCAGCGCGTCGCTCAATGCCGAGGGAGGCTTCGAGCGGGCCGACCTCACCAGCCTCAAGCTCTCCCCGGGCGACGACATCCGTGCCCAGGTCGAGCGCACCGGCAATGGCTACCGCATCAACGCCAAGGGCGGCGTCGCCGATGCGAGGCCGTTCCTGCGCGCGCTGACCGCGCCGCCGCGCAAAGGCGGCAAGGACGCCACCGGCCGCGACGTCGAGGCCGATCTCAGCTTCGCGATCCTGACCGGATTCAACGAGGAGGCGCTGACCAATGCCAGCCTGAAGCTGTCCTTGCGCGGCGACGACGTGCGCCAGGCCCGGATCCAGGGCCGCCTGCGCTCGGCCGGGGTGAGCCTGGAGGTGGCGAAGGCCGACCGCTCCAGCCCGCCGGTGCTCACCGCCGAGACCAGCGACGCCGGCGCGGCCCTGCGCTTCCTCGACATCTACAAGCGCATGCAGGGCGGGTTCCTGTCGCTGCAGATGACCATGAATGACGGGCCGCAATCGGGCCTCGTGCAGGTGCGCTCCTTCGCGTTGCGCAACGAGCCGGCGCTCGGCCGGATCATGGCCCAGGGCGAGAGCGAGGACCGGCGCAGCGACGCCAACGATGTCGGTTTCGACCGCCTGCGCGCCGCCTTCCAGCGCACCGGCACCCGCGTCGCCTTCGCGGAGGCCGCGATCTCCGGCCCGGCGATGGGCTTCACGCTGGGTGGCTGGATCGACACCGGCAAGGACCGCACCGACGTCTCCGGCACCTTCGTGCCGCTCTACGGCCTCAACAACGTGGTCTCGCAGGTGCCGATCTTCGGCCCGCTCCTCGGCGGCGGCCACAACGAGGGCCTGTTCGGCATCAACTTCCGGGTCGCTGGCGCGATGAGCGCCCCCAACATCAGCGTCAACCCGCTCTCGGCGATCGCCCCGGGCTTCCTGCGCAAGCTCTTCGGCGCCGGCGGCGGGGACCCCAACGGCCCCCCCTCCCAGCGCATGGACCGGTGACCCCGGACCACCGTCCCGAAGCGCCGGCGAAGGCCCCGGCAGCGCCGCATTTCGGGGTGGACAGGGCAGGGCCGACCCCGTATGACGATGCCACCGCGGGCGTAGTTCAGTGGTAGAACGTCAGCTTCCCAAGCTGAATGTCGTCGGTTCGATCCCGATCGCCCGCTCCACTCATTTTCTCTAGTCATTACAGGCGCTTGCAGGTGGTTCCTCAACCATCTCGCGCCACCCCTGAATGGGCGGGATACAACGGGGATACAACGCAGGCCCCTCCAGCCCGTTGTATCCGCCGGCCAGGGAAACCCTAACCACGCCCTCAATCGGCCCTTGCCGGCACACACCAAATCGCGGATCCTGCGCCCTCATCGGGAGCCGCCAGTCATGACCCTCAAACGGAAACGCCGCCTGGCCTGAGCCAGCCACCCGCCGCTGGGATCCCCGCGCGGCCCGCGTTCTCTGTTCGATGAGGGGGCATGCCCCGATGAAGACCTACTTCACCAGCGATTCTCACTTCGGGCACGGCGGGATCCTGTCCTCGCGGATGCAGAAGCCCAGGCCGTTCGCCTCGATCGAGGAGCACGACGAAGCCTTGATCGGCGCCTGGAACAACCGCGTGAGGCCGGACGACGAGGTCTGGCACCTCGGCGACTTCGCCTATGGCGCATCGGCCGCGCACTGCCGGGCGGTGTTCGACAGGCTGAACGGCCGCAAGCGCCTGGTGCGGGGCAACCACGACGCGTCGCGGACGACGAGCCTGCCCTGGTACGACCAACACGAGCGCGCGGAGCCGGTCGTGGAGGGACGCCGGCTGGTGCTCGACCACTATGCTCAGCGCACTTGGAACCGCATCCATCACGGCGCCCTGCACCTCTACGGCCACTCCCACGGGAGCTTGCCCGGCTGCGGGAGGAGCCTGGACGTCGGGGTCGACTGCTGGGACTGGCGGCCCGTGCGGCTGGCCGAGATCCTGGAGGCCATGACGGCCGACGCGGCGCGGGCGGGCGCCCCGGCGGTGGTGGCGGCCCTGGCCGAGGCGGCCTGATCGTGAAGCCCGGCTACTCCTACTCGGAGCCGCCGGCGGGTGCGGTGACCTGCCTGACCTGCCGGCGCATGAACCTGGCGATCACCCGGCAGGAGGCAGAGCGCCGCGCGGCGGAGGCGAACGCTTGCCGGCGGCTGGGTGACCCCCGACCGCCGGTGACCATCGATTACTGGGCGTGCTGCGTCAGGCCCCGGTTCAGGCGGGCGCGGCTGGGGGACTGCCCCGACGGGTCGACGTATGGGGCGGTGGTGTGCGAGCGCCTGGACGAGGGCTAGGCAGGTCGAGTGCGAGGCGTAGCCGTGCTTTCTCGGTGAAGCGGGCCTCACGCCGCTTCTTATCGACGATGAGCCAGCCGTCCTCGACCGCGTGGACCGCCCCCCATCCGGAAGGAGACATGCACGGCCCCGGCCCGGATCCCGGCCGCATTGCCACTAGCTCGGCTTCGCTGCGATCGGCTGGCTCGTCCTCGCAGACCGCTTCCAGCAGGGCGCGCCCGTTCTCGACGGACAGCTGACCGGAGACGACGTGGTACCCGACCGCGCGGGCGACGTCCTCGGGCGTCGTGTGCTCCATCGAGGCCGCAAGGCGCTGCCATCCAGCGTCGTCGGCGAGGTCGACGGCGTGATGCCACTGGCCGAGGGTGTAATGGCTGCGCGCGCTCGACAGCCACTCGGCACGCAGGCCGGTGACCTCCTCGATGCGTTTCACGAACGGCAGGTCGCCCGTTGCCGGCGTGGAGAGGAGCAGACGCAACGCGCCGTCGATCTCGACGAGGCTAACAGGGAACGCCAGCGAGCGAGGCGTGTAGGGCGCCGTCTCATCCCGAAAGGCACCGCCCAGGCTGTGCAGGAACGGCGTTGTCACCCCGACCTCGACGAGTTTGCCGAGAGCTTCTTGGCTGGTGCGTGCGCGCTCCCGCTTCAGCTCCCGGCGCTTCAGCGTCAGGGGGGGCGGCGGGTCGATCACGCCCTCGAAGCGTGCCAAGCAGGGCACGCTCCACGCCTGGCGCGTCGGGACCCAGCGCAGGGGCCGCGCCGACCTTGGGCTCCGTCTCGCGCTCGACCTCGACGATCTCCTCCGGCGTGAGAGCGACGGGAAAAGACGCCGTCTCCGGGACGGGCTGGCTCGCCGCGATCAAGGGAAGCTCGCGCGACGGGGCCTTCATCTCGACGGGCTCAACGCCCAGTATTTCTCAGAACGTTACTTGATCGGGGTGGTGAAAGATCTTAGCCACGGCGACCCCCATTCTTCAGGTATTGAGCGAGGAAGCCGGCGGCCTTGGCGTCGCGGGCGAGCTGCTTGGCCCGCTCCTCCAGCAGGGCGGCGAGGACCGGGCCGACCCACGGCGGGATCGGGCGCCCCCCGGGTCGGTCACCAACTGCCCAGCGGCGCACCAACCTGGGATCCAATCGCTCCCGGGCGCCCTCGGGGTGGTAGGGGCCCAGAAGGCTGGCCATCCGCAGCTTCCAGCCCTACCCGATGAGGAGGCGGCCGGCCTCGGCCAGGGTTTCCGGATCCATCACGCGGCGTCCCGCGCGAGCTCGGCGTTGACCCACTTCAGATCGAGGCCCAGATCCGCGAACGTCCACACCAGCGCGGCGGCCTGGTCGGTTTCGTTGACGGCGGCGCGGAGGCGGGCCGCGCAGTCGGCATGCTGCTGGACGACGTGGGTCCGGTAGGCTTCGAGGCTGCCGAAATCGGCCTCGACGCCCAGGCGACGAATGGATCTTATGGGGGGCTCCGGGGGGATCTAGGTGGATGGGGAAGCCGGGGGTCGGACCCGGCCTGGGCGGGTCAGCGCAGGCGAAGGATGTCGTTGAGCTGCGAGCGGACGTAGTTCCCTCCGGCGCGGTGGCCGGCGTCGTAACCGGCAGCGTGCGCGTCAAGGGCCGCGAGTACCGCGGTCCGGCCAAGCCCGTGCGGGATCCGGAAGGCCGGCTCGTCCTCGACGCCCCGATAGACGTCGACCTTGAAGCACCCCCACGCCGGCGCCAGGGCGTAGGGCCTGCCATCCAGGCTGCCGATCTGCTCGATGTCGACGAGACCGGCCAGACGGGCCCTGTCGTGATCCAATCGGACCTTGGCGACGCAGATCTCGTTCGCGATGTTCGCGCCACCGGCCGCACGATCGAGGAGGCAGCGTAGGAGCGCCGCGCTCTCACCGACGCGAGCGGAAGCCAGAGCGACCTCAGAAAGCTCAGGCTCAGTCGCCGGCGGGCAGGCGTCAATCAAGTCCTGCAGGAGGGCGGCGATCTCGTCGTCCGGATGATCCACGAGGCTGAACGAGACGGTGGGCGTAGTGGGGGCGCGCGCGTTCATGGGACTAGCTTTCAAGGGGGGAGATCGCCTGGGGTCGGACCCAGCACGGCAGAGGTCGGCAGCGCCAATCGGTCCCTAATAGTAGGTACTGATGAGATGGAATTCCGGAGGCAAAGTTGCCGCACCTTGGCGGTGTCAGCGCCAGTTGATCCGGACCGCCTGGCGCCTGAGTGCGCGGTACTCGACTAAGAGCTCCTCGAAGCGCGCTTGGAGCTCCTCCCGCAGGCGGATCCCTTCTTCGAGAAGGGGGTGATCCGCGAACTTAGGATGCGTCACGAGGATTAGGCGCGCCGCGCCGCCGGCGCACCCTGACATCCGGAGACCCAACTGTTTCCCTGCGGCCAGGCCCTCAACCGGCTTCCCGGCTACGAAGAAGGGCCCTCGCGCCTCGGCGGCCAACCGGCGGGCGGCGATCACGGCCTCGGCGAAGTCGTCCACCAGCCGGCGCGGCCAGTCAGCGGCCGCGGCGGGGGCAGGCTTGGCCACCGCGGGAAGAAAGGGCGGCCGCGGGCGGCCTCCCCGCCGCCCTGGACTGCTTCGGGGGCCGGGGGTGCGTCCGGCAGCGGGGCTTCCGCGGAGGGAAGTGTCTTCAGCAGCGCGAGGGCCTCCACGCCCGCGGATGCCACGCCGCCGTGGATCTTTGTATAGACCCTCACGATCTCGACCGGCATACCACGATGCTCGGCGGTGGGATCGCCCGGTTCGTGGAATGTCATGTAGCGGCCAAGGCCACAATCCGAGATGTATTTGTCTCTGAGCGATGCGCGCAGCGTCACATTGCCAGGGGCGCCGGCCACGGTGAATGCCTGCCCGCTGCGGAGAATTACTTCATCAGGTCTCGGGCTTCTCACAGCAAGGCCTCCAGGGCGTCGGCGTCGTCCTCGGGGATCTCGGCGTGGATGCCGCGCTGGACGTCAAGCCGTGCTCTTAGCTCCCTCTCACGCAGCCTGTACGGGGCGTTCCTCAGGAAGCTCTCAAGACTATTGATCCATTCCTGGACCGCCCCTCGATCCAACCCCGCCGTGTGATGCGCCTCCCGTATCACCGGCGCGCATCCTGCGATGCGCTTGCCGAGCATCAGAGCGGGGAGGAATGAAGGACGCCTCCTCAGTTGATGCGTCCACTGTCCCGGCACCACCGCGTCGGGATCCGCCTCCAGTATCGCAGCGACCAGAGCTGTGATCCGATCGTCCGCCTTGTCGCGAGCCTTGCGATTGAGAGTTGCGTTCAACTTCGCCAGCCGTGCCTGATACATGTCCTCGACGATCTGTTGCGTCGGTGGGAGGCCACGGATCTGACGCGCAAACTTGCCGAAGCCCTTCCCATCGACGATCCAGTATGGATCGCGGTGTACGAGCCGCCATCCGCGACCTTGGGGCCCATTCGGATTCTCGACGACAAGGCCGAGCCGGACGGCATGGTGAAGTAGCTCTCCGAGTTTCCTGGCGGCCGTAATCGGATACCGCATCATTTTCGCGGACTGCCGGACCCTCTCGAAGTGTGGAACCAAAACATCCCTGTGATCTATCCAGTCTTCCTCGTCGAATAAGTCGAGGATGTCCCGGTTCACGTAGGCATTCCAGGCTGGCCAGGTCTGAGCCCCAAAACCTCCATGCGCGAAGCCGAGATCGAACGATTGCTCGATCTCCTTCTGCTTACTCTCCTGATCGTCGTGAGTAGTGGTCCTCGGATCCTCAACCACAGGCGCGATCCTCCAGCACGAGGGCCTTCCGCACGCCCACCGCGGCCAGCAAGGTCCGGGACGGCGCCTTCCGACCGCCGAGCACTTGACCGAGGTCAGACGCGTTGACACCCGCCGCCGCCGCGAACGCGCGCTGCGTGCCAGCGGCGGCCACGCGCTCTCGCAGCAGCGCCACAGCGTCCTCCTCCGTGACGAAGCGCGGCGTGGCCGCGCGCATAGGCAGAACTCCTCCGCTCATCGGATCCCCATTCGTTGGCTGTTGAGGCCATAGATTACCCTTGAAGTCCGCATTTGCAAGTGCTCGGATACGCACATACGCAGAATGCCGAAGGCATCCGAAACGTTACAGATTTTCTGTAAAGTTTTGACGGCTGGTTATCGGTGACGACAACTGTTTGTAACAGTGACAACACCCGCGCTCTGCGAAACCGACACCCTGAAATCCCTGGGCGCTGAAGCCGCCCTGTGAGCAAGTTTTACGAGACCCCGCCGCTTTCCCTGGGCCTGACGTGGACCGGCCATGGCCTCGGGCGCCGCTACGGGCATCAAATGAACCTGTGGACAGCCGAGGGAGACGCGAGCGCGTTCTCCGCCGCCAGGAAGCGCGCCAAGCCCGAGCTGGAGGCCTGCGGCTATTCGTGGACCCGCCTGGCCGATCAGCGCCTAGTCCCATGCTTCTGGCAGCTCCCCGAGCCCGCCTCCGCCGAGCCGGCGCGCCAGGCCGTCGAGGCCGCGCTCGCCGCGGTGGCAGCCGAGAGCGCCGAGCGGGCCCGGCGCGAGGCAGAGCGCGTCGCCGCAGAGGTCGCAAGATGCGCCGCGCGCGCGATACCGATTCGCCGGGATCTCGCGGCGATCGTGGGATCTCGTGCATGGCAGCTGCGGCGGCAGCTCTCCGAGGCGGAGGCGCTCCTCGCGAGCGACGCCTGGCGCGAGTGGGACTGCGAGCGCGCCTCCAACCTCGTCACGACCGCAGTGGGCAACTCGACCCGCGCGGTCTCCCGCCTGGGCGCGCTGGCGCTCCCTCACTGGTACGAGCGCGCCGCTGATCCCGTGGTCCAGGCGGCGGCTCTCCAGGCCTGCCGGCACCTATCCGCCCTCGATCTGGACTGGGCGTCGGACCGCAATAGCTCCGGGTGGAGCCAGGCTACGTGCTGGTCGGGCCACGCCCTGTCCGAGCGAGCTTCGCTCGATCAGGGGGCGGCCGCGCACGCCCTCGCGATCCTACACGTGCATAGAAAACAGCTGACCGATTCGCAGCGTCTCGCGCTCTTTGAGGAGCCCGAATGGACCCCCGAACCGGCCCTCGCTCTCTAGGCGAAGTTGAGGTTTGCAAAGTCTAAGAGTTTGCTTGTGAAGAGGCCGGGATGGAACCGGCTTCCATTAACTAACGGGGGCGGACAGATGAAGTCGGCATTTGCGATCTTGGCGAGGATCATCGGCATGGGAGCCCGCCCGACTGCGGCGACGGTGGCCGTCGTCCAGGCAGCGCCGAGCCCAAGGCCGGCGCCGATCAAGGCGGCTGTGCCGTGCCCTCTCGCCGAGCTCGTCGCCGAGCACGCGCGCAAGGTCATCTTTTATCACGAGGACCGAAGCAAGATCAGCCCGCTGCCGCCAGTGCTGAAGAACTGGATCGACAGCCTCTCAACGCAGCAGCTGCTGGACGTAATCGGATCGAACAGCCAGGCTCTTCAGAAGCATATCGACGCCGGTCTTGCGGGCTCAACGTCTCTTGGCCCCTTCAGGCTGCCCGCCGTGCCGCCTCTGCCGCAGCGCGACGGGCGTGGCGCCGGCGCCAGCGGCAAGGGCGGCAAGGGGGGCGGGCCGTCCCGTGTGAGCGAGCTCGCACAGATCCTGGAAGACGCCGGCTACGCGATGAGCCACCGCCCCCGCTTCTGAGTATCAACCCCAAAGAATACGGAGATCATCGATGGACAAGATCGCTGAAAGGATGAAGGCGGCTCGGGCGCTCATGGCGCTTCTGATGGCAATCGCGAAGATGATCATGAAGGCTATCCGCCGCCTGTTCGGCATTGTCGACGAGGGAGCCGACTTGATCTCGGCTGACATCCGCGCGGCGTGGAAGGGGTTCCGCACGGTGGACGAGGGCGTCGGCCGCGGCCTGGACGCGACGATCGGCAAGCCAAGGCTGGCACTCGCCCGGACCGCCGGCGGGGCGGCGGTCGGCGCGGCCGGCTTCGTCGGCCGGGTCCTCTGTGGCCTCCTTCCGCAGCGGCCTGCGAGCCCGTCGCAGCTGGCCGCCCAGGTCGCAGCGGCCGACACCGCCCGCACGCAGTCCTCGGCCCCGGCCTACTCGGTCGCCGCGCCCAGTGTCACCCTCGCTGACCTGCCGGTGCATCGCCTCCTGCAGAAGCACGCCGGGACGTGTGCCGACCTGTCGGGCAAGAAGCTCGCTGCCCTGCGCGAGAAGGCCCCGTTGCCGGCGCATCTAGCTGGCTGGCTTGAGACGCTGGACGTCCACCAGCAGGTGCGCCTGGTGACGGCCTCGCCCGAGCAGGTCGAGCGCCACCTCGCGGCCCGCACGGACGCCGACCTCATCCCGGGTGTCCCCCGGTGCCCTCGGTCGACCGATCACCAGGCTCGCTTGCGGCAGGCCCTGGCCTCGATGCGGGTGCAGCCCGCCGCCGCCGCCGCGCTGCCCCGCGCCGTCGAAGAGACCCCGGGACCTGGGCGCCACTGCGCCGGGCTGGAGGACGTGGATCTCGGCGCCTACGCCCGCTGAGCCGGGCAGCAATCCAAACGAGAAGGGCCCGCCGGCATCCCCCGGCGGGCCCTTTGATTTGTGGAGACACCCTACGCTCAGATCAGCCCGTTGCGCTCCGCGTAGGAAACGATCGTCGCTTCCATCTGAGCTGCGTGAGCCCGGGCCGCGGCCAGATCTCGGCGCAAGCGGGCGTTCTCCGCGTCCAATGCGGCCGCGGCGTCGACAGCCTCCGCTTCGATCGCCCGGCTCTCCTCCAAGCGGATCTGGAGATCCGCGACCGCGCAGATCCCGTCCCGACGGCGGCGGGCCTCGGCTTCCCGATAGGAGGCGATCGACAGCTGGAGGGCCGAGAACACGGTGGCCCCGCGCATGGCGACGTTGGAGGCCAAGTGGGCTGCGGGGTTCGACATGGGGGCCTCCGGGGTGGCGTGGTGTGCCTCCAAGATGTGCCTGGCCGGCGTCCCGCCGCAAGAATCTCGGCAGCTTTTCCACAATCGACGGTTAAATCTCCCCTGGCCCCTTGTGCCTTGCCCGCTGCACTCATCCCGAGTGCACATCAACTCCACCTGCACTCCACATCACTCCACCGACCATCCCAGCGCCTTCACGCCACCCCTCGATACAAGCATCCCATCACGGCTGAACTTTCAGCCTCGCGCTCTTGCTCCCCCCGTTACTCCTAGGCTTTGAAACGCGAAACTCGAACTCAGCCTCACGCCGGGGTTGGTGGTTGCAGGGTCGAGGCCGAGGCTCGCGCCATGCTCAAGATCGACGTCACCATCGACCGCGCTGCCTTCAAACGCGATGCCGATTCGTACGTGGAGGGGCCCTTCACGGACGGCACGATCGGCGTCCTCAACGGGGCAGCCGAGGCCGGGCAGCGGGCCCTCGTGCAGTCGATGCCCGGGGTGTTCGACGAGCCCACGCCCTTCGCCCTGGACAGCGTCCGCGTCTACAAGGCCACCCGCCGCACGGACGAGGGGACGCCCTCGGCGCTCGTGTTCGTCACGGACGAGGCGGCCGCGTTCCTCGACGTGGAGATCACGGGCGGCGTCCGGCGCGCCGGGGACGCCGCACGACGCGCCTCGGGCCCCTCGTGCCGGGCCCGCGGCCCCCCGCGATCGCTTCGGCAGCCTGCCGCGGGGCTTCGTCGCCTCCGCCCTGCAGGAGCCCGACGTCGCGTGGGTGACGCTCAAGCCCGGGCAGCCGCCCGCGCTCGTGCGCAGGGCCCCGGGATGGCGCCTGGAAGTCCTCGCCTTAATCATCGAGGAGACGCACTACGAGGCAAGGTGGGATTTCTACGGGGTCCTGACCCGGGCGGTGGCCGCGTAGGTGGGCAAAGCCTGGTCCATGCAGGTGTTCGACACGTGACGTACATCACGTACGGCCCCTCAGACGAGGAACAGGAGCACCGCGCTCCTGAACCCCGCGAGGTCCGGGTTCGTGCGGATCGGTGCGGAGCCATTGAACTGGCTCGACCAGACGACCGCGTTGGTCCACGTCCGCCCACCGTCGAACGAGATCGGAACGCCGCCGCGGACCTGATAGGCCAAGCCGCCGATGTCGCCCGACGACAGCAGGGCCCCGAGGTGCGGGATCCCGAAAAGCGCCGCCGACCGGCCTGCCGAGTTGTCGCCATGCGTGGACAGCTTCTCCGAGTGCTCGCGAACTCCGTCGCGCAAGGCTTTCCGTCGTGCAGGGCCTGCAGGCTGCCGATGTTGTCGACGCACAAGGTCGAAACTTAAGCAGCTTGACCGTGCGGACGGTTGCTTCCGATCCCCTTGAACGTCATTTGCCCGTGCTTCCAATCCACGCTGCTGACCCAAAGCGGTCCCGCGCGCGCTGTGTCAGGAATGTCTGCTTACGGGGGAATTTCTGACATTTGATTTCCCGACACGCTATCCTAACAAGAGTCAGCTTGTCGGGCTCTCGGATTGACCGCATTGGCCGTCCTCGTTCGGCGTTGTGAGGGAAACGGTCGTTTTGTTGACATCGGATGCTCTGGCGAGCACGAGCTCGCCAGGAGCAGATCTCTATTTGGCAGAGAAGATTTAGAACTGGGACAAGCCGCCGTCGACCACGATCTCTATGCCAGTCACGTAGGAGCTGTCTTCACTGGCGAGGAACAGAGCGGCCCGCGCCACTTCGTCTGCTTCACCGAAGCGCTGTAGCGGCACCTGCCCCTCGACCCCTTCGGCGAAGGCCTTCAGCTCCTGCTCACTCAAGCCCATCTTGCTGGCAAAGGGCGTGCTGATCGGGCCGGGGCTGACGGCGTTGATCCGGATGCCGCGCGGCGCCAGCTCGGCGCCGAGCGTGCGAGCCAGCGAGCGCACCGCTGCTTTGGTGGCGGACAGGATCGACAGGCCCGGTGTGCCCTTCGTGTTCAGGAAGGAGGTGGTCAGCACGATGCTGCCGCCTCTGGCGATCAGCGGCACCGCCTTCTGGATGGTGAGGAACAGGCCCTTGAAGTTGACCTCGAATTGTTCATCGAGATCGGCTTCCGTGACCGCCTCCAGGGGAGCGGCTCGGCCCAGGCCCGCATTGGCGAACAGCACGTCGACGCGGCCGTAGCGATCCTGCACCGCCTCGATCACACGATCGATCTCGCCAGGACGGCGCAGGTTGGCAGCCATGGCGAGGCCGTCCTCCCCCAGCTGCGTCTCGACCTGCTTCAATCGCTCCCGATCGGTTCCGATCACGACGACCTTGGCTCCCTCGCGCCGAAACAGCGTGACCGCGGCAAGACCAATGCCGGATGTACCGCCCGTAACGAGGGCGATCTTGTTGTTGAGCTTCATGGGTCTTCTCCTGACTTTCGAAAACTCGGGAAAGTCGGAGCGCGCGATCCGTGAGGGCGACTATGGAGGCGGCAGCGGGGCGCCACAAACGGGATGATCTCGTCCGCCGATATAGATAATGTTTAGCGCATGAGAGCCCCTGACCACCTCAACGCGCTGCGCGCGGTCGAAGCGGCCGCCCGCCATCAGAGCTTCGCGCTCGCAGCGCAGGAGCTGAACGTCACGCCAGCCGCCGTTGGCCAGCTCGTTAGGCGCCTCGAGGAGAGCCTCGGCGTCGAGCTGTTTCACCGCGCCCAATCGGGGCCAGCGCGACTGGTCGTCACCGAGGCCGCGAAGGCCGTGATCCCCGACCTGCGATCCGGGTTCGCCAGCCTGTCCGCAGCCATGGACAGGTTG
This sequence comes from Methylobacterium currus, assembly GCF_003058325.1. Lineage (NCBI taxonomy): Bacteria > Pseudomonadati > Pseudomonadota > Alphaproteobacteria > Hyphomicrobiales > Methylobacteriaceae > Methylobacterium > Methylobacterium currus. The sequence goes on from NZ_CP028843.1 coordinate 3,837,943, forward strand.
CGATCGGCTCGGAAGCGTCGGGTCCTGTCCGTCACTGTGCCGAGTGCGTTCGCCGACAAGTGGCTTCTTCACCGCCTCGACGCGTTCAACCAGCAACACCCCGACTGTGAGCTGCTGATCGATACGAGCACGGCGCTCGTCGATTTTGCGAGCCAGTCCGTCGACGTGGGCATTCGCTATGGAGCCGGCGTATGGCCAGGCCTGGTGGCCTTTCCCTTTGCTCGCGACGCGTTCTTCCCAGTGTGCAGCCCGGCGCTGCTGGAGGGGGCTCCCGCACTGCGGACGCCCGACGATCTGCAGCATCACCCGCTCATCCATGACACGTCGATGGCCTCGACGTCGGCCTTCCGGACATGGCGTGACTGGCATCTGGCGGCTGGGCTCGATGTGTCCGATAGCGAGCGTGGCCTTCGCATCAACGACTCCGCTGCGGCCTACCGCATGGCGATGACCGGCAACGGCGTGGCCCTGGGGCGCACCACACTCGTTGAGCAGGATCTGGAGGATGGCCGGCTGGTCTGCCCATTCGGTCCCATCATGGATTGTGCATTGGCCTACTATGTGGTTTGCCGTCCTCAGGACGTGCAAGACGCGACCATTATTTCATTTCGCGACTGGTTGATAACAGAGATTCACTCCGACGCGTTGTAAAAGGCCTCGAAATCCAAATTAATTCGTAATTTTCATATATTGAATTTCTATATTAAAATCCAAAATATGCGTCCGGATCGCTGATTGAGACCCTATTTGCCTGCTGACTTCCTTCACATTCGAATTCCCCGGCTCTAAGAGTCGCTCACATTGCGAGCAAGCCAGCAGAGAGGCAGGCAGAAGATCGCTGGAGTCCGCTTTGATTTCCTTACACGCAATCCTTGCAGCTTTAAGTGGCTAAAAAATCGTCGTTTTTTTACGCATTAATTTCCTGCTGATCCGCTCTCACGCGTGATGCGACGAGTCAGTCACATCAGGCGAAGACACTAATCGCCGCCCTCGGTGGCTTCGTGGTCGGCGATTGCGAGAGCTGCTAGGTTGCCGCGTAGCTCGATGCCTTTGACCCGGCGGCGACGACTCATACCCCATAGCGTCTCTGCCGTCGCATGGTGACCGTCTCCTTCCATCAGGTCGGCAAACTCAGCCAGCTCCCGGGCCATGCCTTCCTGCTCAACGATCTCGGCAATTATCGCATCCACAAACCGCTTACGTGCGTTGATCATCCATTGCTACCTAAAATGCTGATCAAGCGTAAATTGCCAACATTTGACCAAGACGCAAGAAAAAGCCTGCGTCACTTGGTTCTGGCCGGTCCTGTACTGCGTGCAGAACCAGACATGGCCAACTTTGACGGTTAGGCTCTGAACGGTTCGAGCTTATGTTCGTCCGGCACCACCTGCTTGAGGTGATGAAAGACTACCTTAGCACTGAACGACTCGCCGACGAACCGAGCACTCTCCCGTAGATCCTTGGGACCCGGCTGGGCGCGGCCGGCGGCCACGACGATCGAGATGTGCGTTTTCAGACTCAAGCTCCTCGGGGGTAAAGGAATTCGGCACGGCCCCAGACACACACCGTTCTTTCATTGTGCGCGGTTTTACACTGAAGCCGCTTCGGGTACAATCAAATTGAAAATTGTCTAAATGTGCACAAAGGCAGTTCCTACGCGCCTAGAGCGCGAACGCTCAAGCTGTCAGACGTCTTGTTGCAGTGTTGTAGGATCAGGTCAGGCGCTAAAGACAATGCGGCTTGCGCATACAGCCATGCTGCAACGTGCATGGCAAGCCGGGGTGCAGCGGAGATGTTCAGACTGCGCCGTCCCGACCTGCCTGTCACGCCAGATCGCGGGGGCGGTCGTCAGCACAACGGCGCGGGACATAGCATGGACGCTTGGCCTGCCAGACGGCCCCTTGGGCGCAAAAAGAAGGCCTGCGAGTTCGTGGCTTTGGCGCAGTCCACCGCGTAGCAGCCCGGTGACGGCGGGAGGCGACCGTCGCGGGACAAAGGTGCTCGCGGTGCCCAGCGCGGGGAAGCCGCATAGGAATGGTGACGGGCGGCAGGTAGGCGTTCCGGTCGAGGATCGGGTAAGCTCGCGTTTCCATGAGGAAACCCGGGGGCTGCCTGATGCCGAGCGAGACTTGCGCGCCAGACCAGCACCCGTGCCGGCACGGCCGGACCGAGGGGGGCTGCGCCGAGTGCAGGGTCCGCCTTGTCAGCGTCTGCGCTGCACTCACCGGCGACGAACTCGATGAACTCGAAGGGCTCAGCCGGCACGTTGCGTTTGATGCGCGCCAAACCCTCTTTTCGCAGGACGAAGAGGCGATCGCCGTCTTCAACATCACTGAAGGGGCGGTGCGCCTCTCGCGCCTGCTGCCGGACGGGCGCCGCCACGTCATGGGCTTCGCCCTCATTGGGGATTTCCTCGGCCTCGCGCTGCCGGAGCGGCAGACGGTGACCGCCGAGGCGTTGTCGCCTGTTGCCGTCTGTCGCTTCGAGCGGCGGGCGTTCCTGGATCTCGTGACGCGAAAGCCCCACCTGCTGCAGCGCCTGCATGAGCGAGCGGGCTACGAACTCGGCCTCGCGCAGGACCAGATGATGCTGCTCGGCCGCCGCGGAGCCGAGGAGAAGGTCGCGAGCTTCCTGCTCGGCCTGCGCGAGCGCTACGCCCGGATCGGTCTGACCTCGGTGACGCTGGAACTGCCGATGGGGCGGCAAGACATCGCCGACCACCTCGGCCTCACGATCGAGACGGTGAGCCGCACGTTGTCGCGCTTCGACCGCGAGAAGGTCATCCTAATCGTGCCCGGCGGTGTCCGCCTGCTCGACCTGGGCCGGCTCAAGCGTCTCGCCGGGTAGTAAGCCGCCCTACGGGCGCAGGGCCTCGGGTACGAGACACATCCGCCTTGATCTGAATCAAGGAGGCAGAGCGTCGGCGGGATCAGCTGGAAGGCGTCGATCCCGGAGATCCCAATGCCTCCACGCGCGCGTACCGGCCTTCCTCGCCGAAGCCCGGCCCGTCGTGAGTTCTCCGTCGGCCCGACCCGAGCGCTCGCCTCGATGCGGCGAGCACCGGCGCAGGCGCCATGCCTTGCCCCGCCCACCGATGAAGCGCGTCGCGCGCTCCGCGCACGAAGCGGAAGCCCGCGCCAGTGACTTAAGGACCGGACCAGTGTCGATTGATGTCTGCGCGGGCTGCCCCGTCCGTGACCGTGCGCTATGCCGCTGCCTCAATGACCAGGAGCGCCTTGTCCTGACTGGCCTCTGCCAGCGGCGCCGCGTGGCGGCGGGTGAGACCGTGATGTGGGCGGGTGAAGACAGCCGGATCTGCGCCAACCTCCTGTCGGGTGTTCTGAAGGCCGTCGCAGCGACGGCCGACGGACGCGAGCAGATCGTCGGCCTGTCGTACCCGGCGGACTTCGTCGGCGAGCCCTATGCGGCGGAGATCGGCTTCACCATCACGGCGCTGACCGACGCGGAGCTGTGCACGTTCCCGCGACGCCCGTTCGAGCGCTTCCTGGAGCAGCACGCGCGGATGGGGAACCTCCTGCTCCAGCGCACACTCAAGGCGTTGAGCGAAGCCCGCGCGCGCATGCTGACGCTGGCACGCCTTTCCGCCGGAGAGAAGGTGGCCGAGCTCCTGCTCGACATGGCCGTGAGAGCGGGGACGTCCGCGGGCCGGCCGGGCCTGGAAGAGCCGGTGACGTTCGAACTTCCTATGACGCGCGGCCACATGGCGGACGTGCTAGGAATGACGATCGAAACGGTGAGCCGGCAACTGACAAAACTGAAGGGCGCTGGGGTGATCGTCCTGTCTGGCGCCCGGACTGTCACGATAGTCGATGCGCGCGGGCTCAGGAGGCGGGCCGTGGCGGCGTGAGTCACGCCGCTCGACGGCACAGGCCGTCGATGAGCAGGGATCGGCCCTCGGCTGCCCGACGCCGCGTGAACCGCGGAGCGACCGAGATGCGCATCTTTGTCGGCTTCGTGTCACTCGTGCTCGCCGGCGTGATGGCCGGCGGGACCGTTCAACCCTCCGCCGCCGGAGCGTCGGACGCGGCGGTTACGGTTCAAAGGAGCGGCTCCCAGCCCTCGGCCAAGGGCTCGCCGGAGTGGTTCACCGGCTCCGTGCGCGTCGACCCGCTTCTGAAGGAGATGCCGCCGTCACTGATGTCGGGCGGGCTCGTCACCTTCGAGCCGGGCGCGCGAACGGCCTGGCACACGCACCCGCTCGGCCAGACCCTGATCGTCACGGCCGAGGCCGGCCGGTTGCAACAGTGGGACGGCCAGGTTCAGGAGATCCGGCCCGGCGAGGTGGTGCGCATCCCGCCCGGCGTAAAGCACTGGCACGGCGCCTCGGCCACAGCCGGCATGAGCCACGTCGACATCGCGGAGGCGCTCGACGGCAAAGTCGTCGATTAGATGGAGCACGTCACGGACGCGCAATACCGGGGCGAGTGAGCCACCCGCGTCCACTGACCGAAAAGGAAACCGCGACCCGATGGGACCGAAGGTCATCTGCCACATGGTGAGCTCAATCAACGGGCGGCTGCATCCCAGCCGCTTCACCGTCCCGGCATCGGGCGTGGATAAGGCGCGGCTCCGGCAGCACTACGACGAGGTCGCGGCCCACTTCGGCGCCCAGGGATGGATGTGCGGGCGCGTGACCATGCAGGAGGTCTCCAAGGGCAAGCCGCGGCAGGTGACTGGGCCGGGCGTCTCCTCGCGCGAGCCGTTCGTCGGAGACCAAAAGGACCGCGACCTCGCAATCGCCATCGACCCGGAGGGGCGCGTTCACTACGGGCAGGACAACCACGTCGGCGACCATGCCGTCGCGGTTCTGTCCGAGGCGGTGTCCGACGGGTATCTCGCGGAACTGCGCGAGGACGGCGTATCCTATTTGTTGGCCAATCCCGATGGCCGCGACCTCGCCAATGCCATGGACGCGTTGGGCGAGACCTTCGGCGTCGAGGCTCTCCTGCTGGAAGGGGGCGCGGCCATCAACGGTGCCCTCCTGAAGGCGGGCCTAATCGACGAGATCAACGTGCTCATCCACCCGGCGGCCGACGGCCTCGCCGGCGTCGAGAGCATCTTCGGATACCAGGGCCAGGCCGAAGAGCGGCCCGGTGCCGGGCAGGCCCTCCGGCACATGTCCGCCGAGACGCTCGAAGGCGGAATGGTGTGGCTACGGTACCAGGCGGAGAAAGCGCCGGCCTAGCCAAGGCCGCGCTACCAACTGCATCAACGTGAGACACATGGGAACCTCCTCACGCGTCCGTCGGGGTTGCTGCTCCGGCAGGTGACGATCTGATTCGTCCCATTAGAACGAACTTGGCCGCCGTCGTGAAAGGGCGGCCACGCCTACTCTAGGTTTCACCAGTGCGGAATTTTGGAGCTTCGCAGCGCAACGCTGGGTCGGCTATCAGTCAGGACGTCGGGAACGCCAGGTCCGAGCATCCCGGCAAGGTCGGCGGTGCTCGGTCCGTCCTGTCCGATGAATTCGTTCAAGGCAGAGCGGAGTCGCTCGGCCTCATCCGCGATCGGCCAGGTGGGGAGCCCGTCCGCGCAGGCTTCGAGGTGGTCGCATAGGCCAGCCGAGTGCGCGTGCCGCGCCATGAGGCGATGGAGTTCCGCCTCGGCGACGAGGCCGGAATGATCCGCGAGGGGGGCGAGAAGTCGAGGCGATCCCATTAGACGATCCCGGCTGTGAGACTCTTCCGGGCCGCATCGGCACCCGACGGAGGGGAAGCCGAGGTACCCTCTGCATCCGGCCCTGGCGTGGTCAGTGCATTGGCGCCGCCGCGGCGTCCGGCGTCGGCATCATGTTCACGTTGAGATGGTACATGACCCAGATCGACCCGCCGATCGTCAGCACCACGATCACTGCCGTGAAGAGGAAGGCGAGCAGCGTCCAGCCGCCCTCAGAGCGCGTGTCGAGATGGAGGAAGCTGACCACGTGGACGACGATCTGGATCAGTGCGAGGGCGAAGATGATCGCTGCCGTCACCCTCGCATCGGACAGCGCCTGCGACATCACGAGCCAGAACGGCACGACCGTCAGCCCGATCGAGAGCGCGACGCCGATGCGGTAACCGCGACGGCTCCCGTGCCCGTGCGCGTCTCCTCGCGCGTCACCTGAGGCGCCGTGCACGGAGGGGGTGGAATGCAAGCTCACCGAATCACTCCATGAAGGTAGACGAAGGTAAAGACGCCGATCCAGATGATGTCGAGGAAGTGCCAGAACATCGACAGGCAGATGATCCGACGTCTCATCTCGCCGCTGAGTCCGTGCTGGCTGAGCTGGACTAGCATCGTCGCGATCCAGATCAGTCCGACGGTGACGTGCGCACCGTGCGTGCCGACCAGGGTGAAGAAAGCCGACAGGAAGGCGCTGCGTTGCGGGCCCGCCCCCTCCGCGATCAGGTGCGAGAACTCATAGAGTTCGACGCCGACGAAGGCCGCGCCGAGGAGGCCAGTCACCGCAAGCCAAGCCTGCGTCGGACCGACCCTTCCCGCCTCCATATGGGGGATGGCCTGCCCAAAGGTGATTGAGGAGACGAGCAGGAGCGCGGTGTTGAGGGCGACCAGAGGTAGGTCGAAGAGCTGGCGCGGACCAGGCCCGCCGGCGTAGCCCGTACTCACTACGCCGTACATCGCAAATAGCGAAGCGAAGATGAGCGCGTCGCTCATCAGGTAGATCCAGAAGCCCAGGACCGTGGCGCCCCCGCCGTGTTCGTGCCCCTCCGCCCCGGTCTCGTGCCAGGCAATCTCGGGTTCACCCGCGTCCCATGTGCGATCGGTCATATCAGCCCCCCTGGCCGAGCAGCGTCCGGCGCTTGACTTCGGTCGCCGCCACCACGTCGGCCGGGATGAAAGTGTCGCGCGCGAAGTCGAAGGTGTGCCCAACCGCCACTGCGAGCAGGGCGAGGGAGCTCAAGGCGGCGAGCCACCAGATGTACCAGACCATGCCGAAGCCGAGGCTGAGCGACAGGCCGGCGAGGATCACACCCGTGCCGGTGTTACGCGGCATGTGGATCGGGCGGAAGTCGCCCGTAGGCCGGGCGTAGCCGCGGCTCTTCATGTCGTACCAGGCGTCCAGGTCGTGCACGACCGGCAGGAAGGCGAAGTTGTAGGCCGGCGGCGGCGAGGCGGTCGACCATTCGAGCGTGCGGCCGTCCCAGGGGTCGCCCGTAACGTCGCGCAACGCGGTGCGGTTCACGAAACCCATGACGATGCTCATCACGAAGCCAAGGATGCCGACCAGGATGATGAGCGCGCCTATGGCCGCGATGACAAAGTAGGGCTGGAAGTTCGGATCGTCGAAATGACGGACGCGGCGCGCGGTGCCCATCAGGCCGACCACATAGATCGGCGTCCAGGCGACCCAGTAGCCGACGACCCAGCCCCAGAACCCGACCTTGCCCCAGAACGGGTCGAGCTTGAAGCCGAAGGCCTTGGGGAACCAGTAGACCATGCCGGCAAACAGGCCGAACACGACGCCGCCGATGATCACGTTGTGGAAGTGCGCCACGAGGAACAGCGAATTGTGGAGCACGAAGTCGGCCGGCGGAATGGCGAGCAGCACCCCGGTCATGCCGCCGACGACGAAAGTCAGCATGAACGCCACGACCCACATCATTGGTAGCTCGAAGCGGATATCACCGCGGTACATCGTGAACAGCCAGTTGAAGATCTTGGCGCCAGTCGGGATCGAGATCACCATCGTAGCGATGCCGAAGAACGAGTTCACGGCAGGTCCGGCGCCCATCGTGAAGAAGTGATGCAGCCAAACGAGATAGGACAGGATCGTGATGACGACGGTGGCGTAGACCATCGACGAGTAACCGAACAGGCGCTTGCCGGTGAAGGTCGAAGTGATCTCAGAGTAGATGCCGAACGCAGGCAGGACGAGAACGTAGACTTCCGGATGACCCCAGATCCAGACCATGTTCCAGTACATCATTGGTGCGCCACCGAGATCGTTGGTGAAGAAGTTCGTGCCGACGTAGCGGTCGAGCATCAGCAGGAAGAAGGCGGCGGTGAGCGCGGGAAAGATCGCGATCGCCAGCACGTTCGAGCAGAGCGCGGTCCAGCAAAACACCGGCAGCTTCATCATGGTCATGCCGGGCGCGCGCATCTTGATGATGGTCGCGACCATGTTGATCGCTGACAGCGTCGTGCCCACGCCCGCGATCTGCAAGGACCACAGGTAGTAGTCGACGCCGGTGTCGGGGCTATAGGCAAGTCCGGCAAGCGGCGCATATGATAGCCAGCCCGTGCGGGCGAACTCGCCCACGAACAGCGAGACCATGGTGAGGACCGCGCCCGCGGCGGTGAGCCAGAAACTCAAGTTGTTCAGGAACGGGAAGGCGACGTCGCGCGCGCCGATCTGGAGCGGCATCACGAAGTTGATGATGCCCACCACCAGCGGGATCGCCACGAAGAAGATCATGATCGTCCCGTGGGCGGTGAAGATCTGATCGTAGTGGTGGGCGGGCAGGTAGCCCTCGTTCGCACCGAAGGCGATCGCCTGCTGCGCGCGCATCATCAGCGCGTCGGCAAATCCCCGCAGCAGCATGATGATGCCGAGGATCACGTACATGATGCCGATCTTCTTGTGATCGACGCTCGTGAACCACTCATGCCAGAGATAGCCCCAGAGCCGATACCAAGTCACCGCGCCGACGATGGCGAGCCCGAGCAGCAGGACGACGACGAAGGTGCCGAACAGGATCGGCTCGTGGATCGGGAAGGATTCCCAGGTCAAACGGCCAAAGATCGTCTTGAGATGGATGTCGGTCATGACGGTCCCGATGGGGAAGGGCGATCCCGCGCCGAATGGCGGGCCGGCAGGAGGGATGGACGGCGCGTGAGCGGATTACTGATGGTCGCGGTTGTGCGCGCTGCCCGGCTCGAGCGCGCCGCGGGGATCGAGCTGCGCGGGCGCTGTGACGTTCGGGCCGGAGCCCTTCTCCTCGGGCACCTTTTCCAGGGCGGGCTTGGGCTTGCCGCCGATGAGCGGCTCCGCCGAGCGTCCAGGGGGCATCTCCGGCACCCCATGCGCGTGTGCGTGACCTCGATCCGTCTCCATGTCGCGGCGCATGAGGTCGACCATGCAGGGCTTGCCCGGTTCGACGCAGCGGTTGAGCGTACGGTCGAAAAGCCCTTGCTCGACAGAGGCGAAGCGCATCACCGGTACCCGTTCGCTCGGTTTGACCAGCTCCACGAGATTCGACAGCGCGAGGATGCCGCCGGCGGCCTTCACCTCCGCCACCCAACGGTCGAAATCGGCCGCCTCGATGCCGCGCAGCTTGAACCGCATGTCGGAATAGCCACGGCCGCTGTAGTTGCCCGAGTAGCCCCAGCTGTCGCCGGGCTTGTTGAGCACGGCATTCAGCTCCGAGCGCATGGTCGGCATGGCGTAGATCATGCCGGCGAGCGTCGGTGCGTAGAACGTGTTGAACTGGTCGCTCGAAGTAATCGCGAAACGGACCGGCACGTTCACGGGCAAGGCGAGCTCGTTCACAGTGGCGATTCCGAGATCGGGATAGATAAACAGCCATTTCCAATCGAGGGCGATAACCTCGACGGTCAGCGGCTTCATGTCCGAGGGAACGGGTACGCCCGGTGCGAGGCGCTCCAGCGGCCGGAACGGGTCGAGCAGATGCGTGCTCGTCCAGGTCACTGCGCTCAGCGCAATGATGATGAGCAGCGGACACGACCAGATCACCAGTTCGAGCGTGGTCGAGTGATCGAAATCGGGTTCGTAGACCTTATTCGCGTTGCCCCGCCTGTAGCGCCAGGCGAACAGCACGGTAAGCACCATCACCGGCACGATGATGAGCAGCATAACCGCAACCGAAAATAGGATGAGGTTGCGTTGTTGCAGCGCAACGTCTCCGGTGGGACTCATCACCACCGCGTCGCAGCCACCGAGCAGGAGCAGCGGGAGCGCGAGGGCGAAGGCCCGTCTCAAAGGACTGAATGCTGGGTCGAACATGGCCGCTGGGATAGCCGGCGCGGACCCCCGTCGACTTTGACCGCGGTCAAATCCCCTCGGTTCGCTCGCCGTTATGGCCGTCGTGGAACCGATCGCCGGTGAGGCACGCGGTCCGAACCCACGCGGGGACGCGGACGTAAGGAGACCTAACGGATGGCAGTCACGAGCGCCGGCCCCGCGAGTTCGAAACCGTTGGAGCGCGATGCCCGGCTCGTCAACGCACGCGAGCACCGCATCCGGCCCGGCGAGATCGCGGTCGGCGTCATCATCGGACGCTCGTCAGAGTTCTTCGACTTCTTCGTCTACGCGATCGCTTCGGTGCTAGTCTTCCCGTCACTGGTCTTTCCATACGCAGACGCGCTGACCGGCACACTATACTCGTTTGCGATCTTCTCGCTGGCCTTCGTCGCCCGGCCCTTCGGCGCCCTCGTCTTCATGCGGGTCGACCGGTGGCATGGGCGGGGCGTGAAGCTCACGGCGGCGCTCTTTCTGCTCGGAGGATCGACGGCGGCCATGGCGTTCCTGCCCGGCCACGCGCAGGTCGGCGGTCTTGCCGCGATCCTCCTAGGGATCCTCAGGATCGGACAGGGTTTCGCACAGGGCGGCACCTGGGACGGGCTGCCCGCGCTGCTGTCGCTCAGTGCGCCGGCGGAACGGCGCGGCTGGTTCAGGATGGTCCCGCAGCTTGGCGCACCGATCGGCATGTTCGTGGCGAGCGCCCTGTTCGCGTTCCTGCTCGCCACGCTGAAGCCGGCGGACTTCCTCGATTGGGGCTGGCGCTACCCATTCTTCGTAGCCTTCGTCATCAACGTCGTGGCGCTGTTCGCGAGGCTGCGCCTGATCTCCACGCCCGAATTCACCCGACTCTACGAGAGCCGGGAGTTGCAGCCGTCCCGCCTATCGGACCTCGTGCGCGAAGAGGGACGAACGGTAATCCTCGGTGCGTTCACCCCCCTGGCGAGCTTCGCGCTCTTCCACCTCGTCACGGTGTTTCCCCTGTCATGGGTGGTGCTGGCCGGAGGCGACGCATCCTTGCGCTTCCTAGTGATCGAGCTGGTCGGGGCCGGTGTCGGGCTCGCGACCGTGGCGCTGTCTGGGCTCCTCGCGGATCGGCTCGGGGGGCGGACCGTGCTCGGGCTCTCCGCGGTGCTGATCGGCGCCTATGGTGGCTTCGCGCCGCGGTTGCTCGACAAGGGGCCCGCAGGCGAATGGACCTACGTGCTGCTGGGCTTCGCCTTCCTCGGGCTCGCTTTCGGCCAGTCTTCGGGTGCGCTGAACGCCAGCTTCTCGGCCAAGCACCGCTACACGGGCGCGGGCACGACTGCGACAGCCGCTTGGTTCATCGGCGCCGGCTTCGCACCACTTGTCGCCCTTTGGCTCGCGAGCACCTTCGGCCTATGGTCGGTCGGCGCCTATCTCGTCTCCGGTGCCCTGTGCACGCTCGCGGCCCTTGGGCTGAATCGGGTGCTGCACAGAGCGCCAACGCGATAAAAGCAGGGTCTTCTACCACCCTTTGCGTCGCCTCGCGCGTCTGCTTCGTACGCCTAGTTTCTACAAGCGGTTGTTCCACTCCCGACCAAGGTCGAACATTCGACCTAATCAGATTGCCGGAAGGCAGATTTCCCAAAATTCCGTGAGTGGTGGAAAGCGGACTCCCGCTTAGTCAAACTAATTGGATTGTGACCCTGGACGTTAGCAGCCGCCGCCTATTTTCCTGCAGGTCACTCCGGTTCTGCCTGCTCGCTCGGCCGGAGTCACCGGCGACCCGGCCGCTGCAACCTTTGCAGCAGCCGGGTCGCCGTCAGCACACCACGCAAGAAGGGACGTTTGACAGCGTCCCCAGTGTTTGCTTCTCAGGTCAAGCGGATTTCCGGCGGCCTTTGCCCTTGGTCTGAACCTTGTCATTGTCGTCTTCATCTTCCTCGCCGACGTCGTCCTCAGCGCCTTCCATGCCCTCAACGTTGATACGCTCGGCGATCTGGGTAAGCAGCTCGTCAGTCTTCTTTTCTTCCTGCAGGGTCTCGTCCAGCAGCTTAGCTGCGTCCTTGTAGCCGAGCTGTGACGCCCAAGTTTTCAGCGTGCCATAGCGAGCGATCTCGTAGTGCTCGACCGCCTGGGCGCAGCCGGCCAGCACTGCATCGGCAGCCGGACCACCGCCGAAATCCTCCAGATCCTCCTCCATTTCGGAGGTCAGACCCTGCATCGCCTCGCAGGTCTTGGCACGTGCCGGCTTGCCGATGATCTCGAACACCTGCTGCAGGCGCTCGATCTGGTTGCCACTCTCCTCGGCATGGATCTCAAACGCCTGCTTGAGTTCCTTATGCTGCGCGGACTTGGCCGCTTTCTTGAGTGCACGCACAGACTGCTTCTCGGCGTAGTAGATGTCCTTAAGCGTCTCGTAGAACGCGTCCTGCAAGGTCTTCTGATTGGTAGCCATGTAAATCCATTCCCTTTGCAATATTCAATCTGGTCGCTGGCAGCCTCGCTGCAGCCAGCGTGTCCGTAAGAACGTGCGGGATTGAGGAGGGGTCCATAAATTCAGCTGTTAAAAATCCTGTGCATGACGGGGAAAGTTTCCTAGTTCAAGGAACCTCCCACCGCTTGCAGCTCACGCAGCACCTGCTCAACCAGCCCGGCAGAGTAGGGTTTGTCGATGAAGCGCGCTTTAGGAGGGAGGTCCCCGGGACCAGGCTTAGCTGCCCCCGAGCACACCACAATCATGATCTCAGGCCAGTGAAGAGCAACTTCGCGAGCCAAGTCAAAGCCATTGAGCTTACCTGGCATGTTCACATCCGTGAACAGAAGATCGATGCCGTCCTTCTCCTGGAGGTAGCGCAACGCCGCATCAGCGCTGGCCACCTCCAGGACTTTGTATCCGGCATCGGCCAGGGTATCGGCTGCTTCCATTCTGAGCAGGAACTCATCTTCGGCAACCAGCGCGACAACGGGTGGAGGTTCAGCATCTAAACTCATGTGAAAATAAGATGGCTACCGGGCAGAGGGTTTCAGCTTGGCTGTATACAAAAACTTCCTTCTCACAGAAGATTGCCGCTAAGCCACATCTTCGACATGCACGTCCTGCATGGAGGCAAGGGACGCTTCCAAGCGACAAATCAGGCCGGTTGGGGCGTAGGTGAGCTTGACCTCACCGTTGACCTCGGCGGTGAAGCTGCGCTCGATCAGGCGGGAGCCGAAGCCGCGCCGTGCGGGCTGACTCAGGATGGGCGGCCCGCCCTGCTCGGTCCAGGTCAAGCAAAACTTGGAGCCCCCGCTCTCGTGGACTACGTGCCAGCGCAGGTCCACGAAGCCATCCTCGTTCGAGAGTGCGCCATATTTCGCAGCGTTGGTGGCCAGCTCATGTATCGCCAGCGATAACGCAAGCGCGGGCTTGGCCGCTAGCAGCACGTTCGGACCACTGATCCGGATACGCGAGGCGCTGGTCTGTTGGTGAACACACAGGGCGCCTTCGATCACCTCAGCGATTGGAGCGGCTGTCCAGCTGGCCTGCGTGAGAATGTCGTGCGCCCGACCTAGCGAGATCAGGCGAGCGCCGAACGCCTCGCGGACCTCATCAAGGTCTGTGGCGCCACGTAGCGTCTGGCTGGCAATCGCCTGGACCATCGCCAGGGTGTTCTTGATCCGGTGCTGCAACTCGCCCGTGAGGAGGCGCTGGTGCTCTTCTGCCCGCTTACGCTCAGTGATGTCCAGCATCGCCCCGATCATGCGGGTTGCCTTCCCCTGCGCGTTACGGATGACGTAGCCGCGGTCGAGGATGTCGGCATAGGAGCCATCCGCACGCAGGAAGCGGTACTCGTTGCTCCAGGTGGTGCCAGTCCCATCGATGACGGCATGGATGGAGGCGTCAATACGCCCACGGTCGTCAGGATGGATGTGGCTGATCCACCAGTCGCCGGTCGGCTCGACCGCATCGGGCGTGTAGCCGTGAGCCACCCGCATCGCCTCGGTCCAGAGCACGTGGTTGCTGGCGAGGTTCCAGTCCCAGATCGCATCGTTGGTGGCTTGCCCCGCGAGGCGATAGCGTTCCTCGGTCTCGCGCAGAGTCTGCTCGGCGCGCCGACTTTGGGTGACATCGCGTGCGGTACCGATGAGGCGTACTGGTCGCCCGCCCTCAAACAGGGTTTGACCCTTTGCGGACACCCAACGCTCGGTGCCGTCCTCCGGGGTGATCGTGCGATAGGTGATGTCATAGATGCCGGCGCCGTCCGGATCGACGGCGGCGGCCACCGCCTTGTTTGCTCGATCGTGGTCGTCTGGGTGCACACGGGCCAGGTGGACGGTCAGGTCAACGTGGGCATTCGGCGCCAGGCCGTAGAAAGAGCGAATACGGTTGTCCCACTTGAGTTCGTCCGCGACGAGGTCGTAGTCGAACACGCCCGTCTCGGTCGCCTCGACGGCAAGGCGCAACTGCTCTTGCGCGGCGCGCAGCGCGCCTTCAGCCTCCTTTCGATCGTGGATGTCGAGAGCGATACCGATCCAGCTTTCCAGAATGCCAGCAGCGTCGCGTATGGGCCGTCCCCGCGCGAGGAACCAGCGGTACTGGCCATCACTGGCGCGACGTAACGGGATTTCGACCTCGTAGGAGCCCTCGGTCTCAACCGCGCGCCTCCAGATTCCAAGCACCCGGTCGCGGTGGTCGGGATGAATGGCGTTGGCCCACCCGTCGCCACGGGTGTCGCCAGGGGTCAGGCTGGTGTACTCGTACCAGACTGGATTGCAGTAGGTGATGTTGCCGGCGGCATCGCCGAACCAGACCACCTGCGGGCTGACCTCGACGAGCGAGCGGAAGCGCAGCTCACTGGCGTTGCGTTCGGCCGCCTCGTTGCGCTGCTGAGTGCGGTCGCGCAGGATTTTGAGAAAGCCCTGCACGGTGCCGTTCTCGGCTTTGAGCGGCATCAGCTCACCGTTGGCCCAGAACCGCTCGCCATTCTTGCGCAGGTGCCAGCGCTCGTCCGGGGCGCTGCCCTGGGTCAGGGCCAGATGCATTTCGGTTTCCGGGCGGCCGATGGACCGATCTTCAGGAGTGAAGATCAGGTGAGCTGGGTCACCCAACACCTCGACCTCACGCCAGCCCAGAATGCGCTCGGCCCCGCTATTCCACCGCGTGATCCGGCCGCCGTGATCCATGGCAATGATCGCATAGTCGGTCGCACTATCGAGGATGCGCTCGTGCAACATTCGCTGTGCGCGGTGCGTGCGGGCAGCGGCCCGCATCTCAAGTAGCGTGACCGTCTGACGGGCAAGGCTGCGCAGGCACTCTTGCTGCGCCTTCGTCAGGCCAACTGGGCGCGGTGCAGGATCCAGCACGCACAGGATGCCCCATAACCTACCATCAGCCGACTGCAGGCGCACGGCTGCGTAGAAGCGGGCCACTGCCCCGCTGGTAAGTCGCGGACGGCTTTGCAGCCCCGGATCTTTGTGCAGGTCAGGGACGATGAGCAGTTCATCCGCCGTTGCAGCATCGGCGGACACGTCAGGGTCCAACACGCTAACAGCATCAGGGGCACTGTAGGAGGCGTGCACCTGGAGACGCTCACCCGCCTGCAGGCAGATCAGGGCATGCGCGACCTGGCAGAGCTCGGCCGCCAGACGTACGACGTCGTTGAAGCTCTGCTTTGGGACACTGTCGAGGGGATCGTCGGACCAGGGCATGAGTTTGTCAGGCAGGCGTGCGAGCTTGGTTTCAGTGCAAGGGGATAACCTTTAGACGGCTTGAGACATCGGTGGGCCTTCCGCTGGGACAGGGCGGAGCGATACCAGGGTGCCTGAGGCATTATAGACGGCGCCCAGCACCGTCTCGAAATGCCGCTTGACCGCGCCGTGGCACTCGCAGGCCGCCGCTTCCATCAAAGGACGGCTCTCAATGATGATGCGCCCGCGGCGCACCTGGATCAGGCCCTGTTCCTGGAGTGTTCGCAGCGTGCGCGTGAGATAGGAGCGCTGCACCCCTAACAGCTCGGCCAACACCTCATGGGTGATCGGCAGGACCTCGCTGCCAAGCCGGTCTTGCAAACTCAGCAACCAGCGGGAGCAGCGAGCCTCGATCGTGTGGCTGGCATTGCAGGCCACAGACTGCAGCACTTGGGCGAGCAGGCAGTCGGAGTAGCGGGTCATCAGGTTTCGCAAGCCTGGAGAGGTCTGCTTGATCTGCTGGAGGACCGCAGCTTCCACACGCAACACAGAGCCGGGAACCTGCACCACCGCACGGCTGAACGCCGGCAGCAATCCTTGGCTGACCACACCGCCGATGGCGCCCTCATGGCCGACCGTAGCGGTCTCAACGGCTCGACCGTCCTGCAGCCCGATGACGAGGGCGGCCACACACGGTCCGAGCGGGAACGAGATGTGGCTGACATCCACGCCGGCCTCAAACAACACCTCGCCCCGCCGGTAGGGTTTGAGCTCCAGATGCGGCTCGAGCAGCGCGCGATCGGGCACGCGCAGGGCGCGGAGGAGTAGATTGCCACTGAGCGGGGTTTCAAGGGCAGACGGCATGGGGCAGTGGCGGCTTGCTTCTGTTTGTGTCGGGTCCCCTCTTTTACCGCAACGCTTGAACGGCTGTCTGTACACAAGTGCACAGATGCTCAGAAATTCGGCGCTTTTCATCGGCTTGGCCGGTGTGTGCCGCTCCGTAGAATAACTTATGCAACCAATGGCGCTGTAAGGGTTTCTAGGTCTACACGGTCCCGCCCTATCCATATCACGCAATCAGATGCCACGCTATTTTCTCGACTTCCAGGATGGTTCGCTGTGGCTGAAGGACGATGAAGGCCAGGAGTACGAGAACCTTCGCGAGGCGCGTGACGCTGCGATCGCGGCACTTCCTGATATCGGCAGGGAGGCGCCGCCGCAGGACGGCCACCGCGATTTCGTGGCCTTTGTACGCGACGAGCACGGGACACAGCTCTGCACGGTACGACTGAACCTTGACGCGGAGTGCAGTCCTGAGCACCAAAACTGAGCTGCGGACACTTTGGTCACGCCGTGCGGTTTAGCTATCCTCGACAGTAACCTGGTCCGTGACGCCGTCGGTCTTGCTACTGAGCCTCGGCACTTCATTGAGTGAGGAGGTGGCGGCCGCTCAACCGTAGAACCCTTAAGCCCTCATGCGCGCTAGGAGCTGATGGACCTGCTCCTGGGCCGCGGCGTCCCGCTTCCGCTCCTCGAACCCGTGCGCGAGCATCGGCAGGAGCCTGCTTGTCGCCTGCTCCATGGCCCTATCGAAGACACACGACCTCCTCACCCGCGACGACTGGAACGGCGCACCCTCGCGCGAGGTGGTGAGGAACAAGATCGGCGCCTACCGGACAGCGGGCGAGCGGTTCGTCGTCGGCGGCCCCGATGTCGAGTTGCCGCAGCGGCACGTGCTGGCCCCTGTGAATGGTGCTTCACGAACTCGCCATGAACGCGGCTAAGTAGGGGCGCTGTCGATACCGGCCGGCCAAGTCCAGGTCGAGTGGAAGGTCGTGCTCGGCGAGAGCGGCATGCGTCACCTCCGCCTCGAATGGGTTGAGGCAGGCGGTCCGCCAGTCATATTGTCGAAGCACCGGGGCTTCGGCACGCGCCTGATCTCGATGTGCATGAGGCGCGAGCTTGGCGGCGTGGCACACATCGAATTCGCTCCGGAAGGGCTTCGCTGCACCATCGAGGTGCCGATGAACGACACCGCCGGCATCATGGTCAGCCCGCACCTCGTCCAGTGCCGGGCAATCCCGGATCCCAGGGCGGCAGACTGACCGGGAGCTACGGACGTCGCGGGCAAAGGTCGGCGCTCGGGACCATCCTGCTTCGACCAAGGCCTGTCCTGCACCGCCGTTCGCATAACCCCGGAATGTGCTCGTTCGTCCAGTTGACTTTCTGGCAGACATTGTCGTCAACGGTTCCAGCCCTTAGGAACGGGGGCGAGCCCTACGCTCGCAGTCGTGCGGGCCAGCTTCAAGTGTCTCGCCCCGGCCTGAGCTCCACCACCTTGCTGAAGCCTTCCGGCGCGGTAGGCGGACCGTGGGCCGTGACGACGGTGCCGGTGCATCTGGCTTCGGGGATTCGGTCGCGGCAGCCAAGTGGATGGGCGCAGTTGATGTGGCACGATTGCAGGTGAATTGCGGACGTCGAGCGTGCCGGTTCGTCTAGCCGGTGGCTGCATCGGCGTTGGAGCGGGCATCGGTCTCCGGCCGGGCACCTCTGCGAGGCGCCACGAGCAGGACCAGCCTGTCACCCTGCTCCGGTGTCCCAAGCTCGTGCTCGGGCGACGGGAAGTCGAGGCGGCCGCCGGAGCGGATGACCAGCAGGCACGGGGTGGCCGCAACGTCCGCGGCATCGGTAGGTGCCACCGAGAAGCGCCATCCGGCGCCGTACCGCTCGGCCAAGGTCTCGAAGTCCAGGCCCCCGTCCGCGAGCACCTTGCCGCGGAGATCCCGGCTGACGCCGGTTTCGGCGTGCAGCAGGTGGTCGGCCGAGGGCGCGAGCTGGTAGACCCGCTCCCGCCCGAGCTCGGGGCCGAGCCGGGTGCAGACCATGGCGTTGTAGAGCTCGTCCCGGGTCGCCGCGAGCAGGTAGTCCGGCGGCTGGTCTGCCAAGCCCTCTTCCGCATGGCGCGAGAGGAGCTCGGCCTGTAACGTCGGCACGCCCGCCGACCGGGCCGCGCGCAGGGCACCGGGGTAGGTGTCGATCAGAAGGACCGGGACGCCGGCCTTGTGGAGCGTCACGGCGAGGTCGCTCGACCACGTCGAGGCCCCGACAATGGCAAGGCGTTCCGCGTCCGCCGCGACCGAGAGCCCTAGCCGCCGTGCCAGCGGCCCGAGCGAGAAGCCGTGGGCGAGCACGGTCGCGACGATGACGGCGAACACCGTCGGCTGGATGAGGTCGCCTCCCGCATAGCCCGCCTCGCTGAGCCTCGGGCCGGCCAGGCCGGCGACCGCGGCCGCCACGATGCCGCGCGGGCCGATCCAACCGGCGAACAGGCGCTCGCGCCAGGTCAGGTCGCTGCGCCAGGTGGCCAACCAGATCGCTGCCGGCCTCACCACGAACAGCGTTGCAGCCGTCAGGGCGAGCACCGGCAGGGAGAGTTTGCCCAGAACCGCAAGGTCGAGATCGGCGGTGAGGACGACGAAGAGGCAAGAGACCAGGAGGACGACGAGCGCCTCCTTGAAACGGCGCAGCTCCGCGATGCCGGGGACGTGCAGGTTCGCGAGCGCAATGCCGAAAACGGTAGCGCCGATCAGCCCGGCCTCGTGCATCAAGAGGTTCGGGACCGCGTAAGCTACAAGCGCCAGCGCCAGAAGCAGTGGTGTCTTCAGCGTCTCGGAGACGAGGTCGCGCCGGAACGCCCAGGCCACGAGAAAGGCCGAGCCGGCCCCGAGCACGGCAGCGGCCGCCGCCCCTTCCGCGAGGTGGAGCGCCAAGTCGGTCACGGCCTCCTCGCCCAAGCGGTGCGGCAGACCGACCAGGATCTCGATGACGATGGCGGTGAGGATGGCCCCTACGGGATCGTTGACGATGGCCTCCCACTTCAGGAACGAGGCCGAGCGGCGTTCCAGCCGAGCGTGGCGCAACAGGGGCAGGATGACTGTGGGGCCGGTCACGACCAGGATGGCTCCAACCACGGCTGAAGGCCCCCAGAGCATGCCGCCGATGAGGTGCGCGGCGAGCGTGCCCAGCACGAAGTTGATGGGCAGCGCGATGGCGGTGAGCCGCAGCACGCCCTCGCCGGCCGCCCGCAGCTCGCGGAAGTCGAGGGCAAGGCCACCCTCGAAAACCACGATGGCCACCGCCAGGCCAATCAGGGGGCGCAGGTTCGGCCCGAACGCCTGGGAGGGGTAGAGCAGCCCTAGCACCGGGCCAACGAGGAAGCCGAGCCCGAGCAGGAGGACGATGGCCGGAATGCGGAGCCGGGCGGCGAGGATCTGGGCGGCGACCCCGCCGGCGACGATGCAGAGGACCGCCGTCGCCACACCTTGTTCCATACGCAGCGCTCCTTGAGACCCTGCCGGCCAGACAGCCCCGGACAACGTCCCCGAGCGCCGAGGGTCCCCGCCAAGACTGTCTTTAAAACCTGCCTGAGGCCTCGCCTCCGTCGCGTGAGCAGGTTTGGCAGCGCCACTCCTCACCCACTACCCCGCCACTGTACTGACGCGTCTCGGCAACCTCGCCATTGCTACTGGTGATTTCGTCTGCCGCGCCGGTTCGGGCATCATGGGCGACGACGAGGAGACCGTAGAGATGCGCGCCCCATGGCAGGCTACGAGGCGCCGAACAGGTAACCGCCTGAAGCGGTGCACGGGTTGCGGTCACGGACGATCTTCCCGCCGGCCATTGCCGGTTAGGGGGTGAAGTCGCACCTTCGCCGCAGCAGCGCCGGATGGACGTGCCACAGGCCGACGAGGAGGCAGAGGGATGCGAGCCCCGCGACGGTCCCGGCTCGTTCCGACATGAGCACCTTGGCCACCACCACGACAAGGTCTGCCGAGACGCCGAGTGCCAGGCTTATGCTGGCGGCGAGGAGGAAGCGCGAGCCCAGCGTGTGAAACTCCGGAGTATCCTCGCCCGCGTAGACGATGCGGTGAAAGGCCGCCGGCGCCATCAGCCAGATCACCGTCAGCGCCAGGAAACCGAGCGCCACGAGGTGCACGACCTTCGCGGCGAAGGAGAGCGTCTCGAAAGCCTCCGAGAAGGTGATGATGAGTTGGAAGCCGAGCAGCGCCTGGGCGCCGTGTAGGACCACGCGGGCCTCGGTCAGCATCTGCTCGATCTTGGTTCCAAGCGACGTGTGCTCGTGCTCGGGCTCACAGGCGGTCATGGCGCGCTCCTGTTCACCGACGGTTCGTGCCTTGAGCGTCTCCATCCCGTACCAGAACAGGAGGGCGAGACCACAGAAGAGGAGGCCGACGATGGCGCCGGCGCCAAGTCCCAGTACCGGCTCCGCGGCCAGGAACAGGTCGGCCCCGAGCGACAGGGCGAAGGGCGCGAGCGCGAGACCGGCGTAGCGCCCTATCACGCCGAGCAGGCGCTTGGTGTCCCGGCCGCCCTCCACCATCCGGTGCTGGACCGAGGGCGTGATGAGTAGCGCGACGGTCAGGGTGACGAGGGCGAGCGCCGCAACCCATACGAGCAGGTCGTGAAACGGCAGACGTTCGAAAGCCGGGCGGAAGGCGCCTTGGAACTGGAAGCCGAGCAGTATCTGGGAGCCGAGGATGAGGATGCCCGTCTCTTCAAAACCGACCTTCACCTTCTTCGGTAAGGACATGTTCGACATCGTCCAACCAAATCGGGGGAGCGGCCATCGATTACGGCCGCATCAAGTTCCGTGGGGACGCGAATGTCCTCTACGACGTCCCACGGCTGACGGCGACGGGCTCGCCCAGGCGCACGATGGTCTCCATTCCCTGGGGGGTATGCTCAAGAAGGTCGTCGGCCGGCCGCCACGCTCCGGGCTCCCCGAAGATCGCCACGGCTGAGCCGCCGAACTTGAAAACCGATTTCTGCGCGCCTCGTTTGAACGGATGGTCGAGCGGATGACGCTGCACGATCCGCCCGACCGTGAGCGCCCCGAACTCGACAAAGCCGAGCCGGCCGAAATGCTCGGTCTCCAGGATGTTCACCTGGCGCTCGTTGCGGATGTAGATGTCCGGCTTGTTCTGCACGGCCGTCCACGACACGGTCCAGATGCTGCGCCCCAGGCGTTCGTGGTCCAGGGTCCGGCCGTCGTCCGGGTAGTGGACGTGGTGATAGTCAACCGGCGATAGCCGCATCAGCAGGACTGGGCCGCCGAGGAAGGGCTTGGCACGCTCAGCGTTGTCCAGAATGTCCGCGGCCGCGAGCGATTGCTCCTTCACCGGGAAGCGCTGGTCTGGCCCGAACCGCTTCCAACCGAAGTAGCGCGCCTCCGCCGGAGCGCCCCTTTGCCTCGGATCGGTCGGAAAACGGCGTTTGCGCGGCTTGAATTCGCGCACGAACCAGTCGGCATAGGAGCGGTAGCGGCGCTCCTCGAACTCGCTCATGTCGATGTGGTACTCGCGCACGAACGGCGCGATGTTGCGCCGCGTCCAGGGTGCGTCCTGGTAAAGGGCGTATAGCTTGTCGAAGATCGGGGTGGCGCGAAGCCACTGCCCCGGGGCACGCAGCGGCCTCGTCTCGTAGGTGGTCTGGTGATCGGACATAAACTCCTCGACCGCCTTGCCCTTGTCACGGTCCCACAGCTTCAGCGGCTTCGGATCGGCTGCCATCACGTCTCCACCTGCGGCTTGGCCTAACCGGCGGCCCGCGGCAGAAACCGCTTCCGGCCAGGAGCTTTCCTTCCGCCGAACGCCGACGCCGGTGGCCTCTCGCCACGCGTCCAAGGTCCCGCAACGAACCGTGGCCGTTGGTGGTTATCGAGACCCGACCGCGGACACGCACAATGACCCTCCTCGCCCTTCTCGTCGCCGGAAACCTCGCCATCGCTGGCACCCTTTCCCTCGTCGCGCTCGCGACTGATTGACTGGGCCGGGTCAATCCACGATGGCCACCTCGCGAGCCGCCTTGGCGCCCGGCCTGCTCTGGGCGATGTCCTTCGATGAGCACGGATGCGGCCGTCGACTTTCGGCTGAGGAGGCGCTCGCCGATCTCGCCGCCTTCGGCGGTGGCTTCCTCTGGCTGCACTTCGACCTGGATACGGCCGAGCTAGGACCGCTTGTTGATACCGGGCAGGTCGGGCCGCGGCCGCTCGCCGAGGCGGTGTACCGCCCCGACGAGCACCAGCGCGTCACCGTCGAGGACGGTTATGTCGGCGGCGTGGTGGCCGACCTCGCCCGGCCAGGTGCCAAGCCCGATACGGCCGGGCGCCTGCACTTCGTCATGGGCCCACGCACGCTGGTAAGCGGGCGCCGAGGCCCGACCGAGAGCCCGGACGCCACCCGCGAGATGGCCGAGAAAGGCCGGCGGATTCCCTCGCCGGTGCTGCTCCTGGAGACGATGGTCGGCTACGTGGTCGCCGCCATGGCGGCGACCGGCCAGCGGCTCTCGGACGAGGTTGACGGGATCGAGGACCGGGTCCTCGACGAACGGGTGCGCGACGACCGACGGCGCCTGGGCCCGATCCGCCGGAGCGCCGTGCGCCTGCACCGTCAACTGCTCGGCCTCGCGGCGGTGTTCCACCGGCTGGAGACCGACGACGCAACAGAACACCTGCAAGGGTCCGCGGTGGCCGTCGCGGCACGGCTCGCACAGCGGCTGGACGCCCTCGACCGGGACGTGACGGCCCTCGCCGAGCGCGCCCGGCTGCTGCAGGAGGAGGTTGGCGCCCGGGTGGCGGAAGAGAGCAACCGGCAGCTTTACGTGCTCTCGGTCCTTTCGGCACTGTTCCTGCCGCCGACCTTCATCACAGGCCTGTTCGGCATGAACGTGAAGGGCCTGCCCTTCGCCGAGGACCCCCGCGGGTTCCTGTTCGTACTCGGCCTGAGCCTCCTGTCGGCAGCGGCGACCTACGGCATCATCCACGCCCTCGGCATCCGGCCTCCACGCGGTTCCGACGCTCCGCGTGGGCAATGACATGATGTACTGGCGCCGCCCCTCCGCCCACGCACGGTCAGGCTTTCGCGTGGGCCGGGGCGACCTCACCGCCGAGCAGGCATCCGACGGGCCGGTTTCCCGCGAAGCCGATCCTGACACGGATCTCCGACAGCCGGCCCATGGCGCGACCTTGATGGACACGGATCACGCCGTCGTCGGGCGGAGCTGTCCCGTCGTGGAGCAAGCCGAAGGCCAGGGCCGCCGCGGCGATGCCGGTCGCGGCGTCTTCCGGGTAGCCGGACGAACGCGGGAACTGGCGCGCTTCGAACAGGCGCGCCGCCCTGTCAACGACCGCGTAAGGGTAGAGGCCAGTCGAGCCAACCCGCGTGCACACGGCCTCGACGGAGGCTGGATCGGGAGCCAGGCCGTTGAGGATCTCCGGGTCGCGCACCGGAACCAGCGTCTTCACGCGCGACGTGGCGGCATTATGCGCCGGCAGGTCGGCGAGCGCGTCTCGGTTGATGCGGAGAGCCGTGCAAACCTCGCCCAACCACGCCGGCGTGAGGGGCACCACGCGGCCGGGAGGCTGGGTGATTTCGACCTCCCAGGAGCCTGCGTCGCGCACCTTCACGTAGCCGGTCACGGTGCCGCTCGCGGTCGCGACCCGTACCGGGCCGCGTGGCAATCGTCCTTGGCGGGCGAGTACCCAGAGAGCGCCGACCGTGGCGTGGGCGCACATCTCCATCTCGTGGTTGGGTACGAAGAAGCGGAACCTGAAGTCGTGGGCGTCGTCCTCGGCAGGCAGCACGAAGCCGCTCTCATGCCCGTGCCGCCGCGCGACGTCCCGCATCTCGTCCGCATCCATGCCCGCGGCATCCGTCACAACGGGGCAGGGATTGCCGCCGCCGCCATCGTAGGTGAAGACGTCGACCACCTCGATCTCGGCCATGTCGCGAACCTCCGGGCGCTCGGGTTTCCGGACCGCGTGCGCATCTAGCGCACCACGTTCGAAAGGCATGCCCGGGATGCTCCGTCCGCCGCGGCAAACGCCAAGGCCGGTTGCCAATGCACCAGGCTCAAGCCCGTCCCAGTACGATCCGAAGCTGGTGCGCGAGTTGGTCGCGCTGGTAGGGCTTGCTGAGGAGGGGGAGGTCGGCGGGCACGCCCTGCTCGTCGAGCGCCGTGCCCGTGTAGCCGGAGGTCAGCAGCACCCGCAGCCCAGGCCGCAAACGCCGCGCCTCGACCGTGAGCTGCACGCCGTTCATGCCGCCTGGCATGATCACGTCCGAGAACAGGATGTCTATCCGCTCCGGGCCGCCCAGGCGCTCCAGGGCCTCGGAGGCACGGGTCGCGGTCAGGGTCCGGTAGCCGAGCTCGCCCAGGCTCTCCACCGCCATCTCCAACACCGCCGGCTCGTCCTCGACCACCAGTACCACTTCGCCAGAGGCGGCCCGGCGCAGCGGCAGCGGGTCGTCGGGTCGGGTTTCCACCGCCTTCTCGGCCGAGCGCGGCAGGTAGAGCTCGACGGAGGTGCCGCGACCCGCTTCGCTCTTGATCTGCGCGTGCCCGCCGGCCTGCCGCACGAAGCCGTAGACCTGGCTGAGGCCGAGGCCGGTGCCCTTGCCGACGTCCTTGGTCGTGAAGAACGGCTCGAACGCTCGTGTAAGCGTGGCGGCATCCATGCCGTGGCCGGTGTCCGAGACGGAGACGAGCACGTAGGCCCCGGGCCGACGCCCGAGGTTGTTAGCAGCCTGTAATCGTCGCCGTCCACGCTCTTCGGGAGGAGGTGGACATAGCGGGTCACCGCCACGGTCCCCGCAAGCGCCAGCATGCCGACCGGGCCGACGCGCGACGGCGGCACCGTCCTGTCGCGCCCGTCACCCTGCATGATAGCGTAGGGGATCGTGAAGAGCGGGGGGCCGAGATGCCAGAAGGTCCAGAGCCAGGTCGTCGTGTCCGGACCGCTGCCCAGGATGCGTCCCTGAGCGAGGACATTCGGGAACGACAGCATCTGCAGAAGCACGGCCAGCGTCACGTAGAGGCTGCCGGTCCCGAGCACGAGCAGCGACGCCAAGCGAGTGCGCCGATATTGGGTGGGGAGAAGGTAGGTGGTCAGGCCGTAGACCACGATGAGGGCCGATTGGTAGACCGACACGAAGCCGGGCATCGGCGGCATGGGCCGGCTCGCGACCGGGAGGAGCACGAGCGTGACCGCGCCGAAGCCGAAGCTGACGAGGCCGGCGAGCAAGCGTTGCCTCCTGCCGGGCCGGGCGGTGGCGAGGGTTGCGAGCGTGATACCCGCTGCGGGCATGCCCATTGTGTGCTCCGTGCCGAAGCGCGATGGCTGACCGTGCCGGCAAGTCGCTCGCGAAGATGAGGATTACCATGGCGTCGGTCGAGCCGCCATTCGCCCGCCAGTGCGGTCGGAACGACGCAGGGATGCTCGTGCAGCCGCAGGAGTATGTCGGAATACTGCCTTAGGCCGCGTCCTCGTCGTCGGGCATACACTTGGGGAGCCAGGGTCCGTTCACGGCGAACCGGTCTTCGTCAAGCTCCTTGAACGGGCGCCCCTCGACGATGCGCTGGCGCAACTTCTGCCGTAGCCTCCCGGCCCAAATCGTCTTCCCCGGTGCGGCCTTGCCGTACCGCGCGGTGGCCCCCATCCAGCCGTCCGGCAGCTTGGCCATGATGTTCCTGACGGTGAGCGGGCCGTTCGCCGAAAGAGTGTCGTGAACGGTGGCCATGAAGAGCAGCCAGAACTTGCGGGGGGTCAGCCGCGGCGTGACCGGGTCGTCCGGTGCCATCTTACTGGGCGATGGTCTCGATGCCTGCCGCTGCGGCGTCACGGGTTCCATGAGCACGAAGCGACCCTCACCTCGGCGACGCCCTCCCCTGCCTCGGCCCGCTGTAGCAGGTGGTAGCGCAGCCAGGCGGGCGTGAGCGGCATCCCGATCCGCGCTCTCCTGTCCTTCAGCGCCGCGGGGAGCGGCCCGTGCAGGGCGTGCACGGCCAGGAGCCCTGCCGGCACATCTCCGCCTCGACCGCCTGCCGCACCTCGTCCCAGAAGGCATCGGCCGTGCGGGCAAGGGATTGGCCCATGAGGATGCCGATGAATGCGGCCTCCGTGCTTGGCGGATCGAGCGGCGCCGGTGCGGGCACGGGTTCCGGGTTGCTCACCGGCGCGCCGGCCCTGAGGCGGTCGACCTCGGCCTGGAGCGCCGCGACACGCGCCTCCAGCAGGTCGGCATGCGCCAGCGCCTCGTCGCGGATCCGCTCGTTCGCCTCGCGCTCCCTGGCAGCCAGGTCGGCCTCAGCGAGGCGCTCCCGGGCCATCTCGATGCGCGCCCGCTCAAGCACCTGCGCGGCGAACCGCGCCAGCACCCCCTGCAGCGCCAGGGGCAGGCCGGCCTCCTCGACCACCGGCTGGTAGTCGCGCCTCGCCTTCCACCGGGAGAGCGACGGGCCGATGCCCTCGTGCGAGCCGCCGCCTAGTTCCTTGCGCACGGTCCGGACCGAGACGCGCTCCTTGGCGCCGCCCTTGGGCTTGCCGCGCGCCCTTATCCGGTCGGCCACCGCCTAGACCCCGTTCTCCGTCACCATACCGCCGCCCTCGCCCGACGCGACGATCATGCGGCGTGGGCGTTAAGAATCGGTCGCCGCGGAACCGGCGTTCCACCTCGTCGGGTCGTTCCGGGAGGAACGGGTCACGCGTGCCGGTACCCGTTACGCGCTTTCCCGCGAGTCGCGCCGGCGCCCGACCGGACGACTCAGGTGGATCCCCTGTACTCCGCCCGAGTTCACGGATCGGCGGTCGCCGGTTGCCGGCACCGCACCGGAGTGCCCGCACTTGCCCCAGACCGCCCCGCCGCTGAGCCGCCTGCCGACCTTCTCCGACGACTGCCACGTGCACGTCGTCGTCGAGACGCCCAAGGGCAGCCCGAACAAGTACGCCTTCTCGGACGCTCTCGGCGCCTTCCAGTTCAAGATGGTCCTGCCCGAGGGCACGAGCTTCCCGTACGACTTCGGCATGATCCCCTCGACGAAGGGCGCCGACGGCGACCCGCTCGACGTCCTGCTCCTCCTCGACGCGCCGGCTTTCCCGGGCTGCGTGCTGGAGGCGCGGCTGGTCGGCGTCATCGAGGCGGAGCAGCGCGAGCGCGACGGGACCTGGGAGCGCAACGACCGGCTGGTCGGGGTGGCGGTGAAGGCCCGCACCCACGCTCACATCCACGCGCTCGACGACCTGCGCCCGGGCATGCTGGACGAGGTCGAGGCATTCTTCGGCCACTACAATCAGCTTGCCGGCAAGGACTTCAAGGTGCTCCGGCGCGGCGACGCCGAGGCCGCGCTCGCGCTCGTCCGGCATGGCACCGAGGCGTTCGGACGCGCGTGCGGCTGAACGGCGTCGCGTTCCTTGTGGATAACCGGCGGGCGGCCGGCGACCTGGGCGGTGGTCCGAGGCCGACCTGGGCGGCCTGCGTGCTGGTCAAGGCCGCGACGCCCCGGGCGGCGCTCCCCGCTCTCGGACGGGCCGCCGGGCCACGCGGCGGGGCCAGGTCCCCATACGCCCCGTCCAGGTCGGTCGCCTGGGCGCCCGGCTTCGCAACCATGCCGCCCAGGTCGTTGTCCGGACAGGGTTTTCTTCCGCTACCGGGTTCCCTTTCGCCCTTCGGTATGGCTCCCTTGGAGGGCTGGCGAGGAGGCGGGACATGTGGAACGAGAAACGGGCCATCGACCTGGAGACCCAGATCGCGGCGGAGTACGCCTCGCTCTTGGATCACATCGAGGGAAGGCTGGTCCCGCTCCTGGTTCGGCGCGCCTCGCTCAAGGCGGCCTTACCGGCCGCCGCCTCGGTCTCAGACGCCCCGCGCTCAACCGTCGTGCCTTCGCCGAGGACCGGCCGTCCGAAGCCGTGTCCGCCCCGCGTCGGCAGGCTCCCCGGATGAGGGCCCACACGGCGCAGTTGATCGTCGACGCCCTTTGGGAGGCGCCTTGCCACCGGCTGCCCGACGCCGCCCTCAACCGCCTCGTCGTGGATGCCGGGTACACCCGGGACGCCGCCGAGAGGGTCAAGACCCGCCTGAGGAAGCTCGGCGTCCTGATCAAGGACGCCCGCATCGGCTTCTGGTCGCTCGCCCCGTACGTCCTCGAACCGGGGGCGGCGGTCCCGGCCACGGGCGGCCGGGGCGGCGACGCGCTGGAAGCCGAGGCCGGCCTCGCCATCGTGGAGGCGCTGACCGCCGCCGGCGCGGCCGGGCTGACGGGGGACGACCTCCTCATGGAGGCGGCGCGCTGGGGCATCCCGCCGACGCGGACCGTCCTGGTGCAGAGCCGCCTCCGGACGGAACGGCTCATCGAGTGCGGCCGCGGCCTGGGCGCCCGCTGGCGGATTGCGGGTGCCGGGCCGTGGACTGAGGGCGACCGGCCGTCGGCGTTCCGCTGACGGCTTCGCAGCCCCTGGCCCGGCAGGACACAGGGCACCCGGGCGAGGGAGCTGAGGCCGCTTCCCCGACGCGCCCTTCATACCCGGGTCGGTATAGCCAAGCGTTCATGCCGACCCGGCCCCAGGATGTGGCTTTCGACGTTCCTCCGCACCCTCAGGTGCCTAGAAGATTAGGATGACACCCGTGCGAGGGAGCCGGGGAACACGCACGGGCGGGTCCCCCAGAGCGGGCGTCAGGCTCAGTCGAGTTCGAGCAGAGATCTGACTCCCTGCCGAACGTGACGGGCTCCCTCGCGGAAGCCGCTGTTTCGACCGGTCTCCCAGGCAGCTATAGCGATCTTCACTTCGCGGCACGTTGCACCATCTTCGAGCGTTAAGATCGGGGACTTGGCGTCGGTGAGCGCCTCGGACCAGATCTGGATTCTGACGCCCGTGAGACCCCAACCGGCGACCCGGATCTCGTACCCCGGGAACGAACCCAAGCTTTCGAGAACCGCGCTCTTACGATGGATGCTTTGCATCTTGCGAAGGCAGTTTAGCTGGTCGTCAGCTACAATTGAAGGGTCGCACCCGGCTGGGTTCTCTACGCCTTCGACGAACCTGCGGGCTGCGCGGACGGCCACTTCGGCCGCAGTCACCCTATGGCTCCCGCTCCGCTCGCGCGGGGCGGGAGCCGCGGCGACGTGCGGCGCAAGAGCGGCGGCGATCGCTTCGTTGCCATGGCCGATTAACGCATCGAGATCCAGCGCCAGAATCGCTGCAACCGCGAGGTTTTCCGGGTCGTTCAAATCGGCCTGAGCGGTGGTGGGTATCGTCACGGTGGGCGGCTCCGGTTCGGGGTGGGTGGGACGCTCGATCGACGTTCGACTGAGGCCCGTTCGAGGCCGGTGGTGAGCCGCAGTTTGCGGCGCCGGCCCCGAGGCGGGGTTCAGGCGGCGGCGATCGAGGAGGCCTTGATCGAGGCTGAGACGGCGGCCTGGAAGGCAGCCACGAGCGCATCGACGGCGTCACGGTTCCTCGAAGGGCGGTCTACCGTCGCCTTAGCCTCCCCGTCCTGCCAAAGCGTGTACCGGGCAGGTAGGACGCCATGGCGCGCATCCTCCATAAAGACGTAGTAGGCTTCACTGACGTAGCGTTAGCCGAGCTTAATACCCAGTCGGTGCAATTCGACGCGTGGTATCTCGTTGCCTTCGACTTCGTCCCACCAGTCTCCCCACACTTGGTGTGCGGTGACGAGGTAGAGATCGCCGCGAACCGTGCGGGCCTCCTGCTCAACGCGCCAAGCCTCGACGCCGTCTTGTCGAGGAAGGGGATCCGCAGATCGCGGGCGATCCAGCACGCTTTGTCCTCGGGCTGCACGGCGTCGACTGACCTATGCAGGGCGCCGCCGTAGCTGCCTGTCCAGGATCCGAACACCTGGCGAGCGCTACCGTCCGCGCTCCACGCGCGCACGTAGCTGCCGGGCATGCCGTTGATGTATGTTATGCCTTCGCGGACCACCACGCTGTAGTCCTTGGTGAAGGCATTGAACAGCGTCGGGCTCGTGCGCTTGACGGTGATGATTTCATCCATGATGGCGATCTCCGATGACGGTGCCCGAGTGAGGCGGGGGGGGTCTACCTGACGAGCCGTCCCGCGGGGGCGGCTCGTCAGGTAGACCGGGGCGATCCCCGGCCCCTGGTCCCCTAGAGGTCGTTAAGCGCGGTGACGTGCCGTCGGTAGGCGGCTAGGTCGAAAAATCAGGATGCGTCGGCCATCCGCTCGGTGGCGGAGAGCGCCTCGGTTGGATCCTCGCAATTGAAGGCGCGGCCAGTGCCCGGTGTGGTCGCGGCAATCAGTCAGATAGTCTCTCGCGGTCAAACGCCGACCGCGTTGCAAGACGGATCAAGTACTACCTTTGATTGGCCTTAAATCAATCGGTTATGCCGCTGTCGATAGCAAGCGTCTGTGCTAAATAGACAAAATACTTTGCAAGTTAATATAGTCAATTACGGTGAGTATCGATATCTATCCGGCCTGGCAATAGCCTTGGTGAAATAATAATTTCTTTAATTAAGTATGCCTGAACCTCATCATCCTTTAGAAGACTAACTTTTGGAGACGGTGCTATCTCTGCATCTATCCAGATCTGTTCATCATTATATTTTTTTGAGCGTCTGGATTTTCTAAATAGTTTAAGAGAAATCCCTCCGAAAATCCTTTCTTGAAACGTAAATTCAAACATTTCGGCGGTAGATTTATGCACAGATTCTACAATAAACCGACGGTTTTCCTCTAGCACGTATATCATAGAAAGATTTTCTGGATCAATCACAGCAGGTAATTTTCTTGATTCATTAGATATCAGAAATTTTAAATCTTCACTCCACGCATATTTAAGCGGAGTACCGCAGATTGAGATATGATTCCGACGCAGTTCAATCGATACAATTACTTTCGGCAACATATGCATTCTCCATCACACAGTGCACGACTCTCAACCTCGATAGGATATTCGCGATATAAATTCATCTAGCTATCGTTTTCCATAAGCATTCTCCTAGAGTTTGGACTGATACGATTGTCTTCGATCTCAACTATCCAAGATTGCAACCGTGCCGCACGGAGCATCAACTCGGAACGCTTTTCCGCAAGAAGTCGATATATTAAAACTGTCGCCCACCAAGGCGGAGCCCGATTATCAGCGTTCATCCATTGATGAACTGCGGCAGCACTAATTGCAGCATCGGTACCTCTAATTCTAGTAAGATCTCGTGCTAGATCGGAATACCATTTCTTTCCTGGCCCATAGAGATACGAAGCAATTTCAGAGACCTCCTCGCGCGACAGCGGGGAGTCTTTTTCCAGACTGACGGGCAATACTACTCTCCACTGCTAAGAGGCAGAGAATGCATAATCATCTCTATGCTCTTAGCTTCAAGCACCCAAGGTAGCAGCGGCCCATTCGAGCAGCCGCAAACGAGCCGAAAAATGCGGGGATTGCAGCCGCTCTCGGCTTCAAACTCCTGTTGTGAAGTTATATGTCACAGATTGATGAAGGAGGTCAACCGTCTCGAGACGTGATTTTTTACAAGTCCTTCTGGCATTGGTCGCTCAAAGGGGGAGGCCATCGGCTTCGCGTCGCCCATGAGGCTGGTGAGAACGGTGTCCACGTCAGTGTCTCCCGTAGGCGGCGCGGACGCCGTCGATCTATGTGACGGCGCGCTCGCCACAGGCCGTCTTGTCGCGGTCGAGGAGCTTGGCGTTGGCGATGATCTGGACGGCCTCGGCACGGCCGAAGGCGCGGTCTGGGATCTCCGAGAAGGTGCGGACGAAGCAAGAGGCGAGATCAGCGGGCGGTAGACCCGAACGTGCCCATTGAGGACGTCGCCGGCACGGTCCGCAACCTGGTCGCCGAGGGCAAGGTGCTGCACTTCGGCCTGTCCGAGGCGAGCCCCCGCACGATCCGGCGGGCGCATGCCGTGCAGCCGGTCGCGGTCCTGCAGAGCGAACACTCGTTCTGGACCCGCGAGCCCGAGGCCGAGGTGCTGCCGACCTGCGAGGAACTCGGGATCGGCTTCGTGCCCTGGAGCCCGCTCGGCCAGGGGTTCCTCAGGGGCCGGGTCGACGCGACGACCATCGACCCGAAGGCGGACGCCCGCGGGCGCTTCCCGCGCTTCTCGCCCGAGGCCTCGGTGGCGAACCAGGACCTGGTCGAGGGCCTGCGCCGCGTCGCGGACCGCAAGAGCGCGACGCCCGCGCAGGTGGCGCTGGCATGGTTGCTCGCCCGCAAGCCCTGGATCGTCCCGATTCCGGGCACCACCAAGCTCGCCCGCTTGGAGGAGAACCTCGCCGCCGCCGACCTGCGCCTCGGACCCGACGACGAGGCCGAGCTGGAGCGTACTTTCGCCGAGAACCCCGTCCGGGGCGACCGGCTGTCGGAAGCGAGCCTCGGCTTCATCGACCGCTGACCGACGCCCCTTTCCGCAACCCCTCGCATCGAGAGAACGCCATGCACACGCGCACACTCGGCAGGAGCGACCTGACGGTCTCGGCCATCGGCTTCGGCTGTATGGGCCTGAACTTCAGCTACGGCCACGCCCTCGACGACACCGACAGCGTCGCCCTCATCCGCCAGGCGGTGGAACGCGGGGTCACCTTCTTCGACACAGCCGAGGTCTACGGGCCCTTCACGAACGAGAGGATCGTCGGCGAGGCGCTCCGCCCCCACCGCGACCGGGTCGTCATCGCGACCAAGTTCGGGTTCGCGATGAACCCGGCCACCGGCCGCATGTCGGGGCTGAACCGCCGGACCGAGCACATCAAGGAGGTAGCCGACGCCTCGCTGAAGCGCCTCGGCATCGAGGTCATCGACCTGTTCTACCAGCACCGCGTCGACCCGATCGTGCCCATCGAGGACGTCGCGGGGGCGGTGAGGGACCTGATCGCGGCCGGCAAGGTCCGGCACTTCGGCCTGTCCGAGCCGGGGGCGCAGACCGTGCGCCGGGCGCACGCGGTCCAGCCGGTCACGGCCCTGCAGAACGAGTACAGTCTCTGGACGCGCGGGCCCGAGACCAACGGCATCCTGGAAGCCTGCGAGGAGCTCGGCATCGGGCTGGTGGCCTACAGCCCGCTCGGCAAGGGCTTTCTTACCGGCGCGATGGGCAAGGACACCAAGCTCGGCGAGGGCGGCTTCCGAGCGATGCTGCCGCGCTTCACCCCCGAGGCCATCGGCAAGAACCAGGCGCTCGTCGACCTGCTCAAGCGCATCGCCGGCGAGAAGGGCGGCACACCCGCCCAGGTCGCACTGGCGTGGCTGCTCGCGCGCAAGCCTTGGATCGTGCCCATCCCCGGCACGACCAAGCTCCACCGCCTGGAGGAGAACGTCGCCGCGGCCGACCTGACCCTGACGGCGGACGACCTCGCCGGGATCGAGCGCGCCGCGGCAAAGATCCGGGTCGAGGGTGACCGCTACCCGCCGCAGCTCCAGGCCATGGTCGGCCTCTGAGACGAATCCCGGGATGCCGCCGGAAGGCGCCATCCGCCAGACCAAGACGAGGAGGCCATGACCATGCACGACGAAAAGACCGAAGCCAGGCTGCGGCGCCTTGAGGACAGGGCCGACCTGAAGGCCCTTGTCGACACCTTCTCCATCCTCGCCGACCGCAAGGACATCCGGAGCCAGGTGCTGCTGTTCACCGAGGACGCCACGGTCGACAGCTACGTCGGCGACCAGCGCGTGTCCGCGCTCAAGGGCCGGGAGCAACTGGCCGCCGCCTTCGAGGGCTACCTGTCGCGGTTCGAGACCGTCTACCACCAGAACGGCCAGCAGACGGTCGAGATCGAAGGGGGCCGGGCGACCGGGACGGCCTACTGCCTGACCGTTTTGGTGGGCATGCAGGACGGCAGGCGGGTGATGACCACCAGCGGCGTCACCTACGCGGACCGCTACGTGCGCGGCGAGGCGGGGTGGCTGATCGCGGGGCGGGTCACCCGGCTCGAGTGGCAAAGGAGCGAGGAGCTGCCCGCGGCGCAGCCCTGACGCTCGGCCGGATGGAAGGGCATGCCCTCAAGCGGGCTCCGTTCAGGCGTACCCTCGAACGGTCAGGCCGTGCCGGCGGGTGGTGGGCCGGGCAGGTCGAAGATCAGGCAGGTGGTGCTGGCGGTCGCGCAGAGGCGGCCCGCCTCGTCGTTCAGGCGCGCCCGGCGACCGCCTGTTGCCGCCCGGCGTGGACGACCCGCCCGACCGCGGTGAGCAGGCCCGACCGATCCGTGACGGCACGCACCGTGGGCCGGCGAGGCGATCGACGCCTATGCCGGGGATCTCGTTAGCGCTCCGTTCGCGCGGTTCGCGCCCCGGATCCTCGTCGGGCCCGCTGGCCTCGGGAAGACCGCGTTCGCAAGGGCAGCCGTTGAGGAGGCTGGCCTCGACGTGACCGTCTACGCGGCAGCGGGCCAAATGGATGGCGGGGCGTTCGCCGGGACGTTGTCGCCCGGCTCGACATCGGCGAGGGCAAGACGGCCTTCATGAGGTGGTGGCGCGAAGGGGATACCGTCCGCTGGACGCTGACGTGCCTCGACGAGAGCGACCCGAAGGGCCGGCCCCCCGATATGGCGACCTATCGGGGGGTGTCCAAGCTGGAGGACGGCTTCCTGGAGGGGCACGTCCGGGACGCCCCGATCCCGGGGCGCTTCGTCCTCGCGTGGCGCGGGCTCGCCCCTTACTGGCAGCTGTGGCTGGACGCCTGCCCCGCGCGCGGGGGCTCGCCCGTGATCCGGAAGGTCCGCTAGTTGCCGCCGGGCCCCACGAGGAGGATGGCCTTCGCGCGCCGGCGCGCCGTCATGCGGGCGACCCGCAGGTCCTGCTCGTCGGACGCGTCCGTCCCCGCCTTCCAGCGGCGAACTTCCCGCGGGTTGAACCCCCAGATCGAGGGCGAGCGACGTCGTCCAGCGATCCCGGTAGAGCAGCTCGCCGAGCGCGGCGATCTCGGCCATCGGGGTGAGCGTCGGAGGGGCGCTGTTGCCCTTGCCCTGGTTCGGCGAGCACCGTCTGCATAGCGCTCTCCTTGGCTTCGGAGCGCCTTCGCGCGAGGCGGCGCTCCGGCGCCTCGGCACGGCGCTCGCTTGCGTTCATCGAATTCATACCCAATCCGCCTTCGGTATCATTTGGAAGGGGAAGGCCGGGGGGCCCGGCCTCAGCTCGGGCTAGATTTTCAGCCTATGCCGGGAAGGCGCAGGGCGACGCCGGCGAGCCGCTCAAGCTCCATCCACGCGCTCGTAAACCCCGAGGGCGTTCATGCGGACTTCGCAGTGGATGGGCGGAATGGGGGGCTCGGGCCTCGGACGGGCCGCCGCACGTGCCAGCTTCTTTTGGCGATCCTTCCACTCGGCCAAGGCCTTGTTCGCCTGCGCCACCATCCGGTTCCGGTCCTCGCCCAACCTCTCCACGATGCCTCCTAGTCTGCCTCCCTCGACCGCGAATGCGAACGACTTGCCCATCACTAGAACCACGCCGTCGGCGAGATCCTGGTCGATGCAAGGATGTGGAATGGGCTTCTCGTCCCCGGCGAGATTGTCCTTCGTGACGCCGAAAACCCTCCCCAGCAGCCTGATGTTCCGCACATACGGGCCGCCCAGCAGGCTATCGGCCTCGTGGAGGAGCGGGAACTTGGCCGCGAACTCCGTCCTCAGGAACAAGCGGGCTAACCTACCCGCCTGCGTGAGCGGAAAGTCGAGGGCGTACTGCCAGTACCATGAGAGGTCTTTCGCCTCGCGCTTGGCCTCGGGCGTCGAGAGGATCGCCAGGGCCCGGACGACGGCATCCGGATCCGGCCGTGCGGGCTCGGGGGGCGAGGGTGCAGCAGGTGCGGGGGCAGCGGGCGGGGCCACGGGTTTCTCGTGCGAATCGGTGTTGTCCCGTTTTGGGACAGGCGCTGGCATTGCGCCATCCGCCCGTGCCTGTCGCACGGCCTGGCGCCGCTCCTTCGCCGCATCCTTCCGCGCGGCGTCCACCCTCGCCTTGCGGGCGGCCTCGATCGCCAGGCGCAGCCGCGGCTTGTCGTAGAGGGCCGGCGCGAGGTCGGGCGCCTCGGCCTCGGCCATCGAGAACGCCCAGAACGCCTTGTCAGCCCCGTCCTGGGCGATCGCATCGAGGAGGCGCTGCCCCCGCAGCGGGGCGGTCTCGAACGCTGGTGTGATCGCCTCGCCGGTGAGGGCCTCGTCGATGCCGGCGAGCCAGTAGAGGTAGCGGCTCTGCATCTCGCTGGAGAGCAGCGGGTGGGCACCGCCCCGCTTCTTGCGAGGCAGGCTTGTCGACGGCAGCGCGCTGCCGAGGCGCACGAGCGTCTCGGGGCGGATCGCGTAGCCGGGCGCATCCATGCGCTCCTTCAGGAACGCGAAGTCGTCGTCGGCGAGCGACCGTGTCCGGACGGTCTCAA
The DNA here is from genome assembly GCF_003058325.1 of Methylobacterium currus. Lineage (NCBI taxonomy): Bacteria > Pseudomonadati > Pseudomonadota > Alphaproteobacteria > Hyphomicrobiales > Methylobacteriaceae > Methylobacterium > Methylobacterium currus. The sequence goes on from NZ_CP028843.1 coordinate 3,874,793, forward strand.
GGCGCTCCGGCGGCAGGAGGCGGATCGTCAGCACGATCGCGGTGACGGCCCGCCCGTCCAGGCGCTTGCCGTCCTCGCCCCTGACGAGCGCCCCGGCCCGGCGGCGCGCCTCGTGATGGATGGCGACGTCGACGATCTCGAACGAGCGCACGTGCTTGCGGATCTCCTCAACCGCTGGGTCGAGGTGGCGCAGGCGCAGCTGCCCGACGTGGAGGGGCCCGGCCCCGGCAACGCCGAGGACGTCGGCGAGCTCCTGGGGCGCATAGGACAGCGCGAAGGGGGCCCGCCCCGGCTCGTAGCGCAGCTTCTCCGCCGCGATGTGGGCGAGGACGTCCCGGTATAGGAGCGGACTGGACCGCCGGCGGAACAGCGCGAGGACGGCGAGGTCGAGGTGGGCGTAGCGTGAGCCGGGCTGCTGGAGCGGAACCGTCCAGGCTGGGACGTGGAACGAGAACGAGTCGTCGCGCTTCAGCGGGTCGGGCGCGCGGCCGAACAGGCGGGCGAGGCTGGCGACGAGTTCGCGGGGCTGCGCCGGGCTGCCGCCTCCGGAAAGGACGGTCAAGGCATACTCGACCGGGCACAGCCGGGCGGCGAGGATAGTGTCCTCGGTCTCGATGCCGGCGCTGGTGGTGGCGAGCAGGGTCTCGAACAGCGCGTGGTCGCGGGCGGTGACGCCGTCGGCGTGGGCGAGCGTCCGATCCCGCAGCCATGCCACGGACCGCGGCACGGATGGGGCCGTCGCCAGGAACGCCTCGGGCGACGCCAGGGCTGCCTCAAGGTCCCCGCGGATCGAGGGGACGAAGGGCGCCCGGCGACGGGCCGGTGGGAGGGTCGAGTACGATGCGGTGGCCATCGGGCGCCCGTTTGTAAAGCTGCAACGAGAGTGTACGCCCGGACAGGCCTATTTCAAGAGCGCGGAGGGGTGCCGAAGGGCCGGATCCCGCGCCCCAATACTAAGAACATAGGGCCTCCGGGCCGGGAAGGGCTTGGAGGAGGCCCTGACGGCCCTCCGGGCCGACAACCGGTGTCGGTGTCTATTAGTATTGTAGCCGGGCTCCCGTCCTGAAACCGCCCCCGCTACCCCCTCCTCCCTAGAGAAACGATCGCCGCAACCTCCTTCGACCTGCCAACTCCCGTTGCAGGTTTACACGAGCAGCGTTGCAAGTTTACACGCCTCTACCCCGTCGGGCTGTTGCAGGTTCGCAGGAAGCGGCGCGACGGGCCTGGCGCCTCGCATCGGCCCAGGGCACCATCCCCTCGCAGCCAGGGGATGGGCCGTGCTTCAGATCCGCTTCGACACCGACGCCGACGACGTGACCGCGGCCGACCTCCTGTTCGACGACGAGCGGGAGGAGCTCGACGGACCGCCCGAGCCCGCCGAGACCCCGCAGGCCCGCGCCGCCCGCCTTCGGCGCGACGCGGCACGCCGCAGCCGGGAGCACCGCGAGCGGGCCCGGCTCGCGGCCGACACCGACGCCGCCCTCGTCGATGCGATGTTGCGCGTCAGCAGGATCGCGCGCGAGGCCGCAGCCCGCGAAGGCCGGCCATCCCTCGACACCCCGTTCAGCCTGGGGTCGGTCGCCAAGCTGGCGTTCGTCCGCCTGCGCAAGAAGGGCATTCCGGCGGAGAGCGCGAAGGCCTCAATCCTCGCCAGGCTCAAGGAGGGCGGCGCCTCGCACTGAGCGAGGCAGGGGTTGTTCGTTGCAGGACGCGACGGCCCCCTTGGGGGGAGCGGTGCTGCAACCGTTCTCGGCCACCTCGGGGCGGGAGGCGATGCCTGCCCGCCCCTCCTTTTCCAGCAGGACGATACGCCTCGCCGTAGCCTCCCTCGACGCCGGGCCCGGCGCAATTTTGCGCTGGAGGCCGGATGCAGTCGTCTTAGCCCACAGCCCGAGCCGCCCCGCTGAGATCCCCTGGACCGGCCCGCACCTGCACCTGTGCTTCCACGATGCGGAGGGCGGCAGGCCCCATGCCCCGGGGTAGCCCACGCGGGCAGACACCTCGTCCTGCACGCCCACTCACACGTCCAGCAATCCTCGGCTTCGTCGATGCCCATGGGCGGCTGCTCATCCACTGTGCGGCAGGCCTCGGGCGCAGCCCCGCGCCCGCTCGGGCTGCATCGCGGCCGCGGTCCTGCCCGAAGGGACCATCAACGCCGCCCTGGCCGACGGCTTTTAGGAGGCCAACATCGACCCGTCGCAGCGCCGCGAGAAGGAGGCGTTGCGCGCCGAGGCCTTGAAGCGGGCCGTCGAGGAGACCGCGGCCTCCATTCTCCCACCGGCCCCCGCCGACCCCGACGAGAATGGGCCGCGATCACGGCCCCTCGGCCCGGCGGACTTCAAGGAGGATCCACCGCAGCTCCGCACGTCCCTGAGCGATGCCGAGATGGAGGCCACCGAGGCCTTGGTACTGCAAGTCGCCTCGAACCGGGCGCGGGCCGAGGCGGGTGCGCGCGCCGACGACCTGGCGCCGGTGGGCGAGGATGCCGAGGCCCTGATGTCGCTCGCAGTCGAGGAGATGCGGCAGAAGGTGCGCAAGCTCCGGGTCGCCAACGATTGCGAGGAGACGCTCCTGATCCCCGGCGACCCGATGCGCCCCCACCTGTTCGCCGCATTCTGGTCGCTGACCAAGAGACTGGCAGAACTGGCCGGACGCGTTCGCGCCCGGCCTTGAGGCACTCTTAGGGCTAAACCCAATCAGCTTGCCCGTGTTAAGGCCCGTCGAAGGCCAACAGTTCGCATACCCGTTGGTCGGCATTGCGCCACTTCCGGATCTTCGACCTGTGTCACCGGAATGCCTGTTCGACATCCGATAGCAGCCGTTCGAAGCCGGCAACTGGGGCTCCTGCAGATTTATGTAAGAGCGACGTATGGAACCACTTCATGTGAGTTGAGAGCCGACGCCGCCCGCCGCGGGCGCTTGCCGACCCCGGACGCGCCGGCGCTCCTGATGCTCACCGCGGCCGCATCTTGGACTGCTCCGCGCAGGAGCGAGGACGGTCGTTGGGGCAGCCTCCCCTACCGGATCGATATGGGGCAGCGTGTCGTCAATTGTTGATATTTCCCGTGTATATGCTCACAACCGCTAATTATCAATCTACAGTAGCGTTAGCAGGAGAGCTTCCGAGCCCGAGCGCAGCGGAAGCCCGACGTTTCGGGAGGTGGGAATGGCTCCTGTCGTCCGCTGGGTCGTGGGTGGGCTACTTCTCGGAGGAGCCCTCGCTTCCGTTTCCACAACCCAAGCCGCCGAAGGTGGGCTGAGTTTCTACGTCTCGGGGCAGGCCGTGCCGCTCGGCGGCATCATCCCGCCTATCGGCTGAAACGCGGCGTCCAGCGCTCGATGACGTCCTCTTCGCGTTCTTCGTCGTCGGAATCGTCATCCTGGCCGATCTGCGAGGAGACGAGGACGGTGAGAACCTTGCCGTAAGAACCAAGGCCGACGGACTCTTCCGAGATGGCGGCGCGCGTGGTGCCGCCCAGCCAGTCCCTGACATCGACCGCGTCGGCGATGCGCTCGCCGGCCCGCACGCGGCCCGGCTCCGCGGCGAAGCGGGCCGTCGCGGTGCCGGGCGGCAGGGGAGAGCCCTTGCGCAGCCAGTCGAGTTTCGGCAGCGACTTCATGGCCTCGGAAAGGAAGCAGTAGTCGATCGTGCCGCCGGTGCTCATTATGACCGCGACGGCCGTGTCGGTCAGCTCCGCATAGCGAATCGCTGTGGCTGTGCGCGAGGTCAGGCAGAGATCGGCCACGGCCTCAATAGCCTCAAGGCCGGGATCGTGCCGGTCCATCGCCTTCCTGAAGGGCCCTTCGGGCATCAGCAGCCCGGTCGCAAAATGATCGGCCTCGAGTTCGTAGGGGTCCGCGGTGATGAATCCCCCGCGGGAGACGTGGATGCCGTTCTTCAGGACCTGGTCGACGTGGCCGGGCAGGAAGTAATGCCCCAACTCGTGGCTGACGCTGAATCGCTGGAACCCTTTGCTGGGGATATGCGTCGCGAAGACGATTCCGAAGTTGTTGCCATGGCGCAGCAGCATGCCGGACACGCCGTCAGCCGTCTCCGGCTTACCCTCGACCGCGATGTCGCGGCTCTCGGCGATCGCGAACGGATCGACCGGCAGCGTGGTGATGCCTTCCTCCTTCAGAAAGGCTTCGGCGGTCTGCCGGGCCATCTTGAGACTGAAGACGCGGCTCACGGGTCCTTGTCTTTTTTTCCGCTTTTGCGCTGCGCCAGCATTCTCAGGAAATCTTGCGCGATCTCCCGGTCATGTCCTGACAGTTTGCCGATGTCCCTGAACAGGGGGTCGCCGGCCTCCGCGAGCCCGGGATCGTCCACCCGTCCCAGCAAGTAGTCGGTCGTCACCTCAAGCGCATTGGCGAGCCGCCGCAGCGTGTCGAAGGACGGTTTGCGGGACCCTGCCTCGAAATGCGCGATGGAGCTGGGCGGCATCCCGGCCTTCTCGCCGAGGTCGCCCTGGCTCCAGTCCCTCAAATCCCGAGCCTTTCGGAGCCGCTCGCGGAAAATCTCTTTCGGGGTGGACTCGTCGGTCATGTCGACTCCGGCAAGTTGAACTTGACGGACTTAATTGCCCATCCTATATTTTTTGACAAGTATCTCATGTCTAACCCGTTAAGGCAAGGGGCCTGAACGAATGAGTCGCCTCCGCGTCAGTCACGCCGCCTTCGACCGCTTTGCGGAGCCGGCGGCGATTCCGCCGCCCGCCAAGGCCGCGCCACCCCGGTGCGGCCTTTTCATTTTAGAGGCGTCCGGCGGCCGGCCGGTAAGCCCGGAAGGGGACCAGCGATGAGGCACATGGCCACGATCGATCCGGATGACCTGCCGAAGGGCATTCAGCGCAGCCGCGCCCTGCCTGACGCGCAGCTTGGCGCCCTTTGGGAATCGATCATCCTCGAAGAGCGCCTGAAAGGGCAGCTCCTGTCCCAGGCGGTGCTGAATTTCACGCTCCGGGGCAAGGTCGACCGCAGCGTCATTCCCCTGCATGGCGTCATCCTGCTGGTCGGGCCGCCCGGCACCGGGAAGACGTCTCTGGCCCGCGGGCTGGCGCACCGGACGGCGGAGTCGTTCCCGGGCGGCAAGTTCCGCCTCCTGGAAGTGGAGCCGCATACGCTGACCAGCTCGGCGATGGGAAAGACGCAGCGCGCGGTTTCCGACCTTTTCTCGCAGGCCATTGCGGAGGCCGCGATGGCCGGGCCGACGATCGTCCTGCTCGACGAGGTCGAGACGCTGGCCGCCGACCGGTCGAAGATGAGCCTGGACGCCAATCCGATCGACATCCACCGCGCGACCGACGCCGTGCTCGTCCAGCTCGACATGCTGGCCGACCGCCATCCCAATCTCCTGTTCGTCGCCACCAGCAACTTCCCGCAGGCGGTCGACAGCGCGTTCACGTCCCGCTGCGACCTGGTGATGACGGTTCCGCTGCCCGATCGCGCCGCGTGCGGCCTCATCCTGAAGGACTGCCTGACCGGCCTCAGCCGCACCTATCCCGCCATCGGCAAGCTCGTGGGCACGCCGCAGTTCGACCGCTGCGCCGCCGAATGTGTCGGCCTCGACGGGCGGGCGATCCGCAAGATGGTCGCCAACGCCCTCGCGAGCAGCCCGCGGACGGCGATGAACCCCGGCCAGGTCACGATCGAGGACATCCTCGCGGCGGCCAAAGCGGCCAAGGCGAGCCGCACGGGAGGCAAGCCCTGATGAGCACTGTTGCCAGCCGCACGTTCCGCAGCACGCCGGGCCGGAACGCCCTCGAGACCTGGACGGCCATCGTCGATCTTCTCACGAAGGGTGCCGCCGGCGCAGCGCGTGAGGAGCTTCTCGCCATCGGCGGCGTCGCCGCGAGCGTCATCGCCGATCAGGCGCCGAAGGACTCGGCGATCACCGTCACCTGCGACGGTCCGCGCACGCGCATCTACTGCCTCTATGGAGACGACGCCATAGACGGCGGGGACGCGAACGAAGACGCGCTCGGCTACGACCCGCTGAAGGGCGACTGGGGCGTCTCGCTGCCCTGCCTGAGCGAGGACCTCGCCTGGGTCCAGGCCGCCCTCAAGAAACACAGCACCCGCATCACGGCCCGCGACCGCGACGAAACCGTCAAGGCTGCCGGCGGCGCCGAAGCCGCGGCGGCGCAGGCCCTCACCCTCGATCCGAAGGGGTTCCTCGGCTCATGACCAGCGTCGCCGTCAACACCTACACGCACTCCGTCACCTATGTGGCGGACAACATCCTGAAGAGCTTCAAGGACATCGTCCAGCTCAGCGGGCTCGACCCCGGCAGGCTCGTCGCCGACTGGGAAACGAACATGCGCGCCCTCAAGACGTGGCTCGGCACCGGCGACCTGCAGAGCGTCGTGCTGGAGGTGTTCAACCCCAAGACCGGCGCCCTGATCGTCCGCTGGGATATCGACGTCGTCTACAACTGGTCGTCCGGCGACGGCAATTTCTGGACCGACACGGAGCAGCTCAAATACCACATCCGCAAGGCCGGCGTCGCGCCGGCCGACGCCAGCTACGACATCCTGCTGCACACCAAGCCCGGCCGTCCCGACGTCCAGGGCTGGGGGAAGGGCGCCTACCGCTCCACCGACGGCTTCTTAAGGCACAGCCTGGGCACGACCATCGATCATAGCGGCCTCGGGGGTAACGCCGCCTACTGGAGGAAGACCAACTGATGCTGACGGTCGACGAGGCTTTCCGGAAATTCAAGAGCCGCCTGGAACTCAATGACAAGGAGCAGGCGAACGCGTCGGCGCGCCAGAACGAGGTGCGCGAATATCTCGATACGAAATTCTCGATCGACAACAGCTTCCTCACCGGCTCCTACAGGCGCCACACCAAGACCAAGCCGCTCAAGGACATCGACATCTTTTTCGTCCTGAAGGAGTCCGAGCGCCATTACCGCGACAAGCCGCCTTCCGTCGTCATCAAGGATTTCTGCGACGCGCTGGTCGACAAGTACGGCAAGGACGCCGTGCGCAAGCAGAGCCGGTCGGTCAATGTTGATTTCGGCGTCGTCGTCGACGCCGAGGACAATACCGACTACCGCGTCCTGAGCGTCGACGTCGTTCCCGCTTTCGCCAAGGGCACCGATTACGAGATCCCCGACACGGACAGCGGCGTCTGGATCAAGACCAACCCAAAGATTCACGCGGACAAGGCGACAGCCGCCCACCAGTCCTTCTCGAGCGAATGGAAGGGCCTCGTGCGCATGGTCAAATACTGGAACAACAACCCCAAGCACGGCGCCGACAAGCCGGTCAAACCGTCGTTCCTGATCGAGGTGATGGCCCTCGAATGCCTATACGGCGGGTGGCAGGGGCGCTTTGACATCGAGATCCAGGCGCTGTTCGCAACCCTGGCCGATCGCATTTTCGACACTTGGCCGGACCCTGCCGGCCTGGGGCCAGCGATCAGCAACGGCATGGACAATGCCCGCAAGCAACGCGCCCGCGACCTGCTGATGGCGGCAAGCCGCGAGGCGTCGCTCGCCATCAATCACGCCCGCCAGGGCCGCAACGGCGAGGGGCTCAAAGCCTGGCGCGCCCTCTTCGGTCCCAAATTCCCGCTGTCATGATGCGCGCGCGAGACAACACTGCCCCAGGGGCAAACCGGACGGAGGCCGCGCATGGCTGAGGCGGTTACGGCGCGCTGGCATGGCGATAACTATCAGGCCCGCATCTTTTGGGAGAACGCGTTCAACCTTCTCGATCCGCACTCCTGCGTTGTCGAGGTGACGTTCGAGGCCAACGGGCCGAAGGCGTTCGACGACGTGGTCGTCAAGTATGATCCGCCCGTTGCCCGTTCAGGCCCCGAGCGTGTCTCGGCCGACTACCACCAGGTCAAGTGGCACGTGCAGACGGGCGGGCGATTCGGGTACGAGGATTTCATCGATCCCGACTTCATCGGCGCGCAGTCGTTCTCTCTTCTGCACCGCCTGCAGCAGGCGCGACTGACGGCGCCGCCGTCGGCGCATTTCACGTTCCTGACCACCTACCGCATCAAGGACGGCGATCCGCTCGCCACGCTCATCTCGGGTCATGACAAGACCCTGCTGATCGAAAAGCTGTTCGACGGCACCACGGACAGGAGCCGGATGGGCAAGGTGCGCAAGCTCTGGCGGGAGCATTTGCAGCTCGCCGACGACGAGGCGCTGAAAGCCGTTGTGCGCGGCCTGCGCGTCATCGACGGGCACAGGTCCCTCGACGAGCTGCGCACGGAGATCAACGTCAAGGCGCAGGTCGTGGGCGTGCTGGCGTGCAGCGCGGCTGATTCGGATTTCCGCTACGACGAGCTGGCCCGCCAGCTGAAAATCCGGCAGCTCAGCGCGCTGACCCGGGACTCGTTTCTTCAGTTCTGCCGCGAGGAACGTCTGCTCGTCGAGCGGATGGCTGAGCCGGACCCGTTTCTTCCGGTCGCCATCCGCAGCTTCCTGGGGCCGGCGGCTGACATCGTCGGCGCCGCGCCCGGCGACACGCTGTTGCTCACCGACGATTTCCGGCAGCGCTATCTTCAGGACGACCGCCACTGGCAGAGGGACATCAGGCCGAAAGTCGAGAACTTCCTGCGGGAGGCTGTCAGAAAGTCGGCACGACTGCGCCTGATCCTGGATGCCCACGCCTCCATCGCGTTCCTTGCCGGCGCGGTTCTCGATCTTAAATCTGGCGTCCAGACGCAGCTGGCGCAAAAGGGGCGCGTCGGGGCGCGGATCTGGCGCGCGGACGACGCCTCGGCGGCCAAGGGCGCTCGCTTCGACATCGCTGATGAGGTCATCGGGGATGGGCGCGATATCGCGGTGGCTGTCAGCATCTCGCAGCCGGCCACGGCGCAGGCGCGTGCCTACGTTGCCGCGCAACTGCCCGAAGTCGGACGCCTCGTGTCCTGCACGCTGCCTGGCGGGCCGGGTCAGCAGAGCGTTGCGGGCGGAGAGCACGCGGCAGCTCTCGCTGAACAACTCTCCAATCACCTGCGGTCTCTAAAGATCCACGATCCCGATGCCGTGGTTCACATCTTTGCGGCGTGCCCGAACAGCTTCCTGTTCTTCCTCGGTCAGCATCACCAGAGCATCGCCCCCTGCATCGTCTATGAGTTCGACTTCGACCGGCGGGGCACCAAGACCTATCAGCCATCCTTCGTTATCGACTAGACGCAGAGGTATTTCCTTGTGTCTCCGCTGGCGCGGATCGGGCTCTATCGCGCCGTGGCTGGCCGCGACGGAGACCGCGGCCCGCTGTCTTGACCCTGACCCGGCCAACTGGTCCGCATCGAGCGCAAGTTTTTCGGGCATCCTGAACTCTGACCGAGGATGGATGTCATGCCTCGCAAACGCTTCACGACCGAACAGATCGCCTTTGCCCTCAGGCAGGCGGAGAACGGCAGCACGGTGGAGGAGATCTGCCGGAAGATGGGCGTGTCCAAGACGACCTTCTACCGCTGGAAGAAGCAGTTCACCGGCATGGGCGTACCGGAGATCCGGCGGCTGAAGCAGCTGGAGGTGGAAAACGACCGATTCCCCGCGGTCACGGCAGCGGCGTCTGCTGACGCGCTTGATGCGAGAGCCCCCGCGAATCGGCTGGTGGCAGCGAACCGTGTCAGGAACGCAAATGCTGGGAAAACCCTTGCAACCAGACATTCCCGACATCCGCCGCGATGGGCGGCTTTGGGTCAGGAGCGTGGATTGCGCAAGCACCACCGGAACATCCGAGTGGGATCGAAAGCGGCCCAGACATGGCCAAGTTGATTGGGTTTTGACTCTGGCTCTTGAACCTCAAATCACGCGCCCGCTCATGCCGCGGCGCCGATGGCTTCCAGCAGCTGCGGCGACCGGTAGGGCTTGGGGAAGAATCGCCCATCGTCGGGAACCTTGGCCTCACGGAGCCAAGCCCGGCCCGAGGTCACGACGAGCCGGATACGTGGCCAGCGCTCGGCGACGCGTCCCGTCAGCGCGAGCCCATCCATCGATCCCGGCACGTCGATGTCGGTAAAGACGACGTCGACGCCGCGGCGTTGCTCCAGCACCGACAAGGCTGCGTCAGCCGTGGACGCCTCAACGACGGCGTAGCCGGCATCCTCCAGCATCGCGACGGCGATCATGCGGATGAGGTGTTCGTCCTCCACGAAGAGGATGCAGGGGAGGGGAGCAGGCGGCGAGGACATAGGGCGGGACCAGGGCTCGGGGACGAAGCGGTGCAACCGCCGAATAGGGCACGCAGTTTCAGCTTGGCGGCACGCCACTGGGACGCCGACGCGCCCTCAGCCCTCGTCCTGGAAGTTGCGGAGGGGCGCCTCGACGACGCAGGTCACGCCCTCGGGGGGGTAGTCCAAGGATAGGACGCCCCCAACTTGGCCGGTCAACCCGCGCTCGATCAGCCGCGTTCCGAAGCCCTTACGGGCGGGGGGACGCACCGGGGGCCCGCCGCGCTCGCGCCAGGCGAGCCTCAGGAGAGGACCGTCGTCACCCTCCCGGATGGACCAAGACATCTCCACCCGGCCGTCCGGGACCGAGAGCGCGCCGTACTTCATTGCATTGGTAGTCATCTCGTGCAGCATCAGCGCGAGCCATAGAGCCGCTTTCGCGCCGACCTCGATTTCGGGATCTGCGACCCGCACACGCTCCGATGCCCCCTCCAGGACGCCGATGCCCTCCCGGACGACGGCCGCGAGGGGGGCGCGCTCGGCGGCGCCTCCGAGCAGGATGTCGTGCGCCTTGCCGAGCGCGATTAATCGCTGGGAGAGTACCTCGCGCGCGTCATCGACGTCGGCGGCACCGCGCAGCGTTTGCGCCACCACGACCTGCACCATCGAGAACAGGTTCTTCATGCGGTGCGAAAGCTCGTGGTTGAGCAGGCGTTGCCGCTCCTCGGCCCGCAGCCGCGCGACGCCGACCTCGACGCGGTCGGCCACCACGCGCATGAACTCAAGTTCCTGCGCGGTCCAGGTCCGGGGCACGCGGTCGTGCACGAAGAACAGAGCCACCGTGCTGCCGCGCTCGCGGAGCGGGGTATCGACGAAGGCGGCCACGTCGATGGGCCGAAGCGCTGGCATGAAGGAGGCGGTGCGCGGGTCTGCGGCGACGTCGTGAATCACCAGCGGCTCGCCCCGCATGAGGCCGTGATGAAGCTCACCGTAGTCGGCGAAGCGGTGGTCGCCGGCCACGCTGACCTGTCCCGGCGCCGTCCAGTCCGGCTCGATGCTCACGTGTTGCCCGTCGCGTCGAGGCGGCCGAAACCGGCGCGGCTGGCGTTCAGCGCAGTGCCTGCGACCTCGGCCGCCACCCGCGTCACCTCGGCCACTTCGGTGAGGTCGCGCAGGCGGTCGCCGAGCTCCAACAGCACCGTCTTGAACCACTCGCTCTCGGCCAGCGCGTCCCGGTCGGCCCGCTGCTTGGTGATGTCGCGCGCGACGCCGACGAAGCGGAGGGGCTTGCCGGCCTCGTCGCGTTCGAGCTCGCCTTGCGGGCGATCCAGCGCACCTCCCCCGTGTCGGGTCGGCGGATGCGGTACTCGACGTCGCGCGGCGCCTGCCCGTTCGTGCGGAAAGTCGCGGTCGAGACGAGGTGCGCGTCCTCCCGGATAACCAGCCGCTCGAAGGCTGCAGACGGGTAGCTGTCGCGCGGTGGCAAGCCGTAGAGGCGGCAGAACTCGGGCGTGGCGTGCAGGACACCGTCGCGCCCGACGGCGAACACGCCCACGCCGCCGGCCTCCTGTGCGAGCCGCAAATGGTCCTCGGCCTCGCGCCGGGCGGCGACCTCACCCAACTCGGCCAACCCCGCCGACACGGTGCCGGCGAGCACTTGCGCGAGCTTGAGGTCGGTGGCAGTGAAGGCTCGGCGTCGGCTCGACTGCAGCTTGAGCACGCCGACCGCCTCCCTGCCACGGCGGACCGGCACGATCACGCAGGAGCGCAGGCGAAGGGACTCGACGAGGTCCCGCTTGACCCGGGCATCCTCCAGCACGTCGGGTACCAGCGCGGGCTCGCCGGAGAGCAGGCACGCCCCCGCGAGGCTGCCTCGCAGCGGCACCCGCAGCCCAGCATGGGGAACGAGTACGCCCGTGGTGGCGCGATAGACAAGCTCCTCGCCGTCCAACGTCTCGATGACGGCGCCCTCGGCATGCGGCACGGCTTCAATCGCACCCGTGACCAAGGCGTCCAGCATGACGCCCAGATCGCCTTTGGCCCCGGACAGGGCGGCTTGGGTGCGGATCAGCTCCTCGCTCTGCCCGAGCAGGCGGCGCTGTTCGGCCAACGCGCGACGCAGCTCCATCTGCGCCATGACCTGCCCGGCTAGCGCACGAAGGGATTCGGCTTGGCTAGGCGTAAGCCCGGACGGCCGGGGAGCGACGTCGATCACGCAGAGGCTCCCCAGCGCCTTGCCGTCCGGCGTGCGCAAAGGTGCGCCTGCGTAGAACCGGATGCCGGGCCCGCCGGTGACCAGCGGGTTTGTCAGGGTGCGAGGGTCGCGGGTCAGGTCGGGGATGACGAGCAGGTCCGGCTCGACGAGCGCGTGGACGCAGACGGACGCGTTCAGGTCCGTCCCGCATTCCGGGAAGCCGAGGCGTGCCTTGAACCACTGCTGGTCGCCGGCGACGAGGCTGACCAGGGCCACCGGGGTCTCGCAGATGTTGCGGGCGAGCAGGACGATGTCGTCGAAGCCCTTCTCCGGCGCAGTGTTGAGGATCCCGTAGGTGGCCAGAGCCGCGAGCCGGTTCGGGTCGACGACGGTGTCCAAGGTGGCTGCAGGTACGCTCATCGATGGGCCGGCGCTACTTGGCCTCGCGCGGAACCGACGCGCACGGGGCGTCTGGGGTTACGGGCCATGCGTCGCCCATTCACTTCGCTCAGGCAACGCTTGAACCCGTTCCGATAGCGTGAAAGCGGGGCGCGGTGCAGCCTATGCCCGCGCCGGATGGCGAGAAGGCGGGGGATCCCCCATGCGGTCGCCCCCATGGGTTCGTCAGGGCGCCGCGATGAGGTCCTTGATGCGGGAGGCCAGCGCCTCCATCACGAAAGGCTTGGTCAGCACTTGCATGCCCGGCTCCAGGTGGCCGTTCCCGACCGCGGCGTTCTCGGCGTAGCCGGTGATGAACAGCGCCTTCAATCCCGGTCGGCTCACGCGGCCGGCATCGGCCATCTGGCGCCCGTTCATGCCGCCCGGCAGGCCGACGTCGGTGACGAGCAGGTCGATGCGCACGTCCGATTGCAGGACCTTCAACCCGGCGGCCGCGTCCGCCGCCTCGATGGCGGTGTAGCCCAGGTCTTCCAGAACCTCCGTCACCAGCATGCGGATGCTCGGCTCGTCGTCCACGATGAGTACCGTCTCGCCCTGCTCGGCACGCGGAGCCGAGGCGAGGTCCGGCATGCTTTCGGCGCCCTCTGCGTCGCCGTAGTGGCGCGGGAGGTAGATGCACATGGTCGTGCCTTGACCGACCTCAGAGTAGATGCGCACCTGCCCGCCCGATTGCCGCGCGAAGCCGTAGATCATCGATAGGCCGAGACCGGTACCCTGACCGATCGGCTTCGTGGTGAAGAACGGGTCGAAGGCGCGCGCAATGACGTCCGGCGTCATGCCAGTTCCTGTATCGGTCACGCACAAGGACAGGTACTGCCCCTGCGGTAGATCGCGCTCGCGCGCGGCGCGGTCGTCGAGCCACTTGTTGGCGGTCTCGATGGTGATGCGGCCGCCGTCCGGCATGGCGTCCCGCGCGTTGATGCAGAGGTTGAGCAGCGCGTTCTCAAGCTGCGGCGGATTGACGAGTGCCGGCCAGAGGCCGGCCGCGCCGACCACCTCGATGTGGATGGTCGGGCCCACCGTCCGGCGGATCAACTCCTGCATGCCGTGGATGAGGGCATTCACGTCGGTGGGCTTCGGGTCGAGGGTCTGGCGCCGCGAGAAGGCGAGCAGGCGGTGGGTGAGGGCGGCCGCTCGCTTCGAGGCGCCCTGGGCTGCGTTGATGTAGCGGTCGAGGTCGGTGAGCCGGCCCTGGCTCATCCGGGTCTGCAGGAGTTCCAGGCTGCCGGAAATGCCGGTGAGCAGGTTGTTGAAATCGTGCGCCAGGCCGCCGGTGAGCTGCCCGACCGCTTCCATCTTCTGCGATTGGCGCAGCGCCTCCTCGGTCCGTGCGAGCGCCTGCGCGGCCTCCTTCTCGGCCGTGACGTCCCGGCCGACAGCGTGGATGAAGTCCGCGTCCGGCACCGCCGTCCAGGAAAGCCACCGGTAGGAGCCGTCCTTGTGCCGGTAGCGGTTCTCGAAGCGGGGAATGACCGAGCCGGCCGAAAGGTCGCCGGCGGCCGCGGCGGTCGAGGCCGCGTCATCCGGGTGGACGAGGTCCATGAAGGAGCGCCCGACGAGCTCGTCCCCGCTCCAGCCGAACAGCGCGGTCCAGGCCGGGTTGACCGCTACGATGGTGGCGTCGAAGCGGGCCACCAGCATCACGTCGGTCGAGAGGCGCCACATGCGGTCGCGGTCGCGCGTGCGCTCCTCGACCTGCTGCTCCAGGGACGCGTTGAGGCACTCCAGCTGGGCCGTGGCACGTTTGCGGTCCTCGATGTCGGTGTTCGTGCCGATCCACCGGACCACCGCGCCGCCGGGACCGCGGATCGGCTCGGCCCGAACGAGGAACCAACGATAGGTCGCGTCGGCGCGACGGATGCGGAATTCAGTCTCGTAGAGGGTGCCGTCGGCAAGCGCCGCCGCCCAGGCCCGGCCTGCGGCCTCGACGTCATCCGGGTGTACGATGGACGCCCATGCCGTCCCGTCGAGCTCGCCCGGCACGGTGCCAGCGTAAGCGTTGACCTGCACGTTGAACCAGTAGAGGTCACCGTTCGCGTCGGCGGCCCAGACGTGGTTCGGCATGGCCTGCGCGAAGACCCGGAACTGCTCCTCGCTCTCGCGTCGGCTCGCCTCTGCGCGGAAGCGCTCGATGGCGGCCCGGGTGCGCTCGGCGACGTCGCGCACGAAGTCGAGCTTATCGGTGCGCCAGTCACGCGGCTGCCGGTCGTGCAGGAAGAAGAGCGCCACGATGCGCCCGTGCTCCATCACCGGCACGTTGATCAAGGCACGTACGCCTATGGCCAGGAGCGGTCCCGGGTTGCCCGCGGTGCGCGGATCGACCGTCACGTCCGGGATGACGACCTCGCGGCCTTCCGCCAGGCCGGAGCGGACCTCACCGTAATCGGCGAAGCGGTGCCGCCCGGCGAGGCTGACCACGCCCGGGGCCGTCCAGTCCCGCTCGATATCGACGTACTCCAGCGCCTCGTCGACCGTGCCGTACCCGGCCCGGTCGAGACCTAGCGTGCGGGCCATGATCTCGGCGCCTACTGCCGCCATCTCGGCCGTGTCGCGGCATTCCTGAAGGCGGTCGCCGATGGCGATCAAGGCGTCCCGGAAGGATTCCAGCCTGCGGCGTTCCGTAAGGTCGCGGGTGACAGTACCGTAGCCGGTGACCGCACCCTCCGCGTCGCGGACCGGGAAGATGGTGTAGTGGACGGGGACCGCGGCGCCGGTCGAGAAGTTGCGGAACGCGAGGTCGCCTTCCCAGAAGCCGCCCTCACGCGCGGTGGGAAGGACCTTCCCTAGCACCGTTGGTCGGTCTGCCGGCTCGAAGTAGTCGAGCAGGATGTAGCCGCGGGCTTCTTCCAGGCCGGCCAAACCGACGAGCCGACGACCACCCTCGTTGACGAACTCCGCGTTGCCGTCGAGATCGGCCAACCCGATGAAGTCGCTCGACTGCTCGACGAGAGCCGCAAGACGCCGCGCGCGAGTTTCGGCGGTTCTGGTCTCCGTGATATCACGGACGGTGCCGACGAAGCGCACGGGTCGGCCGTCCCGGAAAACCGTGTTGCCCCTCGCGGCCAGCGTGCGCTCCACGCCATCGCGCCGGCCGATGACGCGGTACTCTAGCTCGAAACCGTCGGCCATGCCGATGGCTGCCTGCACGGCTTTGTCCGCCCGCTCCCGGTCGTCAGGGTGCACGCCAGGCAGGAAGGCGCCCTCGTAGGAGACGGGATCGTCGGGCGACAGCCCGAACAGGGTTCGGGTGCGCGCGTCCCACGTGAGCGCGCCGGTGACGAGGTCGTAGTCGTAGATGCCGGTCCCGGCCCCCTCCAGGGCTAGGCGGAGCCGATCCTCCGCCTCCTGCAGGTCGGCCCTGGCGCGGTGGCGCTCCGCGATGTCCGTGACCATGACGAAGATGCCGGCGACGGTGCCGTCGGCGGACCGGCGCGGGATGTAGCGGATCTCCGATTGCCGAGGGATGCCGTCCTGGTACGGCATCAGCGCGTCGAACGTGACGTCCTCACCAGCGAGCGCCCGCGAGATGAGGGGGAGGCGGGCCTGGTACACCTCCTCGCCGACGACCTCTCGCACCGGCCGATCCAGGATCTCGCTCGCCGGCCGCCCGAACCACGCCTCGTAGTACCGGTTCACGAACCGGTAGACGTGATCCTGGTCGATGAACGAGATCAGCACCGGCAGGGCGTCGGTGACAACCTGGAGCCCGTCGCGGACGCGGCGGGTCTCCCCTTCGGTCGCCGTGGCGTCGGTGCGGTCGCGCAGGATCTTGAGGAAGCCCATCCCGGTGCCGTCCGGTGAGCGCAGGGGCATCATCTCGCCGCTGGCCCAGAAGCGGGAGCCGTCCTTGCGCAGGTGCCAGCGTTCGTCCGCCGCGCGTCCGGTTTCGGAGGCGCAGCGCATCTCCGTCTCGGGCCGCCCGGCAGCACGGTCCTCGGGGGTGAAGAAGGTCGCGGCCGGCTGCCCGACCATCTCCTCGGCCGGCCAGCCCAGGATGCGTTCGGCGCCTGGGTTCCAGGCGGTGACACGCCCTTCGTGGTCGGTGGTGATGATGGCGAAGTCGACGGCGCTGCCGAAGATCGCACGGCAGAAGGCCGGGGTCGGCTCGCCGGGCATGAGCGGAGAGGAAGCGTTCAAGACAGGGTTACGCGGAGTGTTCGAGGAGAAGGCGGGGGCCCGACGGAGGTGGGTGCCGCTTGCCCGTCATATGAGGCGAGGCGTAGGCCGACCCAAGTTGTTAGGCAACCGGCGTCTGCCGGACCGGGGCGCACGCGGTCGCCGATATTGCCGGCGGTCAGGAGGATGCCGCCACGGTGTCGGCCATGCGGGCCTGACGGGCGCCGAGAGGCTTGTCGCCGCCGACCGTCGTGTCGCGCGCGGTCTGGTGTTCCATCTCGGCGTTGAGCTCGGCCCCGAGCAGCACCACCGTCGTGGACAGCCAGATCCAAGTCATGAAGCCGATGGCGGCGCCGAGCGAGCCGTAGGTCTCGTTGTAGCTGCCGAAGTTCGCCACGTACCAGGAGAACAGCCCCGACGCGGCCAGCCACAGGGAGCCGGCCACCGCGCTGCCCCATGTCACCCAGCGCCACCGGGGTTTCCGGCGGCTCGGGCCGAAGCGGTACAGCACCGCCAGGCTACCGATGACGAGGACGAGCAGGACGGGGAACCGAAGGAGCGCGATGTACCAGGCCTTCTGGTCGAGCCCGAGCACCTGCAACGCGGCCGGCACGACCACGATGCCGGTGAGGGCAAGCCCAACGAACAGCAGCGCCCCGACGGTGAATGCCAGCGACTGCAGGTTGAGCATCACGAACGAGCGCTTCTCCTCCTCCTCGTAGGCGATGTTGAGCGCGTCGAAGACCGCCTTCATCCCGCCGTTGGCGCTCCAGAGCGAGATCAGGATGCTGACGATGGCAGTCAGGCCCAGCGCCTTGTCGCCCTTGTCGACCAGACGCTTCACTTGACCGCCGACGATGTCGATGGCCCCGTCCGGCAGGATGCCGCGCAGGTCGTTCAGGTGATGGTTGATGGTGCTCGGGTCGGCGACCGCGCCGTAGATGGAGACGAGCGCCGCGATGGCTGGGAACAGGGCCAGGATGGCGTAGAAGGTCACGCCCGCAGCGACCAGCAGGATGCGGTCGTTGCCGAACTCCCGGTAGAGACGGAGCGCGATGTCCTTCCAGCCCTTGGCGGGGATCTCGGAGGGCGTGTCCGCCTTGCGCCCGCGCTCCGGCTCGGCCTCGGCCAGGCGCTCGGCCGCGGCGCCCTCGTGCGAGACGGGCGCATCCTCGGTACCGAGCTTCCGGTCCTCTTTCCCCGGACCGCCGGACGCAATCGGCAAGGAACCTCCGCGCCGCTTCGGTAAGGCGACCAGACCGACGAGGGCCACGCCCAGGCACGCGGTCCACAAGGTCGGCGAGGTCCGCTCGGGGCGAGCGGAAGGAGGCGTCGGGGCAGGCTGATCCGTCATGGCTCACCGGGGCGCAGGGCTCACGTTGGGCCCTGGGGCATCTGCACAACGGCAACGGACACGCTTTGGTGCCCGCGTGTCGCCGATATCGTGCTCGCCGGCCGTTCGCCATCCAGGCAGCCGCGACGACGCAGCCATCCAAGGGAGCGGTCGTGCGCGCCAACCTGCACTATCTAGGGCCCGGACCGACCGAGCGTGGCGGGCCAGGGCGCCCTGCCACGCCGAAGCGACAGGTGACGCGACCGCCATGCCAAGCAGGACTTCCCGTTGCGCGACATCCCCGGCGGGCCGGGGCCGTCGGAGGGCTACGAGCGACGCGGCGAAGGGTTTCGGGCGGCATGGCTGACGCGTTCCCGTTCCTGCCGTCCGGTGGCGTGACCGGCGCGGAGATCCGTGCCCGCGATTGGTCGAAGACATCGCTCGGGCCTCCGGACGCCTGGCCGACGGCCTTGCGCTCCACCCTGTCGCTGATGCTGTCCTGTCCTACCGCGATGTTCCTCGCCTGGGGCCCGGACCTGCTATGCTTCTACAACGACGCTTACCGGCCGATCCTCGGCTATCGACTGCACACCGCCCTCGGCCGGCCTTTCCGCGAGGTCTGGGCGAGCATCTGGGGCGAGATCGAGCCTCTGGTCGATGCCACGATGGCCGGCGAGAGCCAGAAGCTGACGGACGTCATGCTCGACCTCTCGCGCGAGGGAGAACCCGAGCGGAGCTGGTGGTCCTTCACCTACTCGCCGGTCCTCGACGATGCCGGCGGCATCGGCGGCCTGTTCTGCGTCATCACCGAGACCACGGACCGCGTGCTCGGCGAGGCCGCCTTGCGCGAGAGCGAGGACCACTTCCGGCACACGGTTGAACTCAACCCGCAGGTGCCTTGGACTTGCGACCCGCACGGCAACATCACCTCGTACTCGAACCGCTGGCTCGAACTCACCGGGCAAGCCGCGGGCGAGCCGGACGGGTCGGGCTGGGCCAAGGCGCTGCACCTCGATGACCTGCCAGGGACCATGACCGCTTTCGCGGCCTCGCTGAGCTCCGGCGAGCCGGTGGATGTCGATTACCGCATCCGCGTCGCAGGCGTCGGGGAGTACCGCTGGATGCGCGCCCGTGCCCGGCCGCGCCGGAACGAGGATGGCGACATCGTTCGCTGGTACGGAGTGGTCGAGGACATCCACGACCGCAAGGTCGCGGAGGAGCGGCTGCGCGAGATGAACGCGACGCTCGAACGCCGGGTCGGTGAGGCACTCGCGCAGCGCAAGCTCTGGGCCGACGTGTTCGAGACGACCGACGCCCTGGTTGCGGCACTCGACCCCGATTATCGCGTGGTGGCCTTGAACCGCGCCTTCGCCGACGGTTTTGAGGCTATGTACGGGGCCCGGCCCAAGGTCGGCGACGACCTCCTCGGCCTCCTGGACGGCGTTCCCGAGCAGCAGGAACTGGTTCGCTCAGTCTGGGAGCGGGCGCTCGCCGGCGAGGAGTTCGTGATTGTCGAGGAGTTCGGCAGCCCCGGTCGGTCGCGGTCCTGCTACGAGATCCGGTTCACGACGCTGCGGGACACGCAGGGACGGCGGATTGGTGCCTTCCAGTACGCCGTCGACGCCACCGAACGGGTGCGCGGGCAGGAGCAACTCGCGCGGGCCGAGGAGGCGTTGCGCCATGCTCAGAAGATGGAGGCGGTGGGTCAACTCACAGGTGGCGTCGCGCATGATTTCAACAACCTGCTGACCATCATCCGCTCCTCGGTCGAGTTCCTGCGTCGGCCGACCCTGCCGGAGGAGCGTCGTGCCCGCTACCTGGAGGCGGTGGCCGACACGGTCGACCGCGCCGCCAAGCTGACGAGCCAGCTCCTTGCCTTCGCTCGCCGGCAGGCTCTCAAGCCGGAGGTGTTCGAACTCGGCGAGCGCGTGCGGGCCACCGCCGAGATGCTGAACGCGGTGACCGGCGCGCGCATCCGCATCCTGACGGAGGTGCCCAACGGACCCTGCCACGAGCGGGCGGATACGAGCCAGTTCGAGACCGCGTTGGTGAACCTCGCCGTGAACGCCCGCGACGCCATGGACGGCGAGGGCACGCTGACGCTCCGGCTCACCTGCGGCGAGGGACTGCCTTCCATCCGGGGCCATGCCGGTGCGCCCGGGCCCTTCGCCGTCGTACGGGTCTCGGACGAGGGTGCAGGGATCGCGTCGGAGTTCCTGGCCCGCATCTTCGAGCCGTTCTTCACGACCAAGGAAGTCGGCAAGGGCACCGGGTTGGGCCTGAGCCAGGTCATCGGCTTCGCCAAGCAGTCGGGCGGCGACGTCGACGTGGCGAGCGAGGTGGGACGCGGGACGACCTTCACGCTGTACCTGCCCCATGTCGGCCCACCCGCGGAAAGCGAGGAGGACGGTGACGAGGAAGCCAGCGAGCAGGACGCGGGACGCGCCCTGCCCGTGCTGGTGGTGGAGGACAACCTCGACGTCGGGCGCTTCTGCACGCAACTCCTGGAGGATCTCGGCCACACGACGGTCTGGGCGCACAACGCGGAAGCGGCGCTCGACGAGTTGGGAAGGGTGCCGTCGCGGTTCGACGCCGTGTTCTCGGACGTGGTGATGCCCGGCATCGGGGGTGTCGAGCTCGCGCGGCGGCTGCGGGCCAGCCATCCGGACCTGCCGGTGATCCTGACCACCGGTTACAGCGATGTGCTGGCGCGTGACGACGCGCACGGTTTCGAGCTCGTGCGGAAGCCCTACTCGGCCGAGCAGGTCGCGCGGGCGCTGCGCGGCGTGCTGGCCCGTCAGCGGAAACGGACGCCGGCCTGAGGCCGTGCGTCGGGACGACGAGGGCACGAAGTGGCCTTACGGATGCGACGACATTTCGCGCCGGCAGCCTGCACCATGCCACCGGCTCGCGCTCTTGAGCCTGCGTCCGGAGCTGGTGCAACTCAAAGGGAATGCGGCAGCGCCACGGACATTGGCAAGCCCGTGCCGCGGAAGCTCTTGCGCGCCAGCAGGTTCAGGCCGTCAGGCGTCGGACGTTGGCGGCGACCAGATCCCGGTAGCGGGTGATGACGTCATCGTGGGATCCACCGGTCATCAGGGTGTTGGCGGCCTCCATCGCGGCCACCACCTTCTCACCGACCATCGAGACCATCTCGGCCTGTGCCTCGGCACCGCCCCAGGCAATGCGCACCAGGCGCAGCTCGACGACCTTCTGAGCCTCCAGGGCAAGCAGGAACGCGGCATAGAACGGGTTCGACATGGAGGCTTCCATGAGGGTCGATGCGTGCAATAACGCGAGGAGCGGCATTGTGTTGCCGGCATACGGCTACGAAGTCCCAAACGTGCTCTCGTGATGACTGCGTCCCGATTGCGGTCGCGCATCCTAAGACCACGACAACGCCGACACCGCTGCAAACGGCGCATCGCCCGGCGGGAATGACGTTCGCTTCGAAGGTTTGTGCCTTAGCCGGTCGCCCGATCCCGCTTTTCGAGACCCCTCTGATTGTCGGAATCGCTTTAACCGCAAGTTTGCCACCATACGGTTAAGAGGCCAGGGACGACTTTCTTCGAAAGGTGCGGTAAGGTTTGGCGTGACATAAACCAGGCAAAGACAAGTTTGCCTGGGAGTGTCCGACGATGGTCCTGCCGCCCCGCCTCGCGCGCTGGCTCGGCTCCACCCGCACCTGGATCGCCTTGGGCGTGCTCGCGCCCCTGGGCATGCTCCTGGTCTCCGCGCTGATGCTGCTCGACCTCAGGCGGGACGCCTGGGACAAGGCCGAGCAGACCTCGCAGAACCTGCTGCAGGTCATCGAGCGCGACATCGCCCGCAACGTCGAGCTCATCGACCTCTCCCTTCAGGCGGTGGTCGATAACCTGCGGGTCCCGGGCGTGGACGCGCTGAGCCCGGAGATGCGCCAGCTCGTCCTGTTCGACCGCGCGGCCACCGCCCGGGACATCGGCGTGATGCTCGTCACCGACGAGAACGGCGACAGCGTCATCGACGCGAACGCGGTGCCGGCGCGTAAGGCGAACTACGCCGACCGCGACTACTTCCAGGGCCACAAGGCACTCGCCGACCTCGGCTTGCACATCAGCAAGCCCCTGGTCTCGCGGCTGACCGGTGCCCGCATGATCGTCCTCAGCCGTCGCCTGACCAAGCCGGACGGATCGTTCGGCGGCATCGTGCTCGGCACCCTGCAGCTCGCCTATTTCAGCCGCCTCTTCGACCGGATCGGCCTCGGGCCCGAAGGCGCGATAAACCTCTTCCTGCGCGACGGTACGCGGCTGATGCGCCACCCGTACGATGAGGCCGACATCGGTGTCAGCATCGCGGGCACGGCCATCTTGGAGCGCTTCGTGCGCGAAGTGCGCGGCAGCTTCGTCGCCGCATCCGTTCGCGACGGGGTCGAGCGGCACTACGCCTTCACCCGGGTCGGCGACCTGCCGCTGGTACTCAACGTCGCGCTGGCGACCGCCGACATCGAGGCCGGCTGGCGCGCCAAGGCCGCCGTCATCAGCGCGGTGGTCCTGGTCCTCTGCGGCCTGACCGCTTGCCTGTCGCTCCTGTTCGGGCGGGAGCTCCGCCGCCGCGCCGAAATGCAGGCCGAGCTCGCGCGGCTGTCGCTCACGGACGCCCTGACCGGGCTGCCTAACCGGCGGCGGTTCGAAGGGACGTTCGAGCACGCCTGGAAGAGCGCCAACCGCACGGGCAAGCCGTTGTCCGTCCTCGTCGTCGATGCCGACCACTTCAAGCGCTATAACGACCGCCACGGCCATGCCGTGGGCGACGCGGTGCTGAAGGGGCTGGCGCGCTGCCTGTCGGCGAGCGTTCACCGGCCGGACGACCTCGTCGCGCGGGTCGGCGGCGAGGAGTTCGTGGTGCTCCTGCCCGACACCGACGAGGCCGGAGCCTTGCGCATCGCGGACAAGGTGCACGAGACCGTTGCGGGCCTGTCGGTCGAGGCCGCCCGCATCGAGGCCGGCACGGTGACGGTCAGCATCGGCCTCGCGACGGAGACGGGCAGGGCGTTCGAGCGCGCCGGGGCGCAGTACGAGGCCGCGGACGCGGCGCTCTACCGGGCGAAGGCCGCGGGCCGGAACAGGACCTGCGTCGCCGGTCGCGCCTGCGCGCCCCACCCCCTCGGCGAGGCGGCTTGACACCGGGACGCGGCCCCAACAATCCCGTAATCGCATGCGAGGGCAGGCCGGACGGAAGCCTTCGCCTCCGCCCACCGCCGTCCCCGAACCGCCACTATGACACGCTACCTCGTCGCGCGCGCCAACATGCTGGTCTTCGGCGTGCTCGTGGCCATCCTCGCCCTGGTCGGCGGAGTGACCTGGGAGCGCCTGAACGCTTCGCGCGATGCCCGGGAGTGGTCGCAGCATAGCTACCGGGTGCTCGCCGTCGCCAAGGACCTCGCCATCGCGCTCAGGGACGCCGAACGCGGTCAGCGGGGATACCTGCTCACCGGGCGCGACGATTACCTCGGCCCCTACAACGCCGCGCGCGACCGCCTCGGACTGCTCCAGGGCGAGCTCCAGAAGCTTACCGCCGACAACCCTGCCCAGCAGGAGCGCGTGCGCGCGCTCGCGCCGGCCGTCCAGCACAAGCTGGAAGAGCTCGCCCAGACGGTGCAGGCGCGCCGCGACGGCGGGTTCGGGACGGCGCTGCGCATCGTCAACACCGACGAGGGCCGCGGCCACATGCGCGAGGCGGAGGGCATCCTGTCAGGCGTGCTCGCCGACGAGCAGCGGCTTCTCGACGAACGTCTCGCCCAGAACGAGAGCCGGGCGGCATGGGTGCGCTCGTTGGTGATCGCCGGGGCGGCGTTCGCGGCCCTGATCCTGCTCTGGGCGGCGAGGCTCCTGAACCAGGCGTGGTCGCGTTCCCAACGGATCGAGGCGGAGCAGCGCGACCTAGCCTTGCGCCTGCGCACCACCATCGACAGCCTGAGCCAGGGCGTCGCGGTGTTCGGGCCCGACCGCAAGCTCAGGAACTCGAACGAGTGCTTCCAGGTCCTGCTCGACCTGCCCAAGGCCATGGTCCGCCCCGGCACCGCCTACGGCGCCTTCGCCGAGCACACGGCCGAGCCGGGCCGTCCCGCCCTGGAGACCGAGGACCAGGTCTGTCACGGCAGCCGGAATCCCCGCGAGGCGGTCACCTACGAGCGCGAGAACGCGGACGGGCACTACCTGGAGATCCGCCGTACCCCGATGCCGGATGGCGGCTTCGTGCTCACAATCTCGGACATGACCAAGCGTGCCCAGGCCGAGGGCGTGCTGCGCGAGGCCCAGAAGATGCAGGCCATCGGTCAGCTGACCGGCGGCATCGCGCATGATTTCAACAACCTGCTGCAGGTCATCCTCGGGAACCTGGAATTCGTCCGTGCCAAGCTCGACGGCGACGCCAAGCTGCAGCAGCGCATCGAGCGGGCTTCCTGGGCGGCCCAGCGCGGGGCGACGCTCACCGGCCAACTCCTCGCATTCGCGCGCAAGCAGCCGCTGGCGCCCGCGGCCATCGACCTCGCCGCGACCATGCCGGACCTGGTACCCCTTCTCCGGCGCACGCTCGGCGAGCACATCGAGGTGCGCTACGTCGAGACCGCGGGCCTGTGGCCGGCGATGGCCGACCCGGCGCAGCTTGAGAGCGCGGTCCTGAACCTCGCCCTGAACGCGCGCGATGCCATGCCGGGCGGCGGGCGCCTCACCATCGAGCTCGGAAACGTGGTGCTGGACGCGGCGTATGCCCGGGACCATGCCGAGGTGACGCCCGGGGACTACACGATGGTCGCGGTGTCGGACACCGGGCACGGCATGACGCCCGAGGTGGTCAAGCGCGTGTTCGAGCCGTTCTTCACGACCAAGCCGGACGGCAAGGGCACCGGGCTCGGCCTCGCGATGGTGTTCGGCTTCGTGAAGCAGTCGGGCGGACACGTGAAGGTCTACTCGGAGCCTGGCGAGGGCACGGCGGTGAAGCTCTACCTGCCTCGCGCCGTCGGGACCGCGTCCGCCGTGCAACGCACCGCCGCACCCGTCGACCTGCCGCGCGGTTCGGGGACGGTGCTGGTGGTGGAGGACGAGGCGACGGTGCGCGAGATCGCCTGCGCGATCCTCGCCGACCTCGGGTACCGGGTGCTGGAGGCCGCGGACGGCGAGGAGGCGTTGCGGGTATTCGGTACCAACGCCGCGTCCGTCGACTTGCTGCTGACCGACGTGGTGCTGCCCGGCAAGGTACGGGGCCGCGAGGTGGCCGAGCGCGTGCGATCCGTGCGGCCGGACGTGCGGGTGTTGTTCATGTCCGGCTACACCGAGAACAGCATCGTCCACCACGGACGCCTCGACGACGGGGTGCACCTCATCGGCAAGCCGTTCAAGCGGGAGCAGCTCGCCCGTAAGGTCGCCGAGGTGCTCGGCACGGCAGCCGGTCCCGCCGCCGAGGGCGGCAATGTCGTCCCGCTGCGACCCTGGCGCGACGCCTGAGACGCCCTGCAGGTTCACTCATGTTCGTGCGTCCGGCGCGACGAGAGGTTAAGCCCCCGGGAAACGGTGATACGCAAAGGGGCCGACGTGCCGCGCTACTTCTTCAACGTGTTCGACGGGCGCAGTTCGCCTGACGACGTCGGCTCGGTGCTCGGCGGGCCGGACGACGCGCGACGCGAGGGCATCAGGCTTGCCGGTGCGATCATCGACGAACACGCGCCCGTCATTGCGCTCGGCTCCAGCTGGCACCTGGAAGTGAGAGACGAGGGCGGGGCGTTGGTGACGCGCCTCGACCTCATCGTCGACGCGCCAGCGAAAGCGGCTTAGGCCAAGGCTTGGAAGTCGCGGTGCGACTAGGCGCCGGAGCTCGGAAGCGGCATTCGCACGGAGACCCGAAGCCCGTCCGGCGCGAAGGCGACGTCCACCTCGGCGCCGGTCTGGGTAGCCAGTACCTTATTGAGAAGGCGGTGGCCGAAGCCCTCGCGGGTGGGATGCGCGGCGGGGGGGCCGTCGTGCTCGGCCCAGTCCCAGCGCAGCGCTCGGCCGGCACGTCCGTCTTCGATCCACCAGGTGACCTGCACCCGGCCGTTCGGGTCGGCGAGCGACCCGTGCTTCAGGGCGTTCGTGGTCAACTCGTGCAGGGCCATGCCGACCGGCACGGCGAGCTCCGACGGCATCACGATCTTCGGTCCGTCCAGGGTCAGACGCCCCCTTTCGTCGTAGGGGTTGAGCTCGGCCCGCAGCAGACCCTCGAACGAGGCGGCCTGGGCGAGGTCCTCGGTGATCAGCGCGTGCGTTCGCGCCAGCGAGCCGATCCGGCCCGTGAACGCCTGGGTGAACTCGTTGACAGTCAGCGAGGAACGCGCCGTTGCATTCACCACGGCCTGGACGGTGGCCAGCGTGTTCTTCACCCGATGGTGCAACTCGCGCACCATCAGCGCCTGGCGGTCCTCGCCATGGCGCCGCTCGGTGACGTCCCGCTGAACCGAGACCCAGTGCGAGATACGGCCGTCCCGTTCGCGAACCGGGGTGATCAACCACTCCACGACGTATGGGGAACCGTCCTTGCGATAGTTCACCGCCTCGCCCTGGAAAGAGCTCCCCTCGATCAGGGCCGCCCGCATGCGGTCGAGGACCGCGCGTTCGGTCCCAGAGCCCTGCAAGATGCGCGGTGACAGGCCGAGGACTTCCTCGGCTTCGTACCCGGTCATGCGCGTGAAGGCGGGATTCACGTACTCGATGCATGGTCCCGGTTCGTCAAGGTCCGCAGAGGTAATGACGATGGCCTCGCCCGAGGCTTCGACGGCGGCCTGCAGAAGCCGGGGATCCGGCTTCCTCCTCGCGGTGTCCTGGCCTCCCAACGCCCCCTCCCAACCCGGCCCCGACCTAAGAGGCTGCCGGGTTAACTTTGTCTTGCCTTCCAGGTTGCCGCCCTGCGTCGTCGTCGCATCCAGCGATCCGGGGGACCAGCGAGCGTGAGCGCCAACTGGGCTAGGGGAGACAGCACATGGAACCGGCGCCACCGCCTCAGAAGAGGGCGACCAAGGCCACTCCTGCCACCATCAGAACGCCACCCAGGACACGCCAGATGCTGGCGTGGTGCACCTCGAAGCCGAACAAGCCGTAGTGGTCGAGCGCGATGGAGGCGAGGACGCCAACCGTCACCAGGGTGCCCAGGAACGGGGCCGCGCCGAGCTTCGGGGCGATGAAGAGCTGGGACAGCGTCATCACGGCCCCGAGCACGCCACCGCACCAGGCCCACCACGGGACCTGTGCCGCCTGCTCGTGGCTCGGCAAGCTCAACCGGCCGGTGACCAGGCCTGCGACCAACAAGGCGGACCCGCTGACGACGACAACGACGAGGCCGGCGAAGAACGGCTGCGTGGAGGACTTCGCCAAGGTCGAGTTCGGGCCGGGCTGGATCGCGTTCGCGAGCCCGGCGAGCATGGCGAAGCCGTACAGATACCACATGCGGGAGCCTCGGAGAGGGAAGGGCAACCCTACTTGGGTCATCCCGGTGGGTACGTCGTCCGGATCAGGATGCCGCAGGCGCTCGTGCAAACACTTCCACATGCCAGCGGTTGTCGCCGGCGTTCTTCGGGCCGGAGGCGGCTGAGGGACAATCGAAGGCGGAGGCGTCACGATGGTCGTGCACGATCAGGGTTGCCCTTACATGCGGCAGCTGCACGAGATGCTAACCGACGGACCCTTGTCGGTTACCCCGGCCTTGGCGGACGCACTGCTGGACCGGCTGATTGCCTTCGAGGCGGAAGCGAAGGGCGCGGGGGCCCCGGCCAATACCCTCAACGCTATCTCGAACGCCCGCTTCACCGCAGGGGTCGCCACGCTGCGCCCTTGGTTCCCGATGCCGCGCGGACACTGAAGGGAGATTGACCTCGTGAGTTCAGCACAACCGGTATTCCGCTTCCTGGTGGCCGAAAGCGAGACCCCGGAGGCGCGCAAGGCGAGACGCGACAGCGTAGGCCATTCGTCGGGTGAGACCTACCTCGACATCCTGCGCAGGCTCGCGCCAGGCGCCACCTGCGACCGCATCCAGCCGGCCGACGCCGACGCGGCGCTGCCGCCCGGAGCCAGCCTGACCGAGTACGACGCGGTGTTCCTCACCGGCTCGCCGCTGCATCTCTACGAGGAGACGCCCGAGACACGGCGCACGGTCGACTTCATGCGGGCGGTGTTCGCCGCCGGCACCCCGGCCTTCGGCTCCTGCGCCGGGCTGCAGGTCGCGACGGTCGCCGCCGGCGGCAGCGTACGCCCGAACGCGCGCAGCCCGGAGGCCGGGTTCGCTCGGCGGATCACCCCGACCGAGGCGGGACGTACGCATCCGCTCCTGGCAGGCCGGCCCGCTTCCTACGACGCGCCGGCCATCCACACCGACGAGGTGGAGGCGTTGCCGCCCGGGGCGACGCTGCTGGCCGGCAACCGGGTCACGGCCGTGCAAGCCGCCGAGATCCGCTTCGAGGGCGGCGTGTTCTGGGGTGTGCAGTACCATCCCGAGATCGGCCTCGACGAGGTGGCTGGGGCCCTGCGCCGACAGGCGGAGAGCCTAGTGGAGGCGGGCCTCGCCCGAGGCGATGAGGACGTCGAGGCATTCGCCACGCAAATCGATGCCCTGCACCGTGAGCCCGGGCGGCGGGACCTTGCTTGGCGGCTCGGCCTGGACGAGCAGGTCACGGACGAGCGGCTGAGGCTTGCCGAATTGCGTAACTTCATCGAGGCGCTTGCCCGGTTCAGAAGGGAAGTGCTCGTGGTTGTGGGTAAGTGACCCTGCCCGAACACGGCGTGGAACGAGGCCGCACTGACGTCGTTGCCTGGAGCCGCGGCACCCCGTGCGGATTCCGTGTGCACCTTCGTGACTTGCGTGCCGAGTTCCCATGCAACTACCCCGAGACGATACCAATCACCCGAGGGCCGAGGCTTTCCGCGCCTTCATCCGCGATGCCGGCTTTCCCTGCGTCGGCGCCAAATCGGCCTTGTCCAAGGGCCAGATGCGTGTCCTGGTCGCCCGCGACATCACCTCGGCGTGGGACGACATGCGCATCTACCCCGCGCTGATCGCCTTCGCCGCGCGCTACCGGCAGCGACCTGACCTGTTCCAGAGCTTCGCCGTCATCTTCGAGGGTCCGGGCGACCTCGACGAGGAGGGCTTCGAACGGCACCTCTGGGATCGTGTGCAGTCGCTCGCCGACAAGGACGCCTGGCTCGGCCATCCCTGGGATGACCGCGTGGCGCGGGAGCCTGACAACCCGCACTTCTCGCTGAGCTTCGCCGGCGAGGCGTTCTTCGTCGTCGGCCTGCACCCGAACGCCAGCCGGCCGGCGCGTCGGTTCTCCTCGCCGGTGCTGGTGTTCAACCTGCATGCGCAGTTTGAGCATCTCCGAGAGGCGGGCCGGTATGAGAAGCTGCGCTCTTCCATCCTGCAGCGGGACGAGGCGCTCGCCGGTTCGGTCAACCCGATGCTGGCACGGCACGGCGAGACGTCGGAGGCGCGCCAATACAGCGGCCGGGTCGTCGGCGAGGAATGGCGCTGCCCCTTCCGCCCACGTGGCACGAATGCGGGAGGCGCCGATGTGCGTTGACGCCGCCACCCACGAGATCGCGCCGCGCTCGGGCGTGGCCTTCACCCTCGACAAGGGCGACCGCCTGACCGTCATCGATCCGCACGGCGAGCAGGTGGCGGATCTCCTGGCCTTCAACCGCCACGACCTCGAAGAGGTGATCTCGTCCGGCCGCACCCTCGACTACGCGAGCCGGATCTACCTGACGACCGGCGATCCGCTCTACTCGAACCGCTCGAACGTGCTGCTGCGCATCGTCGAGGACACGGTGGGCCGCCACGACTTCCTGCTGACGCCGTGCTCGGCCGATACCTTCCGCATCATCTACGGGGACGCGGACCCGCACCGCGGCTGTTTCGGCAACCTCGCGGCGGCGCTCGCTCCATACGGCGTCGCGCCCGACCGCATCCCGGTGGCGTTCAACTGCTTCATGAACGTGCCCGTCGACGGCAGGACGGGCGTCATCACGGTCGAGCCGCCGCTCAGCCGGGCCGGCGACCGCATCACCTTCGAGGCCGAGGCCGACCTCGTCATCGGCCTCACCGCCTGCTCGGCGCTCCAGTCGAACAACGGCAGCTTCAAGCCGATCCACTACCGCATCGAGCGGTGCCGCCAAGGCGGGCGCGACGGCGGCGACCTTGGCGAAAGCGACGCCGGTCGCAACGCTTCCGCGTCTGGCGCGTAGCCATGCCGTGCCCCGAACCGGGGACTTGGCACGGAGCAGATTGAACATGGCGCACAAGCCGCTGCGCGAGCAGGTCATCGTCGTCACCGGCGCGTCGAGCGGCATCGGCTTGGCGACCGCCCGCATGGCCACCGAGCGCGGCGCCCGCGTGGTGCTAGCCGCCCGCAGCAGGGACGTGCTCGTCCGGATCGCCGCCGAGCTCGGACCGAAGGCCGCCTACGTCGTGGCCGATGTCGGCCGGCGCGAGGACGTCCAGGCCATCGCCGAGAAGGCGGTGGCGACGTTCGGTGGATTCGACACCTGGGTCAACGTCGCCGGCCTGACCGTCTACGGCCCCTTGCGCGAGATCGCCTACGAGGACCATCAGCGCCTGATCCAGACCAACCTGTGGGGCACGGTGAACGGCTCGCTCGTCGCCGTGGAGCACCTCCGCCGACGAGGCGGCGCGCTGATCAACGTCGGCAGCATCGCCTCCGACCTCGCCTTCCCGTTCCAGGGCCTCTACGCGGCCTCCAAGCACGCGGTGAAGGGCTTCACCGACACCTTGCGCATGGAGATGATCGCAGACAGGGCGCCGGTCTCGGTCACCCTCGTGAAGCCCGCCTCCATCGACACGCCGCTGCCGAATAGGGCGCGCAACTACATGGACCGCCAGCCCACCCTGCCGCCGCCGATCTACCCGCCCGAGGAGGTCGCCAACGCCATCCTGCAC
This sequence comes from Methylobacterium currus, assembly GCF_003058325.1. NCBI lineage: Bacteria > Pseudomonadati > Pseudomonadota > Alphaproteobacteria > Hyphomicrobiales > Methylobacteriaceae > Methylobacterium > Methylobacterium currus. The sequence continues at coordinate 3,905,995 of NZ_CP028843.1, forward strand.
GCCGCCGTGCATCCGCAGCGGGACATCTTCGTGGGTGGCGGCGGCAAGCTGTTCGTGATGGGCAAGGAGTTCGCGCCTGGCGCCTACGACGAGCTCGCCCCGGCCATCATCGCCCTTCAGAAGCGGGCCGAGGAACCAAGGGACCCCCAGGGCGCCCTTCATGCGCCACGGCATGCCGGAGCAGTCCGCGGCGACCCGCCAGTCTACGTCATGCGCACCAGCGCCTACACCCGGGCGACTCTGCATCCCCTCGCGACGGCCAGCGTGCTCGCCGCCGGCTTGGCCGCCACGGCCGCCGTGATCCTCGGCACGCGGTCAAGACCGCGCCGCCGCTGACCTCCAACGCCTCGCCGCGCCCGGAACCTGGTCGCGGCCGACCTTCTTTCCCACCCGATACCCGACGACCGGAGATGACCGTCCATGAAAGCACTCACGTGGCAGAGCCGGGGCAAGATCACCTGTGAGACCGTGCCCGACCCGAAGATCGAGCACGGGCGCGACGTCATCATCAAGGTGACCGCCTGCGCGATCTGTGGCTCCGACCTGCACCTGATGGGCGGGTTCATGCCGACGATGGAGTGCGGCGACGTCCTCGGCCACGAGACCATGGGCGAGGTCATCGAGGTCGGTAAGGACAACCACAAGCTTAAGGTCGGCGACCGCATCGTGGTCCCCTTCACCATCTGCTGCGGCGAGTGCCGACAGTGCAAGTGGGGCAACTGGAGCTGCTGCGAGCGCACCAACCCGAACGGCAAGCTGCAGGCCGAGACCTACGGCTATCCTCTGGCCGGCCTTTTCGGGTTCTCGCACATCACTGGCGGCTACGCGGGAGGCCAGGCCGAGTACCTGCGCGTGCCCTACGCCGACGTCGGGCCCATCGTCGTGCCCGAGGGTCTCACCGACGAGCAGGTGCTGTTCCTGAGCGACATCTTCCCGACCGCCTACCAGGCCGCCGAGCACTGCGACATCGGTCCCGAGGACACGGTCGCCATCTGGGGCTGCGGCCCGGTCGGCGTGCTCGCGGTCAAGTGCTGCTACCTGCTGGGCGCCAAGCGCGTCATCGCCATCGACAGCGTGCCCGAGCGCCTGGCGCTCGCCCGTGAGGCCGGAGCGGAAACCATCGACCTGTCCAAGGAGAACGTGCAGGAGACGCTGATGGAGATGACCAAGGGGCTCGGCCCGGACTCGGTCATCGAGGCGGTCGGCATGGAGTCCCACGGAGCCGACACGATGCTCCAGAAGGTCACCTCGGCCATCATGGAGCACACCGTCAGCCTTGAGCGGCCCTATGCGCTCAACCAAGCCATCCTCGCCTGCAGGCCAGGCGGCAACGTCTCGATGCCGGGCGTGTTCGCGGGCCCGGTCGGTCCCGTCGCCCTCGGCATCCTGATGAACAAGGGCCTGACCCTGAAGACCGGGCAGACCCACATGGTGCGTTACATGAAGCCGCTGATGGAGCGCATCCAGAACGGCGACATCGACCCGTCCTTCATCATCAGCCATCGCTCCACCAACCTGGAGGACGGCCCGGCCCTGTACGATATGTTCCGGGACAAGAAGGACAACTGCACCAAGGTCGTCTTCAAGCCGCACGGCTGACGCCAACCGGGTCACGGCCGGGTACGGCCTCAACGCGCGAAGGAACGGATGGTGGACGACACACGCGACCTCGCCCTGGTCTTCGCCGGCGGCAATGCCGTCGGCGCCTACCATGCCGGGACCTACGAGGCGCTGCACGGCCACGGGCTCAGGCCCGGATGGGTCGTGGGCGCCTCCATCGGCGCGGTGACGGCCGCCATTATCGCCGGCAACGCTCCAGAGGACCGGGCCGCCAAGCTCCGGACGTTCTGGGACGAGGCGACCCAGGCCACGGGGCCGAGCCCGACCGGGTTGCTCAAGCCGCGCCAGGTCTACAACGGGTTGCATGCGATCCTGGCGCTGGCCGGTGGGCGGCCGACCATCTTCGGCCACCGTTTCCCGGGCCTATGGTCGGCCCTGCCGTGGGTGCCGAACGACGTGGCCCTGTTCGACAACAAGCCCCTGCTGCGAACGCTGGAACGCCTCGTCGACTTCGAGCGGCTGAACCGAGGCGGTACGCGCCTGACGGTCGGGTGCGTCGACATCGAGACCGGCGAGGAGGTCTACTTCGACACTGCCCGCCAGGAGGTCCGGCCGGAGCACATCCTCGCCAGCACGGCCATCCTGCCGGCCTTCCCGCCGGTCGAGATCGGCGGGCGCGTCCTATGCGACGCGGGCTACACCAACAACCTCCCCCTAAACCCGCTCTTCGAGACCGAGCCGGGGCGGGACCTCCTCTGCATCGCCTCCGACCTGTTCTCCCTGAGGGCGCCGCGTCCCGCATCCCTCGACGCGGTGCTGGAGCGGGCCAACGACCTCATCTTCGCCAGCCCGCCGCGCCGGGCGATAGCGGGGCTGAGGCGCGAGTACGCGTTGCGGGAACGGCTCGATCCCGCGGGGCCGGCGGTGACGCTGCTGCACCTCGTCTACCAGGCGGGTGCGGAGGAGCTCGCGGCCAAGAGCTTCGACTTCTCGCCTTCGTCCATTAGCGACCGCTGGACGGCGGGTGTACGCGACGCGGCGCAAGGGCTTGGAGTGTTGAAGTCCGGCAAGAGCGAGAAGGGACGATTCCGGTATCTCAGCCTTCCCGATTGCCCCGACGCCCCGAAGACCGCCGCGCCTCAGGCGGCCTCCGCGGTGGCGTAGCGCCGGCAATGCTGCAGGTAGCCGACCTCGTGGCGACCGGCGAGCTCGACCACGCTCGACCAGAGCCACGAGGGCGCCTGCTCCCCGCCGTCCGTGCCTCGCATGACCTCGTCCCGCCAGCCCGCGCGGGTGGCCTCGTCCATCTGCCGCCCGTGTGCCTTGCCGACGACGTGGGCGAGGTAGTGCGCCGCCCGAACCGCCTCCTCGCGGCTGAACTGGTCGACGTCGAGCTTCAGGTCCTGCGGGGCGAGTTCGCGCATCACTACCGGCTTGCCGATCAGGCTGACCGGCAGCATGCGCTCGCCCAGGTTCGGCGAGAGCGCCCGGGCACCGGTGACCACCCGCTCGGCCGGGTCGGCGGGCATCCTCGCGCCCGTTGCCGCCGGCGCCGCGGGCTCGACGGCCTCCTTGAGGTCGACGAGCGCCAGGCGGCGCTTGCCGCCGTCCTCGATGCGCACGAGGGCGGCGTAGCGCAGGAAACCGAGCGAGGAGCAGCCCTTCATCCAGTAGGCCGCGTCGATCAGGCGGATGTCGGCGTTCTCGCCGCGGCCATTCAGAGCCAGCAGCAGTCCGCGTACCTGCTCCTCCTCGAACAGGTCGCCCAAGGCATCCCGTTCCGTCTCATCGAGCGCCCAGAACTTGCGCCCGAGCGGGATGGAGGGCTCGACGTCCTTCAGGCGTTCGCGGGCGAGGTGCTTCCAGCGACGACCGAGCGCCTGACGCCGCACCGTGCGCACCACGTCAGGCTCCGGCGGTACCCCGTCCCCGCCGGGTCCAGCGAGCCCATTTGCGTAACCTCGGACCATCTCTTCCAGCATTCGCGCCGTGACTACGCCTGGCAGGTCTGAGCCCCGCGCGGCGCTCGCCAGCGGCAGCCCGAGGCGGACGAGGTCGTGCGTCGGGTTGCCGACGACCGTCTGGTCGAGGTCGCGGACCTGTATGTCGACGTGCCCGTCGGCGTCGGCGAGCGGGCCCAGGTTGCCGAGGTGGCAGTCACCGCAGATCCAGACCGGCGGACCCTCCGGCAGGGTGCCACGTGCCAAACCGTCCAACCACTCGTAGAACCGTACGGTGTTGCCCCGGACGTAGGCGTGGGCGGACCTCGCCATTTTCAGCCGGCGCTGCCGCTCCAGCACCGCCGCACGTTCCTCGGGACCATGGCTTCCGGCTTTGGGCATCTTGTCGTCTCACGCACGTTGCGCGGCCCTACTCCCTTGCCGCGCCCATCAACGCACGAGAACATGTGGGCAACGCGCGTCGTTTCGTCTCCTCCGTGGATTACCGGACCGGCTTGTCCGTGCGGGGACTGCGGGGAGAAACGCCCTATGTGGCTCGGGCCGACGCCCCCCGCACCACGCTCCCGGAACCTTGCCGCGCATGATCCAGCCGACCCGCATCAAGCCCCTCAACGACATGCCCTTGCGGGAGCGAGCCGCTTACGTCCTGTACTGGATGGGGCTGTCCCAACGCGTCCACTTCAACCCGGCCCTGGAATACGCCGTCGAGGAAGCCAACAGGCTCGGGCTTCCGGCGCTGGTCTGCTACGGGCTTGCCGAGGGCGTCCCGGAAGCGAACGCCCGCCACTGGGCCTTCCTGCTAGAGGGGATGGCAGAGGTCGGGCCGGAGCTGGCCAAGCGCGGCATCGCCTTTGTCGCCCGACGGCAGACGCCGGTCGAGACGGCCTTGCTCTACGCGGCGGACGCCGCCCTGGTCGTCTGCGACCGCAACTACCAGAAGCCGGTGCGCCGCTTCTACGCCGACTTCGCAGAGCGGGCGCCGTGCCGCGTGATGCAGGTCGAGGGCGAGGTCGTCGTGCCCGTCGAGACTGCCTCTCCCAAGCACGAGGTCGCCGCCCGCACCCTGCGGCCCAAGCTCCGCCGGCTCCTGCCCGAGTACCTCGTGCCTCTGGACGAGCGGCCGGTCGCCCACCGGGCGGACCACCTCCGCTTCGAGAGCACGCTCGACCTCTCTGACGTGCCGAAGCTGGTGGCCGGCCTGAATGCCGACCAGAGCGTGCGGCCGGTGCGGCGGTTCAAGGGCGGCACGGCGCGGGCTGAGGCGACGCTGGGCCACTACCTGGACGCCCGCTTCAACCGCTACGCCCAGGTGCGCGGACGATCCGAGGCGGGGGCGGCCTCGCACATGAGCCCCTACCTGCACTACGGCCAGATCTCGCCGGTCGCCATCGCGCTCAAGGTGCTGGCAGCCGCGACTGGCGGCGAGGACGACAAGACGGCTTACCTGGAGGAGCTCGTCGTCCGGCGCGAGCTCGCGATGAACCACATCTTCTACGAGCCGAACTACGATAGCTACGAGGCCGTCCCTGCCTGGGCCCGCAAGACGCTCGATGCGCACCGGGGCGACGAGCGCCCCTACCTCTACACGCCCGAGCAGTTCGAGCAGGGTTTGACGCACGACCGCTACTGGAACGCGGCGATGATGGAGATGCGCGAGACCGGGTACATGCACAACCACATGCGCATGTACTGGGGCAAGAAGATCCTGGAGTGGTCGGCCTCGCCCGAGGAGGCGTTCGAGACGGCGCTGCGGCTGAACAACAAGTTCTTCATCGACGGACGCGACGCGAACTCCTTCACGAACGTGACGTGGCTCTTCGGCCTGCACGACCGGCCTTGGGGTTCGCGCCCCGTCTATGGCAACGTTCGCTCGCTTGGCGCGGCGACCCTCAAGAAGTTCGACGCCGACGGCTATGTGCGCGAGGTCGAGCGCCTCGCCGCCGTCGAGCGTTCCTGACGAGGCTCCTGGGGATCCGCTCTGGCATGCCAGCACCGGTTTCGGTGACGGGCTTGTACCGGACGCGCTGTTTCGAGCACATAAGCGATTCCGATCCCGCACGGACCCGCCCGCCGGATGCAAGGCCCGCCCGCAACCTCTCCGAACCCATTTCCCGGCGGCGGCGCGATGGCCGTCCGGATGCGGGAGCACGACTGGGACGCGAGCGCACTTGGTCCTGCCACCGCGTGGCCGGCGGAGCTGACCGTCACGGTTCGCACGATGCTCCGGGCCGCCACTCCGATGGCGGTCTACTGGGGTCCGGAGCTCCTCATCCTCTACAACCTCTCATGGGGAGCGCTTGTCGGCGGCAAGCATCCCGGCGCCCTGGGTCGACCGGCGCGGGACGTCTTTCCCGAGGCGTGGCACGAACTCGGGCCGATGTTCGCCCGAGTTCTCGACGGCGGCGAAGCCGTGGAGGTGCAGGACCAGCGGCTCGTCCTCGACCGGAACGGCATGCCCGAGGACACCTGGTTTACCTACAGCCTTAATCCGATTCTCGACGCGGAGGGTCGGGTCGCCGGCATCCTGAACGTCGCGCAGGAGACGACTGGGCGCGTGCGCGCCGCCTCCGGCTTGGTCGAGAGCGAGGAACGGTTCCGCAGCTTCGCGGAGAACTCGGCCGACGTGCTCTGGATCGCGAACCCGGATGGGGGCCGGCTTGAGTACCTGAGCCCGGCCTACGAGCGCGTCGGGGGTGACCGGCGCGAACTGGTGATGGGCGACCTCGCGCGCTGGGCCTCGCTCGTCCACCCGGAAGACCGGGAGCGTGCCTACGCGGCTATGCCGCGCCTGCTCTCCGGCGAGACCCACACCGTCGAGTACCGCATCGTGCGGCCGGACGACGGGGCCGTGCGCCACATACGCGACACGGGTTTCCCTATTCGCGACGCTGGAGGCGGCCTGCGGCGCTTGGGTGGCATAGCGCAGGACGTCACCGCGGAGCACGCCCGGGAGGAGGCGCTTGAGCGCCGCATCGCTGAGAGCACGGCTGAGCACGACCGGGTCTGGCGCAACTCGCGCGACCTGCTGGTGGTGGTCGGCGTCGACGGGGTATTCCGCGCGGTGAACCCGGCCTGGAAGGCGATCCTGGGCCACGACCCGGCCGAGGTGGTGGGACGCAGCTTCCAGGAGTTCATCTGGCCCGAGGACGACGTCGTCACGCGTACGGCACTGACCTACGCGGCCACGGCGGAGGACCTCACGGCCTTCGAGAACCGCTACCGCCACCGGGACGGCACGCCGCGCTGGATCTCCTGGCACACGGCCGCCGAGGGCGACATCGTCTACGCCTACGGGCGCGACGTCACCGCCGAGAAGGAGCGGACGGCGGCGCTCGCCGAGGCGGAAGAGGCCCTGCGGCAATCCCAGAAGATGGAGGCCATCGGTCAGTTGACCGGGGGCGTGGCGCACGACTTCAACAACCTTCTCACCATCATCCGCTCGTCGGTCGACTTCCTGCGCCGGCCCGACCTGCCGGAGGAGCGTCGCCGCCGCTACCTGGATGCGGTCTCGGATACGGTGGAACGGGCCGCCAAGCTCACCGGGCAGCTCCTCTCGTTCGCGAGGAGGCAAGCGCTCAAGGCGGAAGTCTTCGACGTCGTCGCGTGCCTGCGGGGCGTGGCGGAGATGCTCGATACCGTCACCGGCGGGCGTATCCGCGTGGTGACCGAGCTTCCGGACGTCGCCTGCTTCGTGCGTGCCGACCGCAGCCAGTTCGAGACGGCGCTTGTCAACATGGCGGTGAACGCCCGCGACGCCATGGACGGCGAGGGCACCCTGAAGCTGCGCCTGGCGTGCGGGGTGGGCAAGCCCGCCATCCGCGGGCACGCCCCGGTGCCGGGACCCTTCGCCGCCGTGTCGCTGACGGATACGGGCTGCGGCATCCCGCCTGAGGCCGTCGGGCGGATCTTCGAGCCGTTCTTCACCACCAAGGACATCGGGAAGGGCACGGGGCTCGGGCTGTCCCAGGTTTTCGGGTTCGCCAAGCAGTCGGGCGGCGACGTGGGCGTGGCGAGCGCGCCGGGGCGCGGCACCACCTTCACGCTCTACTTGCCCGAGACGGAGCCGGGCAACTCCGAAGGGGTCCAACAGCCCGAGACCGAGGACGCGGCGACCGTCGGCGGAGCCGGCCGGCGCGTGATGGTGGTGGAGGACAACGTCGAGGTCGGGCGTTTCGCGACGCAGATCCTTGAGGACCTTGGCTACGAGACGATCTGGGCGGCTAACGCCTCGGAGGCGCTGGCTCATCTTGGCGGGGCCCGACACGACTTCGACGCGGTGTTCTCGGACGTCGTGATGCCGGGCATGAACGGGGTCGAGCTCGCGCGCGAGATCCGGCGACGGTGGCCGGACCTGCCCGTGGTGCTTACCTCCGGCTACAGTCACGTGCTCGCCCAGGAAGGCGGTCACGGCTTCGAGCTCCTTCAGAAGCCGTACTCCGCCGAGCAGCTCTCGCGCATCCTCCAGCGCGTGGCCCGTGCACCTGTCGGCACGTGAGACGGGGATTCGAACCCGCCGGAGCCGTGCCGTCTCGGTCCTCGGCGGCCCGGGCGGCGGGGCAACCTCAAAGCCATCGCGGCGTTTCCGGGACGCTGCCGCAAACCCGCCATCACGACGCATCATGGCCGACCGGAAACGGCAAACGGCGGGAAGTTCCTCTTGTCAGCCATCGCCTCGACCAGACACGACCCCGGAACATGTCCGAAAGCACCTCGTCCTTGACCACCGCATGCCTGTCGGGAGGCGGACAGATGGGCGCTCGCATGCGCGCCCACGACTGGTCGTCCTCGCCGCTCGGCGCGCCGGAGACCTGGCCGCAGGCGCTGCGCTCGGTCGTGAGCCTGATGCTCGGCTCCAGGTTCCCGATGTTCGCGGCCTGGGGGCCGGAACTCGCCTTCGTCTACAACGACGCCTACGCGGAGATCCTCGGCGACAAGCACCCGGCCGCCCTGGGCCGCCGCTTCCGTGACATCTGGTCCGAGATCTGGGACGCCGTCACGCCATACGTCGACAGCGCCATGGCGGGCGAGCCGACCTGGGCCGAGAACCTGCCGTTCACGATGAACCGGCACGGCTACGACGAGCGGACCTACTTCACCTTCTCCTACTCGCCGATACGCGACGATGCCGGCGTCGTCGGTGGCATGTTCTGCGCCTGCACCGAAACCACCGCCAAAGTGCAGGCCGAGGAGGCCTTGCGCGCCAGCGAAGCCCGCGCCTCGGGCGTGCTGGAGGGCATGGGCGAGGGCTTCATGCTCCTCGACCGCGACTTTCGCATCCTGCAGATGAACGCCGAAGGTTTCCGGCTGGAGGAGCGGTCGCCCGATCAGATCGTGGGCCGCTCGCATTGGGAGGTCTACCCGGGCTCCGAGGCGATGCCCATCGGGCACATGTACCTGCGCGCGATGCAGGAGCGCATCTCCCTCACGCTGGAACACCGCTATGTCTGGCCTGACGGGCACGCCGCCTGGCTGGAGGTGAGGGCCTACCCGCATCCGGAAGGCCTGGCGCTGTTTTATCGCGACGTGACCGAGCGACGGGAGCGCGAGGACGCGTTGCGCGAGGCGGAGGCGCGCTTCCAAACCATCGCCAACTCCATCGATCAGATGGTCTGGTCGACCCGGGCGGACGGCTACCACGACTACTACAATCAACGCTGGTACGACTTCACCGGCGTGCCGCCTGGCTCGACCGACGGCGAGGAGTGGGAGGACATCGTTCACCCCGACGACAGGGAGCGGACCTGGACGGTCTGGGGCGAGTCCCTCGCGTCGGGCGAACCCTACCGGATCGAGTACCGGCTGCGGCATCACACCGGCCAGTACCGCTGGACGCTCGGACGTGCGTTGCCGATGCGCGACGCGTCCGGGCGGGTCACCCGCTGGTTCGGCACCTGCACCGACATCCAGGACATTGTCGAGGCGCGCGAGGTGCTCACGCGCTCGCGCGAGGAACTCGAAGCGCTGGTGACGGAGCGGACCGCCGACCGCGACCGCATGTGGCGGCTGTCGACAGACATCATGCTGGTCGCCCGCTACGACGCCACCATCGAGGCGGTGAACCCGGCTTGGACGACGCTGCTCGGCTGGGGCGAGCGCGACCTCGTCGGCGGTGCTTTCATGGACCTCGTCCACCCGGACGACGTGCCGGCGACGCTTGCCGAGGTCGGCAAGCTTTCGGAAGGCCTGACCACCCTGCGCTTCGTGAACCGTTACCGGCACAAGGACGGCAGCTATCGGTGGCTCTCGTGGACGGCGGTTCCGGCCGAGGACCTCATCCACGCGGTCGGTCGGGACGTCACGGCCGAGAAGGAGGCGGCGCACGCCCTGGCCGAGACCGAGGAGGCTTTGCGGCAATCGCAGAAGATGGAGGCGGTAGGCCAGCTCACCGGCGGCCTCGCCCATGATTTCAACAATCTGCTCACCGGCATCTCCGGCAGCCTGGAGCTGATGCAGACCCGGATGAGCCAAGGCAGGCTGTCGGACCTCGACCGTTACATGGCGGCGGCGCAAGGGGCGGCCAAGCGTGCCGCGGCATTGACCCATCGGCTGCTCGCGTTCTCGCGGCGCCAGACGCTCGACCCGAGACCGACGGACGTGAACGCCCTGATCCACGGAATGGAGGAGTTGGTCCGCCGCACGGTGGGTCCGTCCGTCCACATCGAGGTGGTGGGCTCCGCGGGCCTATGGCCGGCGCTGGTGGACCCGGGCCAGCTTGAGAACGCGCTGCTCAACCTCTGCATCAACGCACGCGACGCCATGCCGGACGGGGGCCGCATCACGGTCGAGACCGCCAACCGCTGGCTCGACGAGCGCATCGCCCGCGAGCGCGACATGCCGCCCGGGCAGTACCTGTCCCTCTGCGTCACGGACACCGGCACGGGCATGGCCCCGGATGTCGCCGCCAAGGCGTTCGAGCCGTTCTTCACGACGAAGCCCATCGGTCAGGGCACCGGGCTCGGCCTTTCGATGATCTACGGCTTCGTGCGCCAGTCCGGCGGTCAGGTCCGCATCTACTCCGAGGTCGGGCAGGGCACGACCGTCTGCCTGTACCTGCCTCGCCACCACGGCGACGTCCTTGCCTCCGAGGACATGCCGGACCTCGCGGGGGCGCCTCGTGCCGAGAGGGGCGAAACGGTGCTGGTCGTCGACGACGAGCCTTCGGTGCGCATGCTGGTGACGGAGGTGCTGGAGGACTTGGGCTACACGGCCATCGAGGCTGCGGACGGCCCCGCGGGACTGAGGGTGGTGCAATCGGACGCTCGCGTCGACCTCCTGGTGACGGACGTCGGCCTGCCCGGCGGCATGAACGGGCGGCAGGTCGCGGACGCGGCCCGGGTGAGCCGCCCGGGCCTCAAGGTGTTGTTCATCACCGGCTACGCCGAGAACGCGGCGGTAGGGAACGGCTACCTCGACCCCGGCATGGAGATCCTCACCAAGCCCTTCGCCATGGAGGCGCTGGCCTCGCGCATCAAGGACATGATCGGGCGAGGCTAGCCGGGGGAGGGGCCCTCCTTCAGGCTGCCAAGCCAAGCCTACCATTCAACGCCGGGTGCCGCAGGCCGGACTGAATTTCGAGACCCGCCGCGCCACCCTCGGACCAGGCGACTGCCGCCGGCATGCGCCCACCGTCCGCCGTCTCGAACTCGACCGCCTCGCCTGAGGCGAGCGGTGGCACGTCGGTGACGCGGGCACCGTGGGACGAGACCTCGACGAGGCGCACCGGGTAGCGGCGGCCCCGCGAGTGCAGGAAGCCCGCTTCGGCGACGGCGATGCGCACGGCGCCGCGGCGCTCCTCCAGGTCGGTCGTGACCCGCTGGACGAATTGGCTCACGGAGCAGGCGAGGTCGGCGGCGACCGCCTTGAGGGACTCGGACGCGGATAGGGCGCTGTCGGCGTGGCGCTGCGTCTCCCGGGTGGCCCGCGAGACCGAGACGGCGCCGGCGTGCGCCTCGGAACTGCCCTGGGCGACCTGTGCCACCGTGCGGGAGATCTCCTGGGTCGCCGCCCGCTGCTGATCTACCGACGCGGCGATGGACGTCGTCAGGGCGTTCACCTCCTGCGTGGCCGAGGCCATCGCGTGGACGGAACCGACGGTGCGGCGCGTCGAGGCCTGGATGGCATCGACCTGGGACACGATCTCGTCAGCGGCCTTCATGGTCTGGCCCGCCAGCGCCTTCACCTCCGAGGCTACGACCGCGAAGCCCCTGCCGGCCGCACCGGCCCGCGCCGCCTCGATGGTGGCGTTCAGCGCCAGGAGGTTCGTCTGGTCGGCCACCGACTTGATCAGGCCCGTGACCGCGCCGATGCGGTCGGCCACGACCGCGAGCTGCTCGACTTCCTCGTTCGTGGTCCGCGCGATCTCCGTCATGTGCGCGATGAACTCGCGGGCCCGCTCGGTCTGACCGGCAATGTCGGAGATGGAGGCGCTGAGCTCCTCGGCGCCCGCCGACACCGAGAGCACGTTCCGCGCGGTTGCCGACGCCGTGGTCTCCGCGTTGGCAGCCTGTACGCTCGACTGCTCGGCGACCCCGTTGAGGGAGAGCGCGGTCTCGCGCATGCCGCTCGTCTCGCGTTCGACCTTGTGCTCGATCTCGACCAGCGCGTCGCGGAACTCGGCGACGACCTCGCCGAGGCGCCGCTGGCGGTGGACCTCCAGGTTGCGGTCCTGGCCGGCGGCGGCCTCGGCACGGCGCTGCGCCAGCACGCTGTCGGCGGCATGACGGGTCGCTTCCTCGGCCGAGGAGAGGGCCTTGGCGAGTTGGCGGGCGGCCAGCACCAGGGCGGCGGCTTCCGTTACGAGGACCAAGGCGTGAAGGACGACGCGCAGGTACTCGGCGCCGTTGGGGAACACGGCGGCCGGGTAGAGCACGTTGAGCGCGAGGTGGTGGACGGCGACGACGCCGGCCGCCACCAGGATCGAGGACCAGCAGCACCATCCGGCGGCGACCGCGAGGGCGGCGAAGAACACCATGTGGACGTCGATCTGCAGGTGCGTGCCGGAGGAGACGAGCACCAGCAGGCCGACCAGCATCATCAGGGCGGCTGACGAGAGATGGCGGGTGATGGCTGCCGCCCGATGCCGCCGGGCAGCCACGAGGGCCGCTCCCGGCAAGAGGAGCGCGAGCGCCGTCACAGGCACCGGCATGACGTCCCGCCACCAGGCGAGCGCCGTGACAAGGGTCGCGAGGGCTCCGAGCGCGCCGGTCATGACCGGCAGGAAGGCGAGGCGGAGGCGGTCGAGGCTGCTGCTGTCGGTCATCACGGCGATGGTCCGGTGAGGGGCGGGGAGGGCCGGTAGCCAGGAAGGCAGGCGCCTAGGGGTCCGGCGGCGAGGACGAGGAGGGCGCCGGCACGGCGCAGGTCGGCGGCGGCGTCACGCCCCGAGGCGTCGAGCATCGCGACGTGCCCTCCGGTGGAAAGCCACAGGATGGGCGCGCCCGAGGCGGCGACGGCCTTGGGGACGGGGGCGTCGGGGAAGAGGGTGATGACTGCGACGGGCTCGCCGGGGCGTGGCGCGAGCGCGAGGGCGGCCGGGACGAGCCCACAGCCGGCGACCAGGGCGCAGGTCAGAGCGGCGGCACGGAGCGACGGGACGGCCGGTGATGGGTTTCGTGCCGTCCGCACCCTCATGCCCGCCTCCATCCAATCCGACCCGACATCCTTAGGCGGGCGAGGTTGACGCTTGCCCCCTTTCCGACGTGCTCAGGCGCGTTTCCGGTCCTCGTCGGTGACTGGAACCGTGCCATGCGTGTGCTGCGAGAACTGCCCGATGGGCGACGGGCGGCCCATCAGGTAACCCTGCGCGGCGTGACACTGCTCGGCGGCGAGGAAGCCGAGCTCGGCCTCGGTCTCGACGCCTTCCGCCAGGACGGGAAGCCCGAGGCCGCGCCCGAGGCCGAGCACCGAGCGCACGATGGCCGCGGTCTGCTCGTTGCTGTCGACCGAACGCACGAACGAGCCGTCGATCTTGATCTTGTCGAACGGGAACGAGCGCAGGTTCGAGAGCGATGAGTAGCCCGTGCCGAAGTCGTCCATGGCGATGCGCAGCCCCAGCGACTTCAACTGGCGCAGGGTGAGCAGCGCCCGGTTCGGGTCGCTGATCAGCGCCGTCTCGGTGACCTCGACCTCAAGCCTGTGCGCCGCCAGCCCGGTCTTGAGCAGCACCTCGTGCACGAGGCCGACGAAGTGGGGGCTGTGGATCTGCACCGCCGAGACGTTGACGGCAATGGACAGGGGCTGTGGCCAGGTCGCGGCCTCGCGGCAAGCCTCGCGCAGCACCCACTCGCCGATCTGCAGGATGGCGTTGCTCTCCTCGGCGATGGGGATGAACACGGCCGGCGAGACGAAGCCGCGCTCCGGGTGCTTCCAGCGCAGCAACGCCTCGAAGCCGATGACGGCGCCCGAGCCCACGTCGGTCTGGGGCTGGTAGACGAGGTGCATCTCGCCGCGGGCCACGGCGTGGCGCAGGTCGTGCTCCAAGAAGCGGCGCTCGCGCACCTCGACGCCCATCCTCGCCTCGAAGAAGCGGTAGGTGCCGCGGCCCTCCGACTTGGCGCGGTAGAGGGCCGTGTCGGCGTAGCTGAGGAGCGCGGCCCGCTCCTGCGCGTCGTCGGGGTAGAGGGCGATGCCGATGCTGGTCGCGATCTGCGGGCCGCCGGCATCCGGCCTGCCGGAGCGCAGCGCCTCCAGGATGCGCTCGGCGAGGCGCCCGGCCTCGGAGGGGCCGCCGCAGGGCATCAGCACCGCGAACTCGTCGCCGCCGAGCCTGGCCACCATCTGAGCGTCATCGAGGACGGCCGAGACGATACGGGCGACGCTCTCCAGCATGGCGTCGCCGGCCGCATGGCCGAACAGGTCATTGACCTCCTTGAAGCGGTCGAGGTCGAGGCAGAGGACGGCGAGCTTGCGGCCGCCGGCGTCCGCGGCGCGCATCTCCTGGTCGAGCCGCTTGCCGAAGCTGGCGCGGTTGGCCAGTCCCGTGAGCGCGTCGTGGTGGGCGAGGAACTGGATCTGGCTCTCGGCCTGGCGCCGGGCGCGGAGGTCGCGCACGGCCACCGCGTAGTGCGGCCGGCCGGCGTGCTCGACGGGCTGCATGATGACCTCGACCGGCACGAGCGTGCCGTCGGCCTGCCGGATCTCGGCCTCGACCGGGCGCTCGGGCTGGCCGGCCACGGCGAGCCGGGCCGCGTCGCCCGGCAGGTACGCCGACAGGGTCGTCCCCGCGAGGGCCGCCTGCGGCAGGCCGACGAGCTTGGCGAAGCTGCGGTTGGCGCTCACCACCGTGTCGCCGGTACAGACGACGAGCCCTTCGACGGCGGCGTTGGCGAGGCTGTGCAGGCGCTCCGCCTCCAGCTTCGAATGCCGGCGGTCGCGCACGTCGAGGGCGAGCGCGGCGCCGGCGATCAGCAGGATGGCGAAGCTCGCGAGCGCCACGGCCACGGCGAGCCACGCGTTCGGGACGGCGGACGCCGACACGGCGAGCGTCGGGTCGGGCGTGACCGTGACGGCGCTCATGGCGGTGAAGTGGTGGCTGCAGATGGCCAGCAGCAGCAGGAGGGCCGCCGGCGACTGCCGGGCAAGGCCGCGGACTCCGAGCTGGGCCGCCAGCGCCGCGCCGCCGAGGATGCCGCCGAGCGCGAGCGAGGCGCCGACGATGGCCGGGTCCCACGCCTTGTGGCCGGCGACATAGTAGGCGGCCATGCCCGTGTAGTGCATCGCCGCGATTCCGAGTCCGAGTGTCGCGCCTCCGGCCCATGCTGCCGCGCGACCGCCGACGAGGACGGCGAGCGACAGGCCGGAGCCGGCCAGGAGGATGGCAATGCCCAGCGAGAGGCCGGTGAGCGCGACGTCGTAGCCGCTCGGCACGCCGGGGGCGAAGGCCAGCATGGCGATGAAGTGGGTCGCCCAGATGCCCGAGCCGCCGGCCGTCGCCGCGACGGCGAGCCAGCCGCCTTGCGCCCAGCCCTCCGCCCGGCGGGCGTGGCTGACGAGGCAGACCGTCGTCAAGGCGGACAGGGCGCAGATGGCGGCCGCGAGTGCGACGAACCGAAAATCATGGGCCTCTACGAGGCAACCGACGACGGCAAGCATGGGTGGCCCTGGGAAGCTTCGAATCCTGATCATGGGCCATGGCGGTTTAGGCTGATTTAATGGTGTGCAACCGACACCGGGATCCACAGGAAGAACGCGACCCGAGGGCCGACGCCCTTGGCGATGCATAGGCCTCGCCTCTTCGGGAGAACCGAAGTCGCAAACGGAAAACGGCCCCTTTCAGGGCCGATCCGACCTCCCGAAGGCGGTCTCGGGGCGAAACTCGTGGATGTGTCACTCCACCCCTGCTTCCGCAGGGACCGGCCCAAGGCCGGCGGCGCTGGCTCTGCGCACGCCCAATAACCAGCGGTCTGGGCGATAGGTTAGGCAGGTGCGGTTATGCCGTCAACGGAATGCACCCCGGGCATTAGTCCCTGGTGCTGAACGTTCAGCTATCGGCCTTCAAGCCGCTGAGCGTCAGGTCGAGGTAGGTCCTGGTGACCGGCTCGATCAGCGCCGCGATGTCCTCGGCGCCCTTCGTCTCCTCCTCGACCGCGGTGCGGAAGCCCACGGCCTTGTCGGATTGGCCGGCCCGCTCCGCGATGACGGCGAGCGAGCGGTAGGCGGCGACCTGGTCGTACTGGTAGGCGTAGCCCGCGTAGAGGTTCTTCAGGGTTTCGTCCTGCGCGACGGCGTGCACCGCCGCGCCGATGCTGCCGGCCACGCTGGTCACCGTTTCCTTCAGTGACGACGGGCTCTCGCCGACGGCTTCGAGCGCCTTGTCGAGCCGGTCGATCTGCCCCTTGGTGACCTCGACATGGCGGCGCAGGACGGCGGCGTATTCGGGGTAGCGTTCCAGGCCGGATAGCTGCCGCTCCATCTGCTCCAGTCCCTGCCTCTCCAGGGCGCGGGTGTTGCGCAGAGCGCCCGCGTAGATCGTGCCGATGTCAGTGCCGCTCATGCCGTCGTGGCTCCTCGGTAGGGTCGGGTTCGGCGGCCAACGTGGGTCGGTCTGCTCCGTTCCTGGGGCATCCTGCGGCGGAAGCGCCCGGAACCGCAGGCATCCACTTGCGCTTGCCGCCCTTCTTCCCGCCATCCGGGGATGACCGGCGACGCCTTGGGGCTTCCCCGTTCCGGTGCACGGGAGGTCGACTTCGCGGGCGACCCGTAACAAAGTGTGTCCCCCGTGACCCGTTACGTCTCCGGGAATCCCCACGTTGCTGCGGCGCCGCGAACGCTGACAAGGGCTAGGCCGACCGCTACCGTGCCGGCTTGGCGGGCCGGCCCCGCCGCGGAGACCGATCGAGCCGATGACCGACGCGACGCCCAGCACGCTCCCCGAGAGGGAGCCCCGCATCTCGACCGGGGTGCCCGGCCTGGACGACGTCCTCTGCGGCGGCCTGACCCCGAGCCGGCTCTACCTGCTGGAGGGCACGCCCGGCACCGGCAAGACCACGCTGGCGCTGCAATTCCTGCGCGAGGGCGTGGCGCTGGGCGAGCGCACCCTCTACGTCACGCTGTCCGAGACCACGGAGGAGCTCCGCGCCTCGGCGGCGACACATGGCTGGACCCTCGACGGCATCGACGTCCACGAGCTCGTCGACGAGGACGGCCTCGACCCGGACAGCGAGCAGTCGATCCTGCATCCGTCCGAGATTGAGCTCGGCGAGACGGTGAAGGAGGTCATCGCGCTGGTCGACCGGACGAAACCCGACCGCGTCGTGTTCGACAGCCTCTCCGAGCTGCGCCTGCTGGCCCAGAATCCGCTGCGCTACCGGCGCCAGATCCTGACCCTGAAGCGGTTCTTCGCGAAGCGCTCCTGCACGGTGCTGATGCTGGACGACCGCACCTCGGAGACGGGCGACGTGCAGCTCCACAGCATCGCGCACGGCGTGATCTCCCTGGAGCAGGCGCCGCGCGAGTTCGGTTCGGAGCGTCGGCGCCTGCGCATCGTCAAGGCGCGAGGCATCAAGTTCCGCGGCGGCTACCACGACTTCGCCTTGGAGACCGGCGGCATCCGGGTGTTCCCGCGCCTCATCGCGGCCGAGCACCACGCGGAGTTCGACCCGCGGGGCAAGTCCACCGGATCGGCCGAGCTCGACCTGCTGCTGGGGGGCGGGCTCGTGCCCGGGACCAACACGCTGCTGCTCGGGCCCTCCGGCGTGGGCAAGACCACGACGGCCATCCGCTGCATGGTGGCGGCACTGGAGCGCGGCGAGACCGCGACCTACTACCTGTTCGACGAGGGACTCGCGACATTGATGACCCGGGCGGCCATCCTGGGCATGGACCTGAGGCCTCACGTCGAGGCCGGGCGGCTGACCATCACGCAGATCGACCCCGCCGAGGTCTCGCCGGGCGAGTTCGCGGGCATGGCGAGGAAGGCCGTGGAGGAGCGAGGCTCCACCTTCGCGGTCATCGACAGCCTGAACGCCTACCTGCACGCGATGCCGGGCGAGGAGTTCCTCATCCTGCAGATGCATGAGTTGCTGAGCTACCTCAACCAGTGGGGCGTCACCACGCTCCTGGTCCTCGGGCAGCACGGCCTCGTTGGCGAGGTCCGAAGCGACGTCGACCTGAGTTACCTTAGCGATAGCATCTTGCTCTTCAGGTTCTTCGAGGCGAAGGGCGAGATCCGCACGGCGCTCTCCGTCGTGAAGAGCCGCGTCAACGCGCACGAGCGTACCATCAGGGAGCTGAGGTTGTCGGAGGGAGGGCTGCAGGTCGGCGAGGCGCTCGACGACTTCGAGGGCGTGCTCTCCGGGTTGCCGGCCTACCGGGGCAGGGTGGCGATGCTGTCGGGACCCGCGCCCGCGGGCGGCGAGGCATGAGCGTGCCGGGCGCGGGCGAGGGGCGCGTCCTCATCCTGGCGCCGCGCGGACGCGATGCCTCGGTGACGGGACAGGTGCTCTCGGCTTCCGGTATCCACGCCGAGGCGTGCCCGGACATGGCGGCGCTGCTGGACGGTCTCGCGGCCGGCGCCGGCGCGGCGCTGGTCATCGAGGAGGCGCTCGGCAATGACGTGCCAGAAGGCTTGTTCGCTTGGCTCGACGGGCAGCCGCCCTGGTCGGACTTCCCGTTTATCGTGCTGGCGACGCGCCAAGTCGGGCGCCGGTCGGAGCGTGCTTCGCGCCTGCTGGCCCGGCTCGGCAACGTGGTGCTGCTGGAGCGGCCGGTGAACGCCGAGACGCTCGCCAGCGCCGTGGCCTCAGCCCTGCGGGCGCGTCGGCGCCAGTACCAAGCCCGCGAGCACCTCCTGGAGCGCGAGCGGGCCCAGGAGCAACTCCGGCTCGCGAACGAGGACCTTGAGTGGCGCGTCGCCGAGCGCACCCAGGAAGTGGAGGCCGCCCACGAGACGCTGGCTTTCGCCCTCGACGCGGCCGGCATGGCCTCGTGGGACCTGGATTATGCAACGGGCGCCTCGCGTCGCTCGCCGCGCTACGACGCAGTGTTCGGCTACGAGGGCGATGGACCGAGCTGGAACCGGCAAGTGCTTCTCGACCATGTCGTGGAGGAGGACCGCGGCATCGCGGAGCAGGCATTCACGACGGCCTTGGAGACCGGCGCGCTCGACCTGGAATGCCGCATCCGTCGGGCTGACGGACGGGTGCGGTGGATCTCCCTCCAAGGGCGGATCAAGTACGATGCCGCGGGCACGCCCGCGCGCATCGCCGGCATCCTGATGGACCGCACCGAGCAGCGCCTGACCGAGGAGGCGCTGCGCCAGGCCCAGAAGATGGAAGCCATCGGGCAGTTGACCGGGGGCGTCGCCCACGATTTCAACAACCTGCTGACCGTCATCGTCGGCGGGCTCGACATGATGCTGCGCCGGCCCGAGCAGGTCGACCGGGTCAAGCGCCTGGCCGAGGCGGCGATGGGCGCGGCGCGACGCGGCGAGCAGCTCACGCAGCAGCTCCTCGCCTTCTCGCGGCGGCAGATGCTGCGGCCCCAGACGCTCAACCCGAACCGGCTGCTCCTGGACTTCAAGCCCCTGGCCGAGCGGGCGGCCGGCGCGGCCGTCGAGCTCGCCTTCGACCTGGACCCGGCGCTCGACCCGATCCGCATCGACCCGGCACAGTTCGAGGCTGCGGTGCTGAACTTGGTCGTGAACGCGCGCGACGCGATGGAGGGCGGCGAGGGCCACGCCCGCATCGCCGTGTCGAGCCGCAACGTGCACCTGGGGACCCGCGCCGTCGCCGACCGGGGAGTGCCGCCCGGCCCGTACGTGGTCGTCTCGGTGACCGACACCGGTTCGGGCATCCCGCCCGACAAGCTCCAGCGCGTGTTCGAGCCCTTCTTCACCACCAAGGAGGTCGGCAAGGGCACCGGGCTCGGGTTGAGCCAAGTCTACGGGTTCACGCGCAGCGCCGGCGGTTTCGCGCGCATCGATTCCGAGCTCGGCAGGGGCACGACGGTGAGCCTGTACTTCCCGCGCTCGAGCGATCCGGCCGGCGAGGAGGTCGGAACGGGACCGGCCGCTTCCATCCCCCTGCGCCGCGCCGGCGAGGGTGAGACGGTGCTTCTCGTAGAGGATGACGAGCAGGTGCTCGCCATGGCGACGGAGAGCCTGGAGGAGCTGCGATACCGGGTCGTCGTCGCGCGCAACGCCGCCGAGGCGCTGGAGCACCTCACGGGCGTCGAGCGCATCGACATCCTGTTCTCGGACGTGGTGATGCCCGGCGGCATGAACGGGTCGCAGCTCGCGGTCGAGGCGCAGCGGCTCCGCCCCGGGATCAAGGTCCTGCTCACCTCGGGCTACGTGGCGAACCTCGACGAGGGACAGGTCATCGGCAAAGGAGAGCTTCCGGTCCTCACCAAACCTTATCGCCGTGACGAGCTCGCCCGCTCCCTACGGCTCGTGCTCGGCGGCCAATCAGGCTGAGGTCGCCATGACGCACGGGCCCGGAGATCCGTAAGGAGAACCCGGAAGCGCGTCCCGCCGCGGTGATGCGGCGGGACGCATGTCGTGGGGCCTCGGCGATGCCGACCTCCAGCCGGCTTAGCGGCTCTTCTTGTAGAGCTTGCTCGCGATCTCGAAGATCTCCTCCGGCGCGTAGTTCGGCGCGAAGGCGCCGTAATTGCCGTCGAGCTCGGGGATCTTGCCGCCCTCGGGCAGGCCATCGACGACCTCCAGGTTGCCCGGCGGATCGCCCGGCAGCGCCACCTCGTCGTTCGACCAGACCCCGGCCGCTTCCTTGTAGTCGTCGGGGCTGAACCGGTAGAGCCGGCGGTGCGAGCCCTCCTGCAGGTACTTCTGGCATTCGGGGATGCGGTCGAGCACGATGTTCGGAGTTGGCAGCATCTTCTCGATCTCGACGCCGGTGAGTTTCTTGAGCGCCAGCGCGTAAGCGTGGGCATGAACCGAGCCGCGCACCAAGAGGTAGCCGCAGACCTCGCGACCTGTCGGGTCCTTCAGGGTCTCATAAACGCGTAGCTTGTGCAGGCGGGCACCGCATTCGAGATGGAAGTTGTGCAGCAGGTCGATGATGATGTTCCCGGTCGTTGTGACCATATCCATGTTCCACGACGCGGCGTTCGAGTTCATCGGCATCGCGCCGCCGCCGTTGCTGAGGAAGCTGCCGGCCAACCGAATGTCCTGCATGTCGTGGAAAGGCGCCTTCGAGACGTCGACCTCCTCCGTGTCGTCGCCCGGGCCGTTGTTAAGCATCGCGATGCCGGTCGAGACCAACTCCACGTGCCCGAGCTCCTCGGCGAAGATGCTCGACACCAGGCTGTAGAAGGGACGCAGCTTGGACTTGTTGCGGAAGTTGAAGCTCTGGAACATGTAGTTCCCGAGCGTCGACATCTCGCCGTACTTGCCGCCGAGCAGCTCCTGCAGGGCAGCGGCCGCGTTGGAATCGGGCTTCTTCGGCTGCGGCAGTTCCGCTTGCAGGCGGTCGAGCTTCATGAACATGTCGGGCGTCTCCCAACGCGGTGTTGCGCGCTTCGGGAGATAGAGCGCGGGCTGGGATCGACAGGGCGCCGCCCACGTTCGGGCTCATGGCTGGTTCGGGCGCAGGCCGGCCGCAAGCGGCAGGGCCCCGATGCACAGTCCGGCCATGACCCAGAACGAACCGGCGCCGAACGCGCCGTACAGGACGCCGCCCGCTGCGGTCAGGATGGCGGAGGCCGCCCCGAGGCCGAGGGTGCCGTACAAGGTCTGCGCCGTGGCCGAGAGACGGTCCGGCACGACCTTCACGATGAGGTGCATGGCGGCGAGGTGCAGGAGCGCGAAGGTCAGCCCATGCAACAACTGGATGGCGGCTAGCACCGGCACCGAGGCCGTCGTCGCCATGACCGACCAGCGCACCACGCCGAGACCGGCCGCCAGCATCGCAGCCTTGGCCGTCCCTAAGCGCGTCAGCAGCCAGGGGCCGGCGAGGACGAAGACGAGCACCTCCGACGCGACCGCCTCCGACCAGAGCAGGCTGATCGCGCCCGGGCCAATGCCGGCCTCGCGCCAGCGGATCACCGCGAAGCCGTCGTTCAGGGCGTGGCTGCCGATGACGAGGGCTGCGACAAGGACCATCCGCCGGAACGTCCCGAGAGATAGGATCTCACGGATGCCGCCCAGGCCAAGGCTCGGCCGTCCCTCCCGCGCCGGGGCAGGAGGGACGCGCGCCGTCGCCACCGCCATGACGAGGAACAGGAGGCCGCTCGACACGATGATGCTCGCCAAGCCTGCATGAGCAACGAGCAGCCCCGAGACCAGCGTCCCGAGCACGAAGGCCGTCGAGCCGGCGCCCCGGACCCAGCCGTAGGAGAAGGTGCCCTCCCTCTTTGCGGCGGCGAGCGCGAGCGCGTCGGCGAGCGGCGCCAGGGCCGCTATGGCGCCGGCGTGCAGCACGCTCACGGCCAGGAGCGGCCAGAAGCCGTACCCGGCGAGGTAGGCGAAGGCGATCAGCCCGGACGCGGCGGCCGCGACGCCGAGCACGGCCCGGGTCGCGTCGTGTCGGTCGGCGAGGTGCCCGGCCACCGGTCCCGCCGCGAGGCGCATCAGCGTACCGGCCGCGAGCACGAGGCCGATCTCGCTCGGGCTCAGGCCGCGCTCGCCGAGGAAGCTCGGGAGAAAGGGGGACTCGGTGCCGTATGCGGCATAAAGCGCGCCCTGGAGCAGGACGAAGGCGGGGAAGGAGCTCGTCAGCACGGCGGTCCAAGACTGCCGCGCTCCTGTCCGCGCATCCATGCCGCCCGCCTCCGGCCGTCACGCCGGCTCGGCGGACACCCCGTCAGTCTGACTTGTCGAACCGTGCATGCCCAGAGCTCGACGGCCGAACATCCACACCACGAGGCCGCCGGCGGCGACTGCGGCCAGGGCGACGAACGAGGCCGCGAAGCCGAGATACTGCGCAACGAGGCCTGCCAGCAAAGGGCTTACGGTCGCGCCCGCGCCGTAGGCGGTCATGACGCCTGAGAGCCCGGCGGTGGCGTGGCCGGTGCCGTCCATGATCTTGGCAACGAGCGCCGGGATGGCAACCCCGCCCATACCCATCGCCAAGCCTTCGAGAACCTGGACTGGAACGACCAGCCACCACGACGTCGCGAAGGCCGCGAGGATGCCGCGGATCACGACCAGTCCGAGCGCGATGGAGAGCACGCCGGCGTGCCCGCGGCCACGGGCGACACGGGCGGCGAGCAGGGCAGCCCCGACCATCGTGGCCTGCGAGACCACAGTCATGACGCCGGTTGTCAGGCTCGGGTCGGCGCCCCCGGCCGTGCGCGCTTGTGCCAGGAACGGCAGCATGGCACCGTTCGCGGTCTGGTAGGCGAACACGGTACCGGCTAGGACCAGGAGCGGTTTGGTCCCGAACAGCACGCTAGCGGTCGAGCGCTCGTCCTGCTCGCCGCCGCGGGCAGTACCATGGTCGATGCTGCCCTTGTCGATGCCGAGCAGGACGCCGCAGGAGGCGACCGCCATGACCACGATGGCGATCGAGACGTAGCCGAGCCCGAGCGCGTAGCCGAGCACGCCGGACAAGGCGGCGTTAGCGGCGTTGCCGGCGTGGTTGAGCGCTTCGTTGCGCGACACCTGAGCACCGTAGGCCTCCCGCCCGACGATCCCGAGCGTGACGGCAGCGACCAGCGGGGCGATGCTGGTGTCGGCGACGCCGATGACGAGTTGCGACAGGCCGATCAGCCACAGGCTGTCCGTCGAGACTAGGGCGACTGCTCCCGCCGCGATGCCCAGGACGGCCATGGCCAGCGCGGCGCGCTTGTACGCCGTGCGGTCGATCAGCGCCCCCACCGGTGTCGTGGCAAGGAGGCCAGCCAGTCCGGCCAGACCCATGGCGAAGCCCGTCGCGGCCGGGTCGAAGCCGCGCTGCTGCAGGTACACGCCCAGGAAGGGACCGAAGCCCTCGCGGGCACCGGCGAGGGCGAAGTTCAGGGCAAGGAGGCTCATGGCCGGCTGCATCGTGCTCGTTCTCCGACCTCAGCTTGCGAAGGAAGTGTCGCAGCCCACGGCCGGGGCGCGACGTTGCCCTATGTGAAATTCTGGTCGCCGACGGTTGCGATGCGACCGACCGGAGATTGCCGTGCCGTCCGAGATCGACCCGTCCTCTTCAGACCTCGGCGGTGAGGCGGCACTGTCCAAGCCCTTGCGGGCGGTGGTTGCCATCCCTGTCCGGAACGAGGCCGAACGCATCGGGGAGTGCCTGCGTGCGCTCGACGTTCAGGAGAGTCTCGGGGCAAGCGAAATCGGCGTGGTGCTGTTCCTCAACAACTGCACGGACGGCACCGCACACGTGGTCGCAGCCCTCCCGCGGCCACGGCGCCTCGTCGTCCGGGTGATCGAGCGCGTGTTCGCCGGTGCCAACGCGGGTTGGGCCCGCCGCGAGGCGATGGAGGCGGCGGCCGCTTGGCTTGAGGAAGAGGGTGCCGAAGACGGCGTGATCCTCACCACCGACGCCGACAGCCGGGTGCCACCGGACTGGGTGGCGGGCAACATCGGCCCCATCGCTCGGGGAGTGGATGCGGTCGCGGGGCGAATCGCCCTCGACGAGAATGACGCGGCGCGTCTGCCGGCGGCCCTGCACGCCCGGGGACGGCTGGAGGGTGCCTACGAGGCGCTGCTCGTCGAGCTGGAGGCGTTCATCGACCCGCTCCCGCACGACCCCTGGCCGCGGCACTGGACGACGTCGGGCGCGACACTCGCGGTGCGGCTCGCGGCCTACCGGAAGGCCGGTGGCATGCCGCCGCTGGCGGTCGGCGAGGACCGCGCCTTCGTCTCCTCGCTCCTGACGAGCGATGCCCTCGTCCGTCACGAGCCGGACATCGTCGTCATCACCTCGGGGCGGCTCGACGGGCGCGCGCCTGGCGGGGCCGCCGACACGATGAAGCTGCGCTGCGAGGTGCCCGAGAGCCCCTGCGACCTGCGCCTGGAGCCGCTCTCGCGGGCCTTGTTCCGGTTCTTCTGGCGCCGACGGCTACGGCGGCTCCACACATCCGGGCGGCTCGCCCGCACCGGGCTCTGGGCACCATGGCTCGGTGTCCGGGTCGGCGATGCAAGGGCCATCGCCAGACTGCAGACCCACGGAGCTATCCTTGCAGCCGTCGAGGCAGCGAGCCCTTGGCTCGACTATCACCCGCTTCGTCCACGTGAGCTTCCGGGGCATACGCGCTTGGCGAACGCGGTCGTCCTCCTGATGCGCGGTGCAAGACGCCTCGGCCAGTGGACCCGCGCCACGGGAGGCAGACCTGCGGCGGCAGGCCTGGATGGAACGTCCTTGGAGACGACCGGCGATGCCTGAGGGCGGTGCCTTGCTCTACCGCGTGCAGAAGCATGCCGCGCGCCGTCTGCACTACGACTTCCGGCTGCAACTCGGCGACGTCCTAAAGAGCTGGGCGGTGACGCGCGGCCCGAGCCTCGTGGCGGGAGAGCGTCGTCTCGCGGTTGCCGTCGAGGACCATGGCCTGGACTACGCCGACTACGAGGGTGTGATCGCGCCGGGCAGCTACGGTGCCGGCGTCGTGCTGCTGTGGGACCGGGGCACCTGGGAGCCGGACGGCGACCCAGCCACGGCGCTCGCGTCGGGGTCGCTCGCCTTTATCCTTCACGGGTAGAAGCTGTCCGGCCGGTGGCGCCTGACGCGCATGAGACCGCGGCCCCATGAGCGGCATGTCTCCTGGCTGCTCATCAAGTCCCATGACGCCGCCGCGCGTCGGACTGGCGAGGCGGACATCCTGGAAGAGAAACCGCTCTCGGTCGTGACCGGCCGCACGGTCGAGGACATCGCCGCCGCGGCGGCCTGACGGGAGGGAGGTGCATGGACCAGAGAACCCCGCTCGACCTGGCATACGATGCCGTTGCGGCCGCCCGACAGGTGGCCGTCGCCGCCTCGGCTCGCGCGGGAGAACAGGACCGCGACGACGGCTTTCCGGCCGAGGACGTCGCCGACCTCGCCCGCCTCGGTTTGCTCACCGCCCTGATACCGTTCGACGAAGGTGGCGCCGGGCTCGGCGAGGAGCCGGGCGCCACGAAGCTCGCCGAGGTCCTTCGCCTCGTCGGTTACGGCAGCCTCGCGCTCGGGCGCATCTACGAGGGCCACGTCAACGCCTTGCAGCTCATTGCCCGCTACGGCACGCCCGCGCAGCGGGCGCGCCTGTTCGCGGAGGCTCGTGCCGGACACTTGTTCGGCGTCTGGAACACCGATCCGCCAGGCGATTGCCTTAAGCTGGGGGATGACCGCCGCCTTCATGGCGTGAAGACCTTCGCCTCCGGTGCAGGCTTCGTCACCCGCGCCCTCGTCACGGTCAAGCGCGAGCCGGGTTCGTCGCCGCTGATGCTGGTCGTGCGGCTGGAGCCCGGCTGCCGCGCCGACCTCGGCGGCTGGCGCGCCCACGGCATGCGGGCGTCCGCGACTGGCACCGTCGACTTCGAGGGCATCGCAGTCACCGGGGACGAGATCCTGGGCGGGTGGGACGACTACCATCGCCAGCCGGTCTTCTCGGGCGGGGCGTGGCGCTTCGCGGCGGTGCAGCTCGGGGGCATCGAGGCGGTATTCGACGCTTGGCGGAGCCACCTTGCCGGAACCGGTCGCGGCGGCGACCCGCACCAGCTCGCCCGCCTCGGCGAGGGCGCCATCGCGCTGGAGGGCGCGCGGTCCTGGGTCGAGCGCGCGGCCCGAACCGTCTTCGACGACGCCCTCCCTCCCGAGCGCATCGTCGCCTTCGTCAACCTTGCGCGGCTCGCCGTCGAGCGGGCCGGTCTGGACGTGCTGCGGCTCGCGCAGCGTTCCGTCGGCCTGCAGGGCTTCCTGCGCGAGCATCCGCTTGAGCGGCTCTCGCGCGACCTCGCCACCTACCTGCGCCAGCCCGCGCCGGACCGGGCGCTTACCACTGCGGCGGAGGAAATCCTGAAGGCGGGCGGGCAGGCCTGGGGGTTGTGGACGGGGGACGGGCGGTGAGCCGATACGAGACCTCGCTCCCGCCGAGCTACTTCGACGAACGCTACGGCCGCGACCCGGACCCTTGGCGCTTTGCCACGAGCGACTACGAGCGGGTGAAATACGGGGCCACGCTCGATGCCCTGTCGAGGGCCCGGTACGCTTCGGCCCTGGAGGTCGGCTCCTCCATCGGGGTGTTGACCGAGTTGCTGGCCCGGCGCTGCGACCCCCTCGTCAGCCTCGACCTGACCGAACTGGCGCTCATCCAGGCCCGGGAACGGTGCAAAGATCTGCCCCACGTCCGCTTTGAGCGTGCCCAGGTGCCCGGGCAGTGGCCGGAAGGCACCTTCGACCTGATCCTGCTGTCCGAGGTCGTCTACTACCTCGACGAGCCGGACGTGCAGCGCCTGGCCGAGCGGGTGCGGAGCTGCTTGCGGCCGGGCGGCGACGTCGTACTGGTGCACTGGACGGGCGAGACGCACTACCCGTTGACCGGCGACGAGGCCGCGGCACGCTTCATCGCCAACACGGCCGCGTTCCTGCGCGTCCATGACCAAGTCAGGACCGACAAGTACCGGCTCGACGTGCTGGTGCGTGACGACGGACGGCCGTCATGCCGACCGGCGGGCTCTTCGGGTTCACTTGGAAACCCTGGCCTTTAGGCCGGGGAGCGGGCGCGTTTCCTCGCTGGTGTCGACGTATGCCGCTCGCCATCATGCTCGAAGTCCGGCAGGGGCGCTGCGGCTGCACGACCCCGTCGATCCGGTCCGGTGCAGGTAGGCCCGGTCGAAGGCCGCCACCCCCTCCAGGGCCGCCACGTCCCGGATGACGATGCTGCGGCCCCAGCCCTCGATAAGCGAGCGTTCCCGCAAGGCTTTGAACGACCTGTTCACGTGGACGGGCGTCATGCCGGTCGCGTCGGCGAGGTCGACCTGGGTCAAGGGAAAGTGGTACCCCGTTTCCGATGCCAGTCCTACGGACCGGAGCCGTACCAGCATCTCGCAAAGGACGTGCGCGAGGCGCTGCTCGCAGGAACGGCGCCCGAGGTTCACGAGCCACTGCCGCGACGTGGCCGCCTCGCCGAGGGCTGCGAGGCGCATGGCCCGGGCGATGCCAAGATGGGCGTCGAGCAGGTCGCGTACGGTCCGGGCCGGGACGTGAACCATGCGGCATGGCGTGAGGGTGCCGACGGCATGGTCCATCACTTCGAGCAGGTCGACGTCCAGGTCGCTGAAGTCGCCTGGAACGAGGAAGGCGAGCACCTGGCGGCCCCCGTCGGGGAGGATCTTGTATCGGCAGGCGATGCCTTCGACAATGACGAAGACGCCATGCGGCCGGTCGCCCTCACGGATCAGGTCCGTTCGGGCCGGGACCGCCATGGGGTGGGCGACGACCTGTGCCAGGAAGCGTCGGTCCTCATCGGATAATGGTGACAGCGCGTCGAGCTTGCGCAGCAAGGGATGGTCGTCGGGCATCGGAGTGGGCCACGTGGTGCGTTCGTCTCGCGGCGAAGCTAGCGCGTTTGGGGTTTTCGGCATCGGCGCATGCCCCCCGGTCAGACGAGAAGGGGCGCGGACCTCTCCGGGTCCGTGTTCAACCCAATGGGAACGTGCGCGCCTACTTGGTCGAGCTGTGCGACGCGGGCGAGGGTGTCTGCCCGACATGCAGGGAGAGGCCAAAGGGCAGCCACGACCCCCCTTAACTCGTCGATGCCAGCCTTTGCTTCCGCATGTGACTCGAAGCCGACTCTACGATGCATCGTCCCAGACGGCATCGTCACCAGAACGTCGACCCATCCGTCCGTTCCCACACACGGCAACTCGGGGAACTTGCCAAGCTTCGGATCACGAGGAACACCTGCGCCCGGGACCTGCTTCCTGTCGGTCCAAGGAATGCGACAACGCGACGGCGGTTTCACAAGTTCTTGGAGATACCCGACGTTCCTGCTGCCGGAGGACGTACCCGCGTCGGGCACGGACCCGAAATATGGCGGGCGCCGCAAGGCGCAGCGGGTCATCCGAGTGGTCGTTCTGGGACCCTGTCAACGTGGCACTGCCATGACCCGCGAGACGGCGCCTCGGTTCAGGAGGTCGCTTTCGTCATTCGTCCCTAGCCTGGAAGCATGGCCCCGCGCCCGCTGGCTTGGAGGCATCGAAGGAGGCAACCAGGCGAACGACTTCGGCTCGCATCCTGAAGGGATTGCACGTGAGCTACGCCCTCAAGGCAGTCGTTGACCGGGCCAGCATCTACCCCGATGCCTTCTACCTGATGCCCTGGAAGGTCAATATCCACGAAGGCGAGGCGTACCTCATGGCACAGTCCACGGCGGAGGAATACCGCAAGTCCTTCTCGCACGCGGCGATGGACGACCTGCGTATGGTCGGCTTGGTAGAGGGGCTGCCGAACACCGGCACGAACGCTCTCTACGCGCTATCCCGAGAGGGACTCGCGGAAGCCCAGCGGCTTCACGGCCCCATCGTGACCGAGCTGCTGGTGAAGCACGAGGTGGGGGTCGAGAGGCTCCGTTCGACGCATGACGGAAGCCTGACCATGCTCAGTGGCGAGCCATCCATACTCGATGTCTTGGACGACCCGGCCATACCGACTCAGTAGCGTCCGTTGCGCGGTCATCTCACCGTAATGCGTTCAACAAACCCGATCATCTCGCAGTATGTCGCTAATATGCCCTAATTTGGTGATAAATTGACCGTGCAAATGTCTAGTTATTTTTACAGATGTAGATGTCTTAGCTAGCAGGCTCAAAGATCTGCAAGGTGTAAATGGTCGCATTCCGCCTGTTTAGCTGCGCGCCACGAACCGATGTGGGGTTTGTTGGTGCTAAATCACTGCCCTCGACCCGTCGTAGATAACCCGCGAAGACGGGCATCTCAGAACTCTAGAACTTAACGTAACATTACCATAGGAGAACGGTCCTGCTGAAGTGCAGGGCCGTTCGCTATCACAAATGCTGTGAGATCGTAAGTGACCCCATGCTAGCAGGATCGACCTAATGGACTGGTTCCAACGTAACGGCTGGCTGGGCGGTATGTGGGTGTGCAACGAATTTCACTACCAGAGCCGCCGCTGCGACCAGAGCCGGAATGGCCACCACGGAGAAGATCGTCGGCAAACTCAGGCCTGCGAGTTGCGCTACCATAAAGGAACCGGCGATGCCGCCGAACCGGCCAAGGCCAAGCATCCAGGAAACGCCGGTCGCGCGCCCCTGTGTTGGGTAGAACCCGGCTGCCAGGGCTGGCAGTGAGGATTGCGCGGTGTTCATCAGCGTGCCCGCTACGAACACCGTGACCATCAGAAGCCCGAGATGCCCACCGGCTTGCCCGATCAGGGCCACAGCCGCTGCCGTGGCAAGGAAGCCTGCCGCTACCATGACGTTGGGATTGAAGCGGTCCATCAGCAGGCCAAGCACGATCGCACCAACGCCTCCTAGCGGGAACAGGGCGGCAGCGAGCGCTGCGTTGCGCGGGTCCACACCTGCGTCGCGGAAGAGTATCGGCATCCAGTTAATCAGCGCGTAGAAGATCACGAGGCCGCAGAAGTAGGTGACCCACAGCATCACCGACCCAACCCGGTAGGCTGGCGACAGCACCAAAGCCAGCCCGCTTTTCTCTTGAACCGCGCCGGGCGCGGCCTGCGGCTCACCAAGAGTGAAGACTGCAGCCCCCGCAGCCTCGGGCGCTAGGTGCCGGACGATCTTTCGAATGCGCTCAGCCGGTGCACCTTTCGCGACGAGGTAGCGCAGTGACTCCGGCAAGGCGACTACGAGCGTCAAGGCAAGTACGAGGGGCACGACCCCGCCGAACACCAGCACGCTGCGCCAGCCGAACAGCGGGATCATCCAGGCAGCCAAGAACCCGCCGAACGCCGCCCCGAGGGGAAACCCTGAGAACATCATGTTGGTCAAGAAAGCGCGACGGGACGCGGGGCAGTACTCGCTGGTCAGGGTCACGGCGTTGGGCATTGCAGCGCCTAGGCCGAGCCCGGTGAGGAAGCGCAGGATCACGAGTTGCGTCAGGTCGCCCGTGAACGCCGAAACAAGGCAAGCGAGGCTAAGCTCGACTACCGAGGCGACGAGCACTGCCTTGCGCCCGAATCTGTCGGCTAACGGGCCTGCCGACAGGGCACCAAAGGCGAGGCCGAACAGGGCGGCGCTGAGCACCGGTGCAAGCGCGGGTCGGGTCACCCCCCCCCACTCGGTGATCAGCGAAGGTGCGATGTAGCCGATCGCGGCGGTGTCGAAACCATCGAGCAAGACGATGGCGAAACATAGAGCGAAAGTGATTCGCTGTAGCCCCGAGAAGCGGCCCTCGTCGATCAGCGCGCGGATGTCCACGGTCCCCGCGCTTCCAATGCCTTGGGTCATAGCGTTTCTCCCATCATTAAGGGCCGTGTCCGACCCTCGACGTTCTGATGAACGCTTAGACGGCTATCCAAGCGTAGGGCAACAGCGGACTGGCGAGAGCTATTCGACCAGATTCACAGAGGAGCAAGAGGCTCAACTGAGGTTAACGGTTGATAGTCTGCAATCCACTCTCAACAATCATTCGAAATGGCGCAATCCCGTGACCGAAGTGAACCGGATGGTACTTGGCCGTACATGAGCGTTCGCCATAGCCACTCAAGCGGACCGAACCGATAGCGACGTAACCACAGGTGACTCCCGTAGACCTGGGTAAAATAGACGGCCAGCACGAGCCCAAACCCTTCTGCAAGGCTAAGCTTGCCCAATAGCCCGAGCCCGTAGCCGTAGAAGATGAGGCCGAGCACGAGCGACTGCACGACATAGTTGGTGAAAGCCATGCGCCCGACCGGCTCCGCCCAGGCGAGCCGGCGTCGCCCTGACAGGGTGCTCCCAGTCGCGAGAACGGCGATGGCGTAGCCTAGGGCCTGTCGTCACTTGATCCAGAGGAGCGTAGCGGCGAGGCAGAGGACGCCCATGAAGCTGACGGCAGTCTTCTCGTAGCGTGTGGCAACGGCCCGCCATTCCTTGAGGCGCGCCCACAGTCGCTCGACGATGTTGCGATTGGTGTAGATCCAGTCAGGACAGGCGAGCGGGGCCTCGTTGCTCTTGGTCGGGATCGCGGGCCGGGCCCCGGCGGTCCAGATCGCCTCGCGAAAGCCGTGGCTGGAGAAGCCACGGTCGGCCACCACCCACTTCGGCACCCCGGGCAGTTGATCGAGCAGCGGAAGGGCGTGGGGCAGTTCATGCGCCTGACCGGGCGCGAGGCGGAAACCGACGGGGCGGCCCCGTCCATCGGCGATCACGCAGGCCTTGGTGCCATAGCCGCCACGCGAGCGGCCAAGAGCTTCACGATGGTCTCGCTCGGCTCCAGATCCCCCCTTTTGGCCGCGCCCGCCGCCTTCTGGTGGGCTCGAATGTTCGTGCCGTCGAGAAACACCATGCCCAGCGCGACGCCGCGGCTCTGCACGAGGTCGAGCAGCCGCTCCCAGACGCCGGCGCGCGCCCAGCGGATGAAGATCTGGGCGGCCTGCCACCAGGGACCCAACTCGGCTGGAATGGCCCTCCAAGAGGCGCCGTTGTGATGCCGCCAGAGGATGGCTGAGATCGTGCGGCGCAGCTCTTGGGGCGGCGTCTTGCCTTTGGGCCGGCAGGCTTCCACCAGCGGTTCCAGTTCGGCCCACTGAGCGTCCGTCAGCATCGTGTCTCCTCGCTCAAAGCGGGGAAACGCTCATCCTCGCAGAGAGTTCAAGCGACAACAGGCCCTAGAGCGAGCAGGATTGTGCCGACCGGCGCGGCGACGGTCTGTACCCATCCGAGCGAGGGCCAACCGGAGTAGTTCCGCGTCGCCGTGGCGAGCGTCAGCGCTGTCCCGGCGCCCGTCGCGAGAAAGGCAGCTGATCCCAGCGTACGCTGACGGTTCCCGGCCCGCTGAACAAGGCCGCTCCGCCAAGCGACTACTCCGAGCAGGAACAGCCCCAGGGTGCGGGGCAGAACGAAGGCGTGCAAGGGCAGGATCCCGGCGGTTTCCTCGACCCGAAACCTCAGAATTTCCAGGAAGCCGCCGGTGGAATAGACCCGGTCGGCGGCAGCTACGTAATGCAGCAGCCAAGTCCGGCTTGGAAACGTAACCAGCGGCGGCAGGAATGGTTGGACTAGGTAGAGCCCCAGGAACAGGGCGCATCCGAGGGCCGGCAGCCAAGCCCGCCCGAACAGGAACGGCAGCACGATCAGGCCGGCGACGGCGTACTCCGTCAGGATGTCACCGTTCCAGATCAGGACGAGATGGATCAGCCCGAGGCCGAGGAGGACGAGGAGGCGACGCACCAGGAGCGCCGCCCTTCGTGGCGTGGACACCAAGCGCTCGAACTGGATCGCCAAGCCGATACCGAACAGCAGCGAGAACAGTGCGAAGGCTTTCATGTCGACGAAGGTCAGCAAAATAGCGTCAATCCAGCGGTCGACAGCCCGCTCTGGTGGACCGGATACGAATTGTTGAAAGATTGAGACGCGGAATTCGGTTTCTAAGTTTACGGCGAGCACGCCGAATAGAGCCAAGCCTCGAAGCGCGTCGAGTGAGCCAACTCTCGCCTGAGGAGCTGTAGGCGATTGATGAGATAGTTCGCGGCCAGCTTTAGTCATGGATTACGTAACCGGCACAGGCATTTCCCGCGCAAGCAGGTCATTTCAACCGCCGCTGTACACGATGGCGCCAATGGCTGCTAGCCACCCTACGATGCCCTTCGGTGGCGGAGGTTTGAAGGTCCGCGTGTGATCCAGATATTCGCATACCGCTTGTACGGCTTCGCGCCAGTTGCGGACCTCTGATCAGGCTCGTCCGAAGAGACGCTCCTCGCCCAATATCGGACTTTCAAATTTCGCCGGAGCCTCTACAGTCCTCGTGCGCATTTGAGTAAACATGGCGTGTAAAAACAAGCCTAGGGATAATTCACGAAAAGTATAAATCGACTTAATCAAAATAAAAATTATGCAATTTCTTGCTTAATATACAATATAAGCAGTTCCTGACATTTCATTAAGGCCGGGTTTTTATTAGCAAGTGAATAAAATGTTTGTCGATCTCAGATTTACATTAAAAAACTATAATTCAGAATGGTAGCGGGCCACGTAAACTCGGTTTCGGCCCTCGTGCTTCGCTTCGTAGAGGGCTTGATCTGCGCGCTCGACCAAACTACCCTGCGTATCGTTTAATCGAACCAGAGATACCCCAGCCGACAAGGTGATCGCCCCAATCTCCTCCCCCGTCTCACGCTTCACGATCTTCTTCGCAGCTAAGCGAGAGCAGATCTGGCGCGCGATCGCCGCCGCTGTTTCTTCGTCAACGTCTCCCAGCAGAATCGCAAACTCCTCCCCTCCGTAGCGTGCTACGAAGTCTTTGCCCTTCACGTTTGCAGTGAGCATCTGTGCAACTAGGCGCAGCACGCGGTCACCCGTGCGGTGTCCGTGCGTGTCGTTGAAGCGCTTGAAGTGGTCGACATCCAGCAGAACCAGGCAGAACGGTGCTGCCTCGTTCCTCTTCGCCTGCCCCAACTGGCGTCGCAGCCGTGCATCGAATGCTCGGCGGTTGGCGATGCCAGTCAGCCCATCCACCGACGCTTCTTGCCGGACAACTGCCAAGCTCTGCCGCAACTGGCCCACTCGTGCAGTCGACGCGCGCAGCTCACCCACTAGTAAATTGTTCTGGGCGCTCATCCGTGCAGTCTCCTGTGCCAACAGGGCGACAGATTGCACCAGTAAGCCCTCCGAGTTCTTCGGGCCGAGCGTGCTAGCACAGCCGTCGAGTACGGCTCCGTAGCGCGCGAGGACGGCCTCCGTGCCGGCCAGTGCTGTGACAAGCCGGCCGGCCTCGTCCCGCAGGGCGAGTGCTCCCTCCTGTACTACCTCCGCATCGGCTGCAAGCGCACCGGCGGCCGTCGCGTCTTGTGCCGCTAGGAGAGCCAACAGCTCGCTCAGCGGAAGATCGGCTTGCGGCGCGCTGAAGTGCCGGAAGAGGCGTTGGAAGATGTGCGGGGTTGCGGGTAGACCGTGGGTCCGAATTGTCTTCAATGTCGAAGCAGCTAAGTCTTCCAGCCCATTGATGGTGTTTATAACAGTCGTTGGCGAAGATGACGAGGTGGAGTTGGGCAGCATGGGGTGACAACCCAGACAAGAAGGACTCTATTTGCAGGTGGGAAATGCGGCGTACCAAGCGGACTAACCGCATCTAGAGGTGTAACGCATAGCTTCAATCGGCTATGTTGGCTGAGGTCTGCACGATCATGCCGGATCAGCCGATTTCGGCGTAGCTTTTGTAGCCCGAAGTGCGGTGGAGAGCAGTGAAAAAGCCGAAGTTAAAATCAATCGTGAAACGATCCGCGCGCGATTACTGGTGAAGGCGCAGTGTCTCGCTGAGCGCTCCACGCCTTTCAGATGGCTTGATCGCTCTTACCTAGCCGCATGAACTGCTCCTTATCTGGGTAGATGCTCTAAACAGAATATTACAAAACCAGCTAGTTGGGTCAACCCAGATCAAGCTGAAAAGTTGGGTGCGCGAAAATTCGATCATACTCGCCTCCTCAAGCAACACATACAATTTAAGGTAGATAACGTCAGGCACAAAGGTTTTCATGCGCGGCAGGGCTGGCCACCCAGCTGAGCGTGAGGAGGACATCTATCGACACCCGCACTAAGATCCTCGCGCCCCTGGTCCTAGCGGCCATGATCCTGACGAGCGGGCTGCTCGGGCTCCGCCGCTAGGAGTGGGCTTGACACGAGCCGGTCGTCCGGCCCCAAACCGGATACCCCGCCCTCTGAGGCCCCGTCCCGGGCCGCCCTTCCCTATGGCGCGGTCGTAGCCGGGCACCGCCATCCGTCACGCACGCCTCGTCATTGAACCCGCGGATGGAGCACTGGCGGACTACGACGCGCTCCCTGGCCTGGGCGGGCTTCCGGGATGCCGGTTGGTCCGGCCGGCCAGCATCTGCGGGTTGGCATGCCGGAGCGGGCGAGGTGCTTGAGGGTAGCGGCGTCCTCGTCGGTGAGGAGGACGGCCAGCCGCTCGCGGGCGTCGAACGGCAGGAGGCCTGCCAGCGCATCCAAGTCGCGCTCGCGGGCGAGGGTCGGATCCGGGAGGAGGGCGGGGGTGGGTCGGGCATGGCAGACGACGCGGGCACTGAGAGGGTCTGAGCCGCATTGGAACCGATTTCTGTCCGTGCGTTCATCACCATCGATAAGAGAGAGCTATCAATAGTCAGATGGTCGTTCGTGCGGTGATACCGGTGCGCGAATCGAAAGGTCTTGTCGCTCCCGAGACAACGGACCAGTACAACAAGCGCAAGGCGTTATCCCCTGCCTGAGCCGCTCCCTTGGGCCGCTGTTGCCCTGCCGCTGGCCGTCGCCGAAGACGCGCTGGCCCGCCTCGACCAACACCTTGCCACCAGCCCCATTCGCAACGGCTGGTGCGCCCGCACCGATTTCGCCGACGCCTGCGCCAGCCTCGCCCTGCAAGGCGACCTCATCCTCTTCGAGGATCTCGTCCTTCACGACGCCGACCGCGACCGGCACGCCCACTCGCAAGAGCTCACCCGCGCTCACGCCATCCTGCGTAGCCGCCGCCGCATCGCCGCCGAGCCGGGCTGGGCCACAAGCCCTACGCGCCTCGCCGCCCTGTCCGATGATCCGGATGGGGCAGGGGGCTAGGACGCGACCTCAGCACCCGCCGTGCCATCCATCGACACCGCAGAGGGGGGAAGGGGATCTCCCGGAGGTTGACGACGCCTTCTCCGCCGAGCTCGCCGACATCGATGCCCTGATCGCCCGATTCAGCCGCATCCTCGCCGACACCGGGTCGGTGAGGGAGAAGTCCTCGCTCGTCTACGATCCGGCCTGGGGCGAGAGCGACCGCCTCGCCGCCTGGCGCCAAACTGTCACCGACACCCGCATCCTGCCGCCGGTCCTCGACGCCACCATCGCGGTCGATGCTTGGACCGCCCTCGAGCCGCTCCAGCACCGCGCATGGCTCGGGCCGCTGCTCGCCGCCGAACTCCTGCGCGCCCGTGACAAGGCCCAATACCACCTGCCCGCCCTCGCCAGCAGCCTGCGCCGCGTGCCCGGCGACCGCTGGCTCGTGCGCGATCCGCTGACCCGCTGGCTAGAGGTCCTCGGTGCCGTCGCCCTGGGTGCCGAGCAGGGCATGAGGGATCACGACCGAGGGATGCTCGCGCGAGAGAGGCTGCTGCGTCCGAGAACACGGTCGCCACCTACCCGGTGCAGGGATGCTCGCGCGCGAGAGGCTGCTGCTCAAAGTGCGGGGAAAAGGGGGAGTTCCAGCCTGCCCCGCCTCATCGAGATCGTGCTCGCCCGGCCCCTGGTCTCGGCCACCATCATCGCGGAGGAGCTGGGTGTGTCACCCCGCGCGCCTCCCAGACCCTCGTGGCCGAGCTCGGCCTGCGCGAACTCGCCGGTCGAGAACGCTTCCGCGCTTGGGGGATCTTGTAAGCTGCTCGCCCTCAGTGGATCTGAAATCATGGGAGCGCTGAGCCCAAAAATGGGTTCTGCAAGATGGTGACTGCGTGCGCCAGATTGCTGATGAGCCAGCTTGTTCCGTTGATGGCTGGGGATTGGCTACCGACAGGCACTTGCTTGACGCGCGTGAACCTTCGTAGAGCTTTACGTGTTCGGATCTGAATGGATCCTCGTATCAGGAAGAACTGACGTGTCGGACGAGACCCAAGCCCAAGAGCCTGAGTTCATCGATCTCGTGGCCGATATCGTATCGGCATACGTGAGCAGGAATAATGTTCCAATCGCCGAGCTCCCGAACCTAATCGCTTCGGTGCATGCCTCGCTGAGCGGCCTTGGCCAGCCTGCCGCCACACCCGCCGAGGATCACAAGGTCACATCGGCTCAGGTCCGCAAGTCCGTCACCCCGGATGCCATCACCAGCTTCATCGATGGCAAGTCGTACAAGTCGCTCAAGCGGCACCTGACCTCGAACGGCTTGACCCCCGACGAGTACCGCCAGAAATACGGTCTGCCGCGCGATTACCCGATGGTGGCAGCCAACTACGCCGCCCAGCGCTCCGAACTCGCCAAAAGCCTCGGCCTCGGCCAACTCCGCCGTGATCGGGCTGCGGCCAAAAAGGCGGCTGAGAAGCGGACCACACCCGATCCCATCGTTACCGCTCCGTTAGATGCTAAGCCTGCACGTCGCGGCCGGCCGAAGAAGGCTGAAGCTAACGCGGCCGAGTGACGTGGATCCGGCGAACCCGTGGCGACGACAGCGTGCCCGACGCACGCTGTCACTCTCGGGCGTGCTCCTGGTTGCGGGAGGTTTCATGGTGGCCATGGTCGGCATCTATTTTGCCCTCGAAGATGTCGTCGCTCCCTTGATCAGGTAGGCGCGCTGCCTTTCAGGGTTGTGCGTATCTGCGGAATACTCGATAGATTGCCACAACTCGGTTATGAACTGAGTCGTGGAGTGGGAATGCTTTCCAGGTCACAACAAGAACAAAGCTCCTTGGCCTCTCTCGTTGAACTCGCCGCCGATATCGTGTCGGTCTACGTGTCCAAGAACTCCATTCCGGTGGCGGAGCTGCCGAACCTAATCGCGTCGGTCCACACCTCGCTGACGAACCTCGGGCAGGCGGTTGTCGAGCAACCGGAGTACCTGACGCCACCCGTGCCGATCAGGAAGACGGTAACCCCGGACTACCTGATCAGCTTGGAGGATGGGAAGCAGTATAAGTCGCTCAAGCGCCACCTCCCAATCCGCGGGCTCACCCCAGAGGAGTACCGCCGCAAGTGGAGTCTGCCACACGACTATCGGATGCTCGCGGCCCCTACGCCCCCAGCGCTCCGAGATCGCCAAGAACAGTGGTTTGGGCCGGCCTCGGAAGTCAGCCTAAGGTTATTCCAAATCATCCCTGTCGACCAGCATCAGCCATAGCCGGTCGGTAGGGGTCGTGGCTGGCACGGCGTGGTCGGTAATCAAGAGGTCGACCCTGCCTTCACGCGCCCGAAGCTGCTCCAAAGCTTCGAAGCCCGCCTCCGCCTCGACTACTGTATGGCCGAGCTCCTCCAGCATCTCGGCAGTGCCGCTCCGCACCAATGCGTCGTCATCAACCAGCAGGTTCATCAGGTAGCCCGTCGAATGGCCGACTTGGTCCAGGCTTGTCTCCTCTCCGATTTTGCTCAGGAGAGCATCAGGCCGTCGCTCCGACTGCGGTAGCCAGAGCCGCACTGTTGTCCCCTGGCCGATCCCGTCCGTCTCATGCCCGTGATCGGCCAGAGCCTTCCACGCTTCGAATTGGTCGGCAGGATGCATCGCCACCCGCACCAAATTCTCGACCAAGGAGAGTTTGGTGTGATCGGCATCCGGTGCCACGACCAAGGGCACGGCCCGGTTGTAGCCGCCGGTGTGAAACTGGCTCTCCCGCATTTTTGGTGCAGGCGTAGCGGTCACGCCGCCAGCACGCGGGCGCGCAGCAGGTCGAGCTTGGCACGGCCATACATCGTCCGCTTCAGCGTCTTCACGCGGTTGATCTGCCCCTCCACCGGGCTCGTGCTCCAGGGCAGCGTGAGCGCGGCTTCCACGGCGGCCCGATCCCGCCTCAACCCCTCCGCCAGGCCGCTCAGCGGGCCATCGCGACAGCGATCCAGCCACGCCCCAAACGCCGCCTGATCCTGCTCCCGCACGATCACCGTGAAGGCCTTTACCTCCGCGATCGCACGCTCGATCTCGGGGACAGCGGCCACCAGGGCATCGAGGAAGCGCCCATCCCTCTCGCCACGCTCGCCGCCGGTCAGGAGAAGCCGCGCCGTCCGCCGCGGCGACGGGCGCCGCCAGACTGGACCGGGGGCAGGTCGCATCCGCGGCGGGCCGCCCCTGAGAGCAGCAACGCAGAGCCGGACGCTCATCACGCCACCCCGGAAGCCCGAGGCCTGCAACTCGCGCCACAGCCGCGTCGCGTTGCGCTCGCCTTCGTCGAGCCGCCGCACGAGGTAGGGCACGAAGGGATCGGTGATCCGCGCCCGTTCGACCTTGCACCACGTCGGCGCCGTGCCGGCCCGCAGCCAGTGCCGCACCGTGTTCCGCGACAGCCCGGTCTCGCGCACGATGGCGCGGATGCCCTGGCCGTCCCGAGCCAGGGCTGCAACATGCTGGAAGCGGGCCTCCCGGTCCGCCTGACCCTGCTGCTGTCGCTGCTGCGCCTTGGTCGCCGGACGGGGTTCGACCGGCGGCGCTTCCGCTGCGGCTTGGCTCACGATGGTTCGCGCGACACGGGAGAACTCGCCGCGGTGCCGATCGAGCACCTGCACCAGCGCTTGCGAGCTGTCAACGGGCACCGAAGTCTCCGCAATTGTGGGCTTTCAAAATTCCCTGGCCGGCGGGTTCGGTGCGGATCGGTGATCAGCCGGCCGTGTGATCGGAGGCAGCCTTTCCGGGTGGACGACCGCGACGCCTGGGTGCGGGCGGCGGAACGATCAGGGCCTTGGAGCGGACGTGCTCGGGGACGAGGTCGGCGTGCTGGCGCAGGCGGTAGCTCGCCCCCTCGATCTGGATCACCACGGCATGGTGGAGGAGTCGGTCGAGCAGGGCTGTCGCCACGACCGGATCACCGAACACCTCGCCCCACTCGGCGAAGCCGCGGTTCGAAGTCAGGATCATCGCCCCGCGCTCGTAGCGCGCGTTGACGAGTTGGAAGAACAGGTTGCCGCCACCGGGGACGACGGGGAGGTAGCCGATCTCGTCCACGACCAGCAGCGAGGCCCGGCAGAGATAGCGGATGCGCTCGCGCAGGGAGCCGTCGCGCTCGGCCTTGGCCAGCGAGGTCACGAGGTCGGCCAGCGTCGAGAACACGACGCTGCGCCCGGCCTTGACCGCCTCGACGGCGAGCGCGATCGCCAGATGGCTCTTGCCGGTGCCGGGTGGTCCGAGCAGATGGACGACCTCGGCCCGGTCGATGAAGGTCAGTTCCGCCAGCGCCAGGACGCGCTCGCGGTCGAGCGAGGGCTGGAAGGCAAAGTCGAACCCGGACAGCGTCTTGATCGTGGTCAGGCGCGCGACCAGCAGGGCGGTCTTCACGCGGCGGTTCTCGCGCAGCGTCAGTTCCTCGGTCAGGATCACGTCGAGGGCGGCCAAGCCGTCGATCTCGCCCTGCTCGATGCGCCGGACCGTCGCGTCGAGCACCTCCAGGGCGCGCGGCATGCGCAGGCCGACCAAGCTGCGCTTGATGCTGTCGAGGGTCGTGATGGCACAGGATGCGGTGCGGCTCATCGCTGGCCTCCGATCCCGCCGGCGAGCCGTTCGCCGACTGCCTGGTAGACAGCCAGCGAGCGCCGGGCGACGTGATCGCCATGGCGGCCGATCGGCAGACTGTCGGGATGGCCGTGGCGCATGGCCCGAGCGGCCGTGCCTTGCCGATGGTCGGGGTCGATGCGGTACTGCCGTCGTCCCTCCAGGATCGGATGGCTCGCGACGAGCCGGCCACCATCGAGGATGCGGATCGTGTCGGGCAACTGATGCACCTCGACGACGCGCCGGGTCCGATCCGGTACGCTGTAATAGTTGCCACCGATCGAGACGAGGCCATCGTGGCTGACGCGCCGCTCCAGCGTGAGCAGAGCGTCGAAGGGCAGAGCCGGCAAGGGCTGCAACTCGGGCCGCTCGGCGGCGAAGGCTTCCGAGACGATCCGCTGCGTGGTGCCGTGCAAGCGGACGTTGGCGACGGTATCGAGCCAGCTCCGAAGCTGGCGGTTGAGGTCGTCGAGGTCGCGGAAGGAACGTGCGAGGAAGAAGTCCTGGCGG
Source organism: Methylobacterium currus (assembly GCF_003058325.1). Taxonomy (NCBI): domain Bacteria; kingdom Pseudomonadati; phylum Pseudomonadota; class Alphaproteobacteria; order Hyphomicrobiales; family Methylobacteriaceae; genus Methylobacterium; species Methylobacterium currus. Next base: position 3,947,716 of record NZ_CP028843.1, read on the forward strand.
ATGTAGGAGAACGGTCGCTCGACCTTCCCCTTGGTCTTGGCCCGGTACGGGCGGCAGGCGCGCGGCAGGAATCCGTAGTGCTGGGCGAGTGCCAGCAGGGATCGGTTGTAGACGATGTGGCCGTCCGCATCCTCGCCGGTGACCGCCGTCTTCATGCGATCGTAGAGGATCTCGATCGGCACGCCGCCGATCGCGGTGAAGGCCTGCATGTGACAGCGCAGCAGCGTTTGCAGGTCCTGATGCAGGACGAAGCGCGCCTCGATGTGCCGGGAATGGCCGAGCACCAGCGAGAACAGCCAGACGATGCAGGTCGTGTCCGGCGCATCCGTGAAGGTGACGAGGAAGCGGGCGAAGTCGACCTGCGCCTGCTGGCCGGCCGGGGTCTCGAAGCGGACCTCGTAGGGCTTGGCCTCGGGCGGCCGGATCGCGGCGGCGAACCGCTTCACCGCGGTGTAGGCACCGGTGTAGCCGCGCTCGCGCAACTCGCGGGTCAGGCGCACGGCACTCAGGTCGGGGAAGGCGGTGATCCGCTCGCGCAGATAATCGAGATAGGGCGCGAGCTTGCTCGGGCGGCCGGGCTGACGCGGGCCGTAGGCCGGCGGCTCGAGGCCGCGCTCGATGTACTTGCGGATCGTCTTCGGATCGCGGCCGGTCCGGCGGGCGATGGCGGAGACGGACAGGCCCTGTCGGTGCAGGTCCAAGATCATGACGAGTTCTCCCAGCAGAACCATCCTCGTCGCTCCCAGCCGATCGGTATCGGCAGGCATGGTGGCTGAGGATGGAAAAGCCCGAGAGGGCGCGGGGCGTCGCGACCCTACGGGCCAGGGCACCGACCAGGGAATTTTCGATGCCCACAATCAGGGAGTATTCAACGCCCGCTGACACGAGCCGTTGCAGAGCAGATGCCATCGGTCCGCGACCTGGACCGCCCCGGGGGCGCCGCGACGCACGCCATCGGCATAGGCACCGGCGCGGTCGCGAGCCACGACCTCGACGCCGGGATGCCGTTGCAGCCAGTCTGCTACGGTGGCGGCCTCCCGGTCGGGCAGCAGATCGATGACCTGGCCTCGTTCCAGATCGCACAGGATCGTGCCGTAGCGCTGACCGCGCCGCCAGGCCCAGTCATCGATGCCGAGCACCCGCGGTGCGCGCTCTGCTTGCGTGGGTGCGCGATCTCGCACGAGGCGCAGCAGCGTGTCGGGGCTGACCGGCAGGCCGAGGCGCCCCGCTAGGCGTGCGCCGGCTTCACCACCGAGTACGAGACCGAGGTGGTGCTGGAGGTCGCCGAGGCGGTGAGTGCGGCGTGCGCCAGCCTGGGCAACGCCGGCAAGGCGCTCGGCGAAGACACGGCGAGGGCAATGTGGCTGCGGGCAACGCCATCGCCGCGTCTGGACCGCGATGACGACGCGCCGACCCTGCCATGGAAGGTCGGCCAGGGTGCGGGTGTAGCGTGAGTGAGACTGAGCCGAGAACTCCCCACACCCCGGGCAGCCAGCGGTCGTGGCGCGGGGATGGGTACTGATGATGATCTGGTCAGGCTCGAGGTCGACCTGATCGACGACGAGACCGGCGGGGATGAGGGGCAGCAGGCGTTTGGGCACCAGATCAGATGTGCAGGCCGGTCCTGATGTTCACGATCCGTGCGGCTCCGTGACTCGCCATCCGGCTGCACCACAAACGCGGGAGAACCCAAAGGTGGGTCAGACTTCAATCGGCGTTGACACGGTTCTTCGGCAGCTTCCTGGCCTGCGCCAGTGCGTTCAGCGCCCGCAACCGCCTGCGCCCGCGATCACGTGATGCTTCTTTCTGAAATGCGCGCCGACTGTCACCGGATTTAGAAGTACGTGCGTCTTGGTCGGCGCCACCCGCTCGTTGATACCGGTGTCTACCACCGTCCTCCGCGGGTTCCCCTCCCACAAAACCAGTTTGTTCAACGAAATTGATTTAGTCTAATGGTGTACGATCATCTTTCTTTCTTCTGTTTCTAAAAGTTTTGTCTCACAAAATCTGCCGTCCTCAGCGGCAGTGGGCAGGGGAAGACTGTCATGGCCTGAAGCCCAGGAGGAGGGATCACCCGGCCTGTAGTTTTTCCTAGAGGCCGGGAACACCGGCGCCCGCGGGCGACAGCTGTCCATTCATCGACAGGATGAGGCGCCAGCCCCGCTTGCTTTCTCTCGCGTCAGAGATCGTCACCCGTATGGGCGGAGACTACGGGCTCCGGGAGGTGTCTGCCGAGTAGAGCGCAGCCGGCCGATAGCCCGGCGACGCTCTGGTGCTCGTTTGCATTCGGAGGGACTGTTCTTCTCTCCGTGACGGGCCCTCTCACATCGATAGGGAAACGAGGCTCTGATTGACTTCAGTCAGACCCCGGGACGCACACTGCATGGCCGACGAGATCTCCTGAGTGACGGCGCTCTGCTCCTCTGCCGCGGACGCGATGCCGTTCACCATGCTTTGCGCTTCGGCGACCGACCGTTCGATGCTCCGCAAGCTCGTCGCCACGATGCCCGCCACCGCCTGCATTGCCTCGATGTCCTGAACGATCCGGTTGGTCGCCTGCGTCACCTGCCCGGCCAGGTTTTTCACTTCGCCCGCCACGACCGAAAAGCCTCGCCCTGCCGCGCCCGCCCGGGCCGCCTCGATCGTTGCGTTCAAGGCCAGCAGATTGATCTGCTCGCCCACGCCCTGGATCATCTGAACGATCCCCCCCATCGAGGATGCCGCCTGTTCAAGATCGCCCGTCGAGCGGCCGCCAGCTTTGGCCTGACCATTGACCTCGTCTATCAGCGCACGCGAGCGAGCGGCGGACTGCGCGATCTCGGCTGCCGATGCGCTCAGCTCCTCCGCCGCTGCCGCCGAAGCCTGCACGCCCTGCGCGACCCGGCTCGAAGCCGTGGCCGCAAGCAACCGCGCCGTCACACCGGCCGTGATATCGGTGCAGTGCTTCACCACCTTCGCCGGCCGTCCGTCAGCGCCAAGCACCGGGTTGTAGGTAGCCTGCAGCCAGATTTCGCGCCCGCCTTTGCCCAGGCGCTTGAAGATGGCGGTGCGGTATTGCCCGGCCCGCAGCTGTTCCCAGAACTGGAGGTACTCGGCCGACGAGGCGTGGTCAGGTTCCACGAAGATCCGGTGATGCCGGCCTTTGATCTCGTGCGCACGGTAGCCTACGGCCGCGAGAAAATTCTCGTTGGCTTCAAGAATGGTGCCGTCGGGCGCGAACTGGATGACGCCCTGGCTCCTGTCGATCGCGGTAATCTGGCCTGTAAGATCGAGAGTCAAGCGCTTCGAGGCGGTGACGTCCATGGCGAATTTCATGACTCCAGCCGGTCTGCCATGGGAGTCAAACACGGGATTGTAGGTGGCCTCCAGCCAGATTTCGCGGCCGTCTTTGCCAAGACGCTTGTACTCGCCGCTCCTGTATTCGCCCCGGGCGAGCGCAGCCCAGAACTCCTGATAAGCGGGGTCGGCTTGTTCGGCCCGCTCAACGAAGATGCGGTGATGCTGACCACGGATGTCATCGATGCCGTAGCCCACGGCGGCGAGGAAGTTTTCGTTGGCCTCGACGATCGTGCCGTCGATCGTGAACTCGATCATAGCCTGGGAGCGCAGGATCGCCGCAACCTTGGCCTCGCTGGCAATGCTCCTGAGCTTTCGGGCGGTGATGTCGGCGGCGCACGCGATCACGCGGACCGGACGTCCACGACGGTCGAGAAGGGGTGCGTAGGTGGCCTGCAGCCAGACCTCGCGGCCGTCCCTTGCAACTCGCTTGAACTCGCCTTGCTGACAGCGACCCTGTCTCAGCGCCTGCCAGAAGGCGTCATAGGCCGGACCGCTCGCTTCGCCGGGCTCAACGAGCATGGCGTGCTTGCGACCTTTGACTTGAGTAAGCGTGTAGCTGAGTGAGTCGAGGAAGTTTCGATTGGCGCTCAGGATCGTCCCATCAGGACTATACTCGACCACAGCGTGGGATCGGTAGAGGACGTCGAGCCTGGCCAACGGAGAACGGCCGAAGAGCATGGCGTATGCCTTTATGTTGGGCGCGTACACTGCGGGCCCGCGGGCGTCCGGACAGGCGCCGGATCTAGATTGGCAGCATAGCCGCCAGCTCCGAATATAACGTAAACAACTACAAGTTAAATCATGCCTTATTATCTGAATCCACCTCGGCTCATTCGTTGGAATATCAAAGTTATAGAGTGCGTATGAGCCATGCGGCTGCCAACTGAGTTATTAATTCAATGTTAAAGCTAGCGGTCAACCTAATCTGCGGAGAATAGTTAGCGCACGATATTCTCTGGCTCTGTGGACGCGTCTGTTCGGCCCCGCCCTGGTTTGTATGCCGGTCTGCAATTCCGGTCCATGAGGGGATGTCGTTCGACTGCTCTGCCATGCCTGACTTCCAGGCCGGCGGCATCCACCATGATGGCATCGCCTCCGCAGCGCATGACAAATCATACGCCAGGGATTCGACAACACTGGTCCCTTACGGCATCTGGTAGTGCAGGGGCTCATTGCCGCCCCACTGCCAGCTGGCGCCGTCATTCACCCGGTAGGATATTTGAGGCACAAGGATTTCACCTCGCTTTAAGAGATTGGTCCCTAGACAGACCCTGCGAACCGTTCTTACTTGAGATATTTCCGAAATCTGAAGAGCCGACAGGACAGAGCAAACATGAACAGATCGATATTCATCAGCCTGCCGGTGACGGATCTAAAGGCATCGATCGCCTTCTACGAAGCTATAGGCTTCGAGAACAATACCCGGTTCGCCGACGATATCGCCGCCTGCCTGGTGTGGAGCGACACGATCAGCTTCATGCTGCTTACCCACGAGAAATGGCGCAGCTTCACATGTCGTCCCATCCCGCCGGTGACATCGAGCGAGGTCATGCTGTCCCTGTCCTGCGACAGCCGCGAGGCAGTCGACGCCCTGTGCGACGCGGCCACGGCCCATGGCGGCACGGTCGACATCAACCCGATGGCAGATCACGGTTTCATGTACACCCGCGACCTCACCGACCCGGACGGCCACGCTCTGGGCGCGATGTGGATAGATATGGCCGCCATGGCGGACCAGGGTTAGGCCCCTCAATGCCTCGATCCGGTGGACGGCACACGCCCCGAGCCCGGACAGCCTGCTGTGATCCATGTATGCGCGAAAATTCGATTGAACTCGAAATGGTCAGGCAGCATGTCGCGATCGGCGCCCGGTGCCTCGCCAGGCAGCTCGCCCTGATCGTGCGCCTGCGACGGCGCGGTCTGCCGGCCGACGAGGCGGAGGCGCTGCTGATCCTGTTCGAGGACATTCAGCGCCGGCATCTGGAGCACCTCGCCCGTCTCGAAGCGCGTGAAGGGGTGCCACCCACTTAAATGAGCGAGAGGACCCCGCCCTCCATGGCGGCGGCTTCGGCCTTGCTGTGGTCCGCTGCCGGGTTTTCGCGGTTGAAGCAGCGGCTTGCGCGGATCGACCCAAGCCTGTCGGCTTCCTCGGTCCGGCCACCCGTACGGGATATCCGGCACCGCTCCTCTGGCAATGACCCATGTTAGGCGCCGACCACGTCAGAAGCCGTTTAGCAACCCGTCGAGGCCGCTTGCATGTCCTCTGCATTGCCGGGATAGACGCAGTAATTATGGGCGCCGCTGATGAGATAGACCGGCGCCTTATGCGTTTCCATGTAGTTCGGCGCGTTCAGTTCGAGGCTTACCAGATAATCCTGCCTGCCATGCTGGTCGTGGCCGTTGAAGTAATGAACTAGGCAATCGGCTTCAAGATGGCCGCAGGTTTCTAGTGTGCTGACCATCCCTTTGATGAAGCCGGCCTGATAGGCCGGGCTGTATTTCAAGAAATCGGCCGCCGCGCTTTGCAAAATCTTGCCGGTGTACGGCGTGCTGAAGGCGAACCTGGACCGCATAGGCCTGGGCTCCCACATCATGTATAAGACAAGAACGGCCCCGAGGCAGAAGCCGGCGCCGGCGCAAGCTGCCCCGAACTTCGCCAGGGCCAGGTGAGCAATGCCCCTGCCGTCTTCCGCTATGGCCGGATCCTGCCCCGACTGGACAGGATCATGCCAGGACCGGCTCAGACATCCAGAGGCTCTTTAGCCGTAGCGCGCCGCCAGCCAGGTTCGGCACTGGTCGAGGTCGGCGAACAGCGTATCCCTGGGCGGCTTCACATGACTGGGAAAGGCCACTTCAACGTGCCACTGGCCGGCATGGCCCGGCTCCGAATGGATTCCCGGATCGAGGCGCGTCAGGACGGCCACCAGCTGGCCGTTCACGAGGGCAAGGCAGCCCTCACGGTCCGAAGTGCCCGTGTCGACGACGATAGGACGGAAATCGATAAAGGTCATAGGCCGCCCGTTTGCCGACGCCCGAGCGGATCGACGATAACATAAGACAAAACTCCGCCGAATTCATGCGCGTGTTGCTGCATGTTTGCGAAAGGAAGACAACCCGATTAATCGCAGCATCGAGCACGAATAGACTGGCGCGAATAAAAAAGAAAACAATGGTAGCTCACCCCCAGGCTGACCGAGTCCAACATCTTGGCGGGGCGCTGACGGTTTTTTTCAGGCGCAATGCTGTCAGCGTTTCCCCTTCCCCGCCCTCGTAGCCGGCCAGGCAGGGGCCGCGCGCCTCGGCCTCAATCAGGATCCGCAGACCCTACGCCGCATCACTAGCCATGCCGGTCCACCTGTCTCATCGCTTCTCGGCTTCGTAAACCCGGGCCTGACAATCAGCGCTGAGGGGGACATCGGCGAAGCCCTCGACTTTCATGTAACCGTGGTCCCAACCGCTTGCGGTCCGATAGATGACTTTCATACCGCGTGGGAAGCTGCCGTTCGGTATCGCCCCATCGATGACGACAACGCAGGATCCGTCCATAATAGAAGTGGTTATGGTACCGACGGGCTTGGCATAAAGAGCCCGGTTTCCCGTTATTTTCGCCGCAGACCAAATCGCTTTCGGAAACAATTCGTCGTGGGCTCGCACAGGATCGTTATTTTCCTCTCTATAATAGATGCGCAGCAGAGAATCCTGCATGTCGACATTGCGCTGCGCGACTGCGGCAGCCGGCCGTCCTGCCTGAGATGACTGCGCTAGACCCCGCGACGCCAGAAACGATGTCAGGCTGCTGCCGAACCATCACCCCAGAAGCGCCCCAACCAACATGCCGGCGCCGGCGTGCACCGCGCCGAACCGCGCCAGGATCATATTGGCGCCTCGCGTGCAGTCGTCCGACATGTCCAGGTTCCGGATGTCCCCACGCGCATCTTGACCTCTGCAGGTCGCCTTGCCTCGCCCACCCTGAGGCATAGCGGTGCGGTTCAGCGCATCGTCCGGATGGACAGTCAGTCACACCTTAAGTGGCTGGGCGGCTCCGGTTGCGCTCTCTGCAGGTAAGATGGGCTAGGGCCTGTTGTCGCTTGAACTCTCTGCGAGGATGAGCGTTTCCCCGCTTTGAGCGAGGAGACACGATGCTGACGGACGCTCAGTGGGCCGAACTGGAACCGCTGGTGGAAGCCTGCCGGCCCAAAGGCAAGACGCCGCCCCAAGAGCTGCGCCGCACGATCTCAGCCATCCTCTGGCGGCATCACAACGGCGCCTCTTGGAGGGCCATTCCAGCCGAGTTGGGTCCCTGGTGGCAGGCCGCCCAGATCTTCATCCGCTGGGCGCGCGCCGGCGTCTGGGAGCGGCTGCTCGACCTCGTGCAGAGCCGCGGCGTCGCGCTGGGCATGGTGTTTCTCGACGGCACGAACATTCGAGCCCACCAGAAGGCGGCGGGCGCGGCCAAAAGGGGGGATCTGGAGCCGAGCGAGACCATCGTGAAGCTCTTGGCCGCTCGCGTGGCGGCTATGGCACCAAGGCCTGCGTGATCGCCGATGGACGGGGCCGCCCCGTCGGTTTCCGCCTCGCGCCCGGTCAGGCGCATGAACTGCCCCACGCCCTTCCGCTGCTCGATCAACTGCCCGGGGTGCCGAAGTGGGTGGTGGCCGACCGTGGCTTCTCCAGCCACGGCTTTCGCGAGGCGATCTGGACCGCCGGGGCCCGGCCCGCGATCCCGACCAAGAGCAACGAGGCCCCGCTCGCCTGTCCTGACTGGATCTACACCAATCGCAACATCGTCGAGCGACTGTGGGCGCGCCTCAAGGAATGGCGGGCCGTTGCCACACGCTACGAGAAGACTGCCGTCAGCTTCATGGGCGTCCTCTGCCTCGCCGCTACGCTCCTCTGGATCAAGTGACGACAGGCCCTAGACTTGGACGGACCAGCCACAGATCGGGCCGCAAGCGAAGTGTTAGATCGCGCACTCGTTGAGCGGCACGGAGGAGGGCGGCGTCGCGCACCGCCCGCATTGCAGGCGTATCGGGAGATCGTGCAGCGTGCGCGTCGCCCCGCCATCGTTGCGGACCAGGGCGCTGATCGGCACATTGTACCTGTTCTTACAGGTGCATTTGATTTCCAGATAGAACTTGTTGAGTTCGGCCAGGCGACTGCGGTAAACGCCCGGCACGCAGTAGATCTCGGGTGTCGGATAGCGCGTGCCATACCTGGCATTGGTTTCCTCGTCGTTGACGAAAGATGGCGCCATGACGTGCGCTCCGTCAATGCATCAACGGCGGGAACAGCTGGTAGCTGAAGGCCTGCGCAGCACAACCTTGGCCCGTGCCGCCTTCGCGCAGATCGAGCCTGGTATTCTGAACTGCTTCAGGTCCACGACCTTCATCTACCGGGCCTTGAAGCAGGAAAATCCCGATGCCGCTCCGACTGATTTCTTGGGCGTCATGGCGTCAGAAGCTGCGCCTGGATCTGGCAGGCCGCCACCAGGTAATTACCGAGGGGGGGTGTCGGCACGGCGGGGCTCGGTCGCGAGGGGTCGCCCCTATGCCCGGCCATCACCTCGCCGACGACAGCAGCAGACCGGCTCGAGGCGGCATGATGCACCACTGCGTCCTCGCAGCGGAACACCTAGTGAAAGCTGTTGGCGCCCTCGGTGCGCACCCCGGTCTCGTCCGAGGCCCCAACAGGGGCCTGCCGCAGACGCGCCAGCGCCGCATCCCGGCCCTCGGCAAAACAGTGCTGAGCGCGTCGCAGCACGTTCATCAGCCCGCCCTGGCTCAGCCTCAGCCCGAACAGGTCCGACAGCGCGGCCTGCAGCCGCTCGTAGGACAGCGCCTGGAACGTCTTCAGGTAGGTCGTCACCGCGTGCAGCCGCGGCCCGAACGGCGTCGCGTCGGCTCCCGTCGGTCGTGGGGCGGCGACCCGGGTCCGGCAGGCCGGGCAGGTCACGCACAGACGCCGGTGCTGCTCGACCAGAGGGCGAACGAGCGGCAGGTCGATCCGCTCGTGCACGCTGATCACCTCGGCCGGCAGATCGGTGGGCAGTGGCGCGCCGCAGGCCGAACATGAGGCCGGCCGATGCTCCATGACCTGATCCGGATCGGTGGTCAGCGCCCGCTTGTGGCCCTCATGCCCGGGCTTGGCCCCGCCCGGCCGGGCCTTCTCGCGCCGCTCCTTGCGGTCGCTCGCCGGCGGCTTGGACGAGGTGCGCGACGTCTTCTCCGGCCGGTGCAGCTTCAGCACCAGCTCGATCAGCTCCTCCCTGCTCAGGCGCTCCAGATCGCTGCGGCTCATCCCGATAACGAATCAGCCAAACCGCGTTCCGACATAGGCCGGCGGTTTGGATCTCCGACCGCTACTCGGCTCAGCAGGGTCATTGCGAACGCCAGCAGACCTGCCTGGCGCATCTCGCTCGCGACGTGGCTTACGCGGTGGAAGCCGGCGACGATCTGATTGCCATGCAGCTCCAGTGGTGGCTCGACGAGGCCTTCGGGCTCGCCCGGGGGCTGACCGAGTTGGCCGCCTCGACCCTGGCGCGCAAGCGGCGCGAACTGGAGCAGGATCTCGACGCTATCCTGAAGGCCCCCGCGACGTGCGATCTGGCACAGGCGCTCCAAGCCCGGATGCGCCGGGCACGCGACCAGCTCCTGACCTTCGTAGCCTTCCCAGGGCAGGTGGACGTGACCAACAACGCCTGCGAGCGCGACCTGCGGCCGGCGGTGATCCAGCGCAAGGTGACGAACGGCTACCGTGCGATGTGGGCGACAAGGGGCGAGGCGGACGTGCGCACCGTCGTCGCCACCGCCGCCCTCAGGACCAAGGCGACGCCCTTCGCTACCCTCCTCGCCACCATCACTGCCTGATCACCCCCACCGCCAGCCCAGATAGGAGGAGCAGACGAACCCGCGTGTCGAAAAATACCCCATGGGTAATTACGCCACCAGTTGCAGGAACGCAAAATCATGTCGAAGAAACTTATACAGGCCGCAGCGGCGCTGCATCGATCTGTGGGTAACGAATTTGATGTCTCTATTTATTTAAGAATGTGAAGAATACGGATATGAAATCTGTCTAGATATTTCAGAAGATCAGTTCAGACTACACAGTGACCACGCGCGGCCAGGCCATGCCGGTCGACCGTATGGTCAAGGTCGCATCCTTCGAGACGATCTTTCCCTGCCCGATGCGCTGGGCAAGGCATTCCCGCTGACAAATGACGGGGACGAAGGCGGTTGGGAGAACAACCCCCGCTTAAGAGTGGAGGCCTCAGATCGCGGCAGCACCTCTATTGGAGATGTCGTCGCCGACGGCGAAGCCTACCACTGCGCCCGCGATGGCTGGAACAGACGGGCTGGATTTCAAGCCTTCCTTGTGACTGGTGCAAGGTCGTTTTCGTGATCTTCTTTGCCTCGGGATGCCGGCCGTGCGCAGACAATTTCGTGACGATTGTCATGCCCGGGGGCCCGGCTGTGGCAGGCCTGACGCACGATTGCTTTCCGGGGGTCTACGGGTCCGTCTCCGACTCTGTTTTACGCAGGTAGGAGAGGATCGCGCTCACCGGGAGCGGACCAGGCTGCTCAGGCAAGGCAAGGCTCACGGGCGCGCCCAGGGACGCCATGATGTCGCGCAAGCCTTCGACCCATTCCTGGGCCTCTGCATGAGTCGCGAGTTCGGTTCGAAAAAATCTCTTGTCCGGCTCGATTGTCGCGATGACGGTGAAACGTCCGTCCGGAGCATCGAGGATGTCATAGGTTACGCGGCGGGCCATGCGCGCCCTTTAGCACAGGATACTTGGTCGAACAACTATGCCCACTTCGCTGTAATTTTTAACAATTCCAATCTGATTCGGAAGATAGCCAGGAGTGGACTGCCGGCGAAAGCCGGCTCTCGCAAATGAGGGTGCGAACGTCGGAACATCTAGCTTGATTATTACATCGGGCCCAACCGGCTGAAGCCGTTCCACTGAAGACGATTAGATTGCAGTCACGACAATCTTGGAGGGTAAACAAAAATTATTATATCAATACAGAGCGACTGCCAATCCTGAACCATCGCTCGACATTGTCAAAATCATTGCATCATTACCGTCCTCCAGGAGATCCAGGCCCGTTATATGTTTCTCTCGACTTTCATAACGCGACGGGAAGCCGCGGTGATTTCGACGGCTCTCCGCGCCACAATCGGGGTCGGAGAATTTACGTCTCCCAATTGCCAAAGCGGCCGCCGTCAGCCATCACGAAACCGTGACTGATAGCTAATTTTTCTAGGGAGTATCCATGACCGGTCAGAACGCCCTGTCAGGCACGCGGCAGATCGATCGCACAGTCGCTATTGTTTCGGCCTACGTGGCGAACAATCACGTTCACTCCGGCAATCTGACGGCCCTGATCGAGTCCGTGCATGCCGCCCTCGGCAATATCGGCCTGCCTGAAGCGAAGCCGGAGCAGGGTCCTGACAAGGCCACACCTGCCCAGATCAGAAAATCGATCACGCGTGACGGGCTAACGAGCTTTATCGATGGCAAGATCTACAAGACGCTCAAGCGCCATATTGCCGGGCATGGTCTCAATCCCCAATCGTACCGCGAACGCTACGGCCTACCGCACGACTATCCCATGGTTTCTGTGAGCTACTCCGAAACGCGCTCGGCTCTCGCCAGGCAGAACGGTCTAGGTCGCAAGCCGGAACCCTCCGACGCCTCCGACGCTGAGACTGACAGTGCGCCAGTGCCGGGGAAAATTGGGGCAGGCAAGCGGACGAAAGCTGCCTGAAAGCGGTTGAGACAGCCCGCTAAACGTCAGCGGGCTTTTGACGCTCAGCTCATCTCCGTTGAGACTTACTCCGAGATCAGCTCCTTGATCCGGTTGGCGAGCGCAGCGACGGCGAACGGCTTGGTCATCACGGCCATGCCGGGGTCGAGATGGCCGCGGTTGATGGCGGCGTTCTCGGCGTACCGGATAATGAACAGCACCTTCATGCCGGCTCGCAGCTCACGGGCGGCGTCAGCGATCTGCCGCATGTCCATCCCGCCCGGCAGGCCGACACCAGTGACCAGCAGGTCGATGCGGACTTTCGACTGAACAAGCTTGAGGGCCGAGGGATCGTCCTGGTCCTCGAGCGCATGATAGCCAAGCTCGCTCAGGACCTCCGACACCAGCATGCGGACCTAGGCTCGTCATCGACGATGAGAACGGTCTGGCCGCCCTCGGGGCATTCTGGAAGGGGAGGCACCATCTCCTGATCGTCGACATCCTCGCCGAGATGCCGGGGCATGTAGATGCACACCATCGTGCCTCGTCTGACTTCGGAGTAGATGCGCACCTGCCCACCCGACTGCCCTGTTATGGGGCGGACAGGGCCTCGGCGACGAGGAGATACCCGACCCGCAAGGGTGCTGACTTCCGCCAGGGTCTCAACGGTCGAGACGCTTTGGATCGCTTGGACTTTCCGGGGACGTTGGACGGTTACAGCCGAACTGACCGGTGAACGCGGACAGACGACTTGGCCCGAGATCGATTGGGCCGCGACGGAGGACGCCGTGAAGCGATTGCAGGGCCGCATCTTCCGTGCCGCGGCAGCCGGGAAGGCTCGGCAGGTCAAGAACCTGCAGAAGCTCCTGGTTCGCTCCACATCCGCAAAACGGCTCGCGGTCCGCCGGGTGACCCAGCAGAACGCGGGCCGTGAAACGCCCGGCATCGACGGCGTGGTGTGCAGGACGCCCGAGAGCCGGATGAGGTTGGCCGATCACGGCCTCGGCCAGAGGGGCTAACCCGACTTACGACTTCAACGATGCCGCGCTGCCTTACGGGGCGGACTTCCACGTCACCATCGTGCGCCACCGGCTGCCGCTGGCCTAACGCCGTTTGAAGAGGGAGAGGGCGAATGATGAGGTCATGGATCTTCGCGGCGGTCGCCGTGGCGGCGTTGGCGCAGCCGGCGCACGCCGAGTTCAAGCTCGGCTGGGCAGGGCCGCTCACCGGCGGTAGCGCCGCCGTCGGCGTTCAGAACCGCAATGGTGTGCAACAAGCTGTAGATGACCTCAACGCGGCGGGCGGCATCCTCGGCGAGAAGATCGCCGTGCAGTTCGAGGACGACGCGGGTGATCCGAAGCAGGCTGTCTCCGTTGCCAACCGCTTGATGACCGACCGCATCAAGTTCGTGATCGGCCACCAGAACTCAGGCGCCTCAATCCCAGCCTCTGAAGTCTACGCCGAGTCAGTCGCGCTCCAGGTCACGCCGGCCTCGACCAACCCCGAGTTCACGGACCGCGGTCTCTGGAACACGTTCCGCATCTGACGGCGCGACGACCAACAGGGCACGGTCGCGGGCAACTACCTCGTGAAGAACTTCACTGGCAAGAAGGTCTTCATCGTCCACGATAAGACGCCGTACGGGCGGGGCCTTGCCGATGAGGTGAAGAAGGCGATCAATAAGGGCGGCCTGCGCGAGGTCGCGTTCGAGGGCATCAACGTCGGCGAGAAGGACTATTCGGCGCTCGCCTCGAAGATCAAGAGCCTCGGCGCCGACGTAGTCTACTTCGGCGGCGTCTACACCGAGGGCGGTCTGATCCTGCGTCAGATGCGCGATCAAGCGATTAACACTCCGATGATCGGCGGCGACGCAATGTATGCGAGCGAGTTCGCCTCGATCGCCGGGCCGGCTGGCGAGGGCGTCGGTGGCGCGAGCGGGTCGAGCGGTCCGGCGAACAGGCGGTCAAACTTCGCGTAATTGGCCCCGAACACGTTGTGGAAACCCGGCAGCGGCGTCCACTCGGCCTCACCGCGTATCAGCAACTGCTGCTGGTCGTTGAGGTTGCGGTAGGGCGTCAGCCGGTAGGGAAAGCCGCCATCGGCTTGGTCGAGATAGGCGCTGTCGGAGAAGCGCAGCACGTAGTTCAGGCGAAAGGTATCGGTGAGCTGCGCGCCGAGCTTGGTCGAAACCGTCTTGATGTCTGAAGGCGGTGCGCAGCGGCACGCCGACCGGCAGGAGCTCGAACGGTGTCACCGGCAGCGCGGCTTGGCGCAGGTGCTGCACGGAGAACGAATAATCGAAGATGCCCTCGGAGCCGGAGATGCGGCCGCCCTGGTTACCGGTGCCGTAGGAGCCGCCCTCGACGAAGGCAGTTGCCCGGGCTGGGCCCTCGCCGCGCTTTGTCACGAGCGAGATGACGCCGCCGATGGCGTCGGCCCCGTAGAGGCCCCTCTGGAGGCCGCGCCGCACCTGCAGTCGGGAGAGATCCTCGGTCTGAAGCTGGCTGAAATCGAAGGAGCGGTTTGGCGTTGAGGGGTCGTTGACGTCGATGCCGTCGATCAGGACCTTGACGTGGTTGGAGTTGGTACCGCGGATGAACACCGAGGTTTGGCCGCCTGCGCCGCCGGTCTGGACGACGTTGAGGCCCGCCACTTGCCGGAGAGCGTCTGGCGCGGTGCGAACCTACTGGGCCTGAAGCAGGTCGGAGGTGAGTACGGTGACGCTCGACCCGGTCTGTGTGACCGGCGTGGGCACGCCGGTGGCCGACACCGAGATCTCGGCGAGCGGGATGACAGCCTCCCCGCCTCGTGACGCGTCCGCAAATGGGGCGGCGACCTGCTGGGCGTGTGCTGCTGGCGCCGCAAGCAGTGCCTGACCGGCGCAGGAGAGCGCCAGCGCGCTCAGGCGAGCGCGGTGAAGGGAATGGGGCACGGGAGATAAGCCTCGGGCAACGGCAGTGGCACGTCACCGCGAACGAGGCCTCGGGTCACCGCCTCCACGCAGGATTGGCGGACCTTCGACACCCGCCAGGACACCCCGCCCAGCGCGTTTCGCGTGTGACCACGACTGACGGCAGGTCTCCTGGCTCGCGGGTCGCTGCCCTCTCACCGTCTTCCCGGGCGAGGCTGCCCAGTGACATGGTGGCGGAAGGCTCGCCGCTTACAGTTGCGGGGGCAGCCACGGCATCGGGTTCATCACCCTCACCGCGTTCCCTTTTGATCCCCAAGGGGCGCCGTCACGGCCAGCTAAGCGACGCGGAGACGCACGGTCAATCGCTTCGCTGCAACGCTTCGAAATATTCGCGAGGCCAGTACACGGCTGTTCCACGCGGAGAGCGTGGCCCGACAGTCGAGAGGGGCGCCGTCTCGCAACAGCGCCCTCACCGAGCGGGTTCGAGCCGGTCGTACCCCTTGGCGCGGTAGATGATGACCGAGGCGATCCACGCCACGACGAAGATGCCGACGACGGCGAAGCCGGCCTCGCCCAAATTGTCGTTGAGCGTGCTCACCGCTTGCCACAGTCCGCCTGTGAGCCCGAGCTTGTCGCCGATCAGGCCGAGGGCCTCCAGGCCGCCGATGAACAGCGCGACCGTCGCGGAGGCCGCCGTGATAGTCAGGTTGTACCAGAGCTTGCGAACCGGGTTCGCCAGCGCCCAACCGTAGGCGCCGGTCATCAGCACGCTGTCGGTCGTGTCCAGGAGCGTCATGCCCGCGGTGAACAGCGCCGGGAAGATCAGGATCGCCCAGAACGACAGGCCCTGCGTGGCCTGCGTCGCCGAGATCCCGAGCAGGGCGACCTCGGTCGCGGTGTCGAAGCCCAACCCGAAGAGGAAGCCGATCGGGTACATGTGCCATGAGCGCGAGACCACCCCGAAGACCCGGCGGAACAGGCGCGCCAGCAGCCCCCGTCCGGACAGGAGGGTGTTCAGGTCTTCGTCTACGATCTTGCCGCCTCGCCGCACCCGGGAGAACGCAGCCCAGACGCCTCGCAGGATGAACAGGTTGGCGATGCCGACGACGAGCAGGAACGTCGCCGAGACCGCGGTACCGATCACGCCGCCGAGGTCGTGGAACTGGTCGAAGCTGTCCTTCATCGCCGCGGCCGTCACGGCGATCAGGCCCGAGGCCAGGATGACGATGGTGGAGTGGCCGAGAGAGAAGAAGAAGCCGACCGAGTGGGGCTTCCGACCCTCCTGCATGAGCTTGCGCACCACGTTGTCGATGGCCGCGATGTGGTCTGCGTCGAAGGCGTGGCGCAGTCCGAAGCTGTAGGCGAGGAAAGCGGTCGAGAGCAGGACGGGCTGATGAGCGAAGGTCGCGAAGGCCGCTGCCCAGGCCGCGATGTTGGCGGCGATCAGGACGGCGTAGACGAGCCCGACCTTGACCCTGAGACGGGCAGGCTGATCGTCGAAGGGGTTGGGCAGCAAGGGTCCGCTCCAGATGGTAGGGCTCGTCTCAGCCAGGAATGCCCGTCAGAACCGCCCCGCCAGGGTCAGGCGTACGGCGGTCGGCTCGACCGGGTGGAAGTGTCGGTCGGCAACGGCGGCCGCTTCTCCGGGCAGACGGGACTCGTAGTAGTAGGTGATCTGGTCGGCCCGGGCGTTCGTCAGGTTGAGCACATCGAGGGCGAGGCTCACGCCGTTGTCGAAGGCGTAGCCGATCCGGCCGTTGAGCAGGGCGGTCGGCTTCGAGCGCACCGAGTTGTCCTCGATCAGGGGCCGGGGACCGAAGTACCGGAAGCGCAAGCTACCGAACCAACCCTGGCCCTTGCCGAAGGTGACGCCCGCCGAGGCGATGGTGGTCGGTGCCTCCGGCACGCGCTGGCCGACGGGGTCGCGGTCGGAGAAGCGCGCGTTGGTGATCGTCAGGTCGCCCTCCAACCGCAGCCAAGGGGTGAGCGCGTAGTGGTTGCTCCACTCGATGCCGAAACGGCGGGTCGGCCGGCTCGGCTCGGTGGTGCCGGTGTCGCCCTGGAAAAGGTTCTCGGATGCGAAATCGAGCCGGAACAGGGCGAGGCTCGTCTCCAGTCCGGCGATGGAGCGGTTGCGGATCCCAACCTCGTAGCCGGTCGAGGGGACCAGGAAGGGCGAGCGGCTGATGTTGAACAGCGGGCTTGCCGGATCGACCGTCGCGGTGACGCCGCGGGCGTCGTTCGAGTGGAAACCACCGCCGTAGTTCAGGTAAATCTCCGTATCCGCCCACGGCCCGAACACCACCCCGAGCTTCGGGTTGACGATGCCGTCGCGAGCCCGGCCCGAATTTGCCGCGGTGTCGGAGCGGACATCGGCGTAGTACCCGTCGGCCCGGAAGCCGACGCTGGTGCGCAACCAGTCGGTCCAGCGCACCCGGTTCTCGTAGTAGAAGGCGGCGCTCGCTTCCAGCACTCGGTCGTCGAGCACCGTCGAGCGGTACTGCCGGGCGGTGGTGTTGAACAGGCCGACCCGGATGTCGTCGGTGCGGGTCTGGACGCCGATCTCGTTCTCCATCGGCAACCCGAACAGGTCGCCTTGGAAGACCCTGGAGATCTCACCGCCGCCGAGCACCCGGGCATCACGCTGGCGGAACTGGTCACCGTTGACGGGGTCGTTGAGGAAGTAGGTGAAGTTGTTCCAGAGGTTCATCTGGTAGCGGATCACGTAGGCCGAGGCCCGGGTGATGCCGCCCGCGCCCGACTGGCTCCAGCGCCCGGAGAGCGAGAAGCGCCCGGTATCGCCGCCGTCGGTGGGATCCAGCGTGCCGTAGCGGCCGATGATGCCCTCCGCCACCGCCCGCTCGGGGATCTGGTTTGTGGCGTTCCACTTAGACCAGTAGGCCATGCCGGTGACTGCGAACCCGTCGGTCGCGGTGCCCTGGCTGTAGCGGGCGACGCCGTTGAGCTTGCGCAGGGCATCGGGCACGACCCACGGCCCGTCATAGGTCTGCGCCTCGCCCGCCACCAGGAGGTTGCCCGTACCGAGCGGCACGGAGGCGGCGGAGAGCCCGCGCTTGAAGCCGAAGCTGCCCAGCGTGGTCAGCGCGATGTTGCGGTCGAGCTTGTCGAGGTAGTCGATCCGCACCGACCCTGCCGAGGCAAAGTCGCCGTCGCGGACGAAGTACGGGCCCTTGTGGAACTCGACCGCCCCAACGAGTTCCGGAATGAGGAAGTTGAGGTCGGCGTAGCCCTGGCCGTGGGCGTGCGTGCGCATGTTAACCGGCATGCCGTCGACGTGGATGGCGATGTCGGTGCCGTGGTCGAGGTTGAAGCCGCGGAGGAAGAACTGGTTGGCTTTGCCCTCGCCGGAATGCTGGGTGACGATCAGGCCCGGCACCTCCTCCAGCACTTCGCCCGGGCGGGTGACCGGGCGGCTGTTGAGCTGCGCGCCCGAGATGATCCCGGCGCTGGCGGAATTGACGGTCATGAGGGCGCCACCGATGCCCGTGACACCGCCGACATAGCCGGCGCTGGCGGACGCGGCGCCGGACGGCACGGGCGTAGGGGCCGCGACCTCGATCTCGTCGAGGCGGATCTCGCCCGCAGCCTCCTGGGCGTCGGCAGGAGGAGCCACGAAAGTGGCGACGCAGGTGAAGAACGTTGAAGCGAGCGACAGGCGGGAAGGGGACACGGTCGAGACCTGGGTAACGGCAGTGGCACGTCACCGCGAACAAGGCCGCCCGGATCCCGAAGACCCGTGCCGACACCCGCCAGGACACCCCGCCCGACGCGCTTCGCGCGTGACCACGACTGACGGCAGGTCTCCTGGCTCGCGGGTCGCTGCCCTCTCACCGTCTTCCCGAGCGAGGCTGCCCAGTGACATGGTGGCGGAAGGCTCACCGCTTACAGTTGCGGGGGCAGCCACGGTCTCGGTGCTTGCAGCACCTCACCGCGTTCCCTTTTGATCCCCGAAGGGAACCGTCGAGCCATTGGTATTTCAGGGTCCTGAGTCGAGTCAACGAGATCGGAGGCAGGAGTCCTGCGGCCTTCGTGCCGGGGCGCTGGCGACGGGCCAGCGCCCGACAGATCCGCTCACACAATCCACATTATGGTCAAAACTCTTTCGACTTGACCGCGCGAAACGCAGATGGTGGTGGAAAACGCTCGTTTTCTCACTGCGAAACGCACATCCGCATTGTGGACCGCGGAGGTCGCAAGCCAAAAATAGTTAGATATTTATGAAGAAGTAATAATTACCTACGGCACTTTCCTGCAATGAAGTTGCAACTTAAGGCTGAAATTGATTATGAGCGTTCAGCGCATAATTTATGATATTTTTACTTACGTTGCGCTACCCCTAGTTGGAGAGAGTATCATACGGCGGACGATATCTTGTCCGGTGCGAGCTGGCGTAAACAAGTGTTAACGAAATTGAACGTGGCCGCGGGAACGTGTGCGCTTGCCCGGGCGCGGGCATTTCAGCGAGACCAGAGCGGCGCGGTCATCATCATCCTCGCTACGGCGCTGCCGGTCCTTGCAATGGCCACACTTGGAGCCGTGGAGGTGGCCGAGGTCTTCTTCACTCGTACAAAGCTACAAACCATCGTGGACACAGCCGCCCTGAAAGGCGCGGCCGAGTTGGGCGTTGATCTCTCTACCGCTACCACCGAGCGGACCAGAGTGTTTGCAGACAACTTGGCCGACCCCATGCGCTTGCGCTGGGCTGTCACCTCGTCCGCAGTGTTGGATCTCAAAGCTTCTGCGATGACGGTCAGTCAAGGCGCAAATCGTCCGTCGTTCTTCCGCAGCCTCCTTCCCCCCGGCGGCTGGAACCTGCACGTCACGGCCAAAGCCATCCGCTACGCCAGCGGTCCCTTATGCGTGCTAGGCATCCAGAGCAGCGGCGGCACGGTTGTCGGTCTCGATAGCAGCGGAGCCTTGAACGCGGCCGGATGCCTCGTGCAGAGCAACAGCGACCTCGCTGCAACGGGGGGCGCATTGGTGACTGCGGGTGATGCGCGTGCCGCAGGCGGTGCGTTCGGCGCGATCAGTCCCAACCCCCTCACCGGCACACGCGTCATGCCGGACCCTTTTGCCGCGTTGAACATCGCGTTCCCGACCGGGTGCGATACGACGAGTATCACCAGCACAACCTATCTGAACCCAGGGCTTCACTGTGGCGACATCGAGTTGTCCGGCAATGAAACCATTACGCTGTCGGCCGGGGAGCATTACTTTACGGGCGGATCGTTGACGATGAGCGGCAACGCACAGATCGTCGGAACCGATGCTGTGGTGTTTCTAAAAGATTTCGCGTCGATCAATCTCAACGGCAATGCCGGTCTGTCTCTGGAAGGGCGCAAGGGAGGGATTTTTGCCGGATTTGCATTGATGACCGATCGTAGCTTTTCAGGAACGATTGAACTCACCGCGAAGAACATCCGTAAAATGTACGGTACGGTTTATCTTCCGAACGCAACACTTTTGATTGGCGGCAACGGCAACAAGGTATCCGATCAATCGCCGTGGACGGTGGTCATCGCCAAGAAGTTACAGGTCACGGACAAGGCCACGCTCTACATCAACAGCAACTACGCGGGCGCATCAGTGCCGGTCCCTCAAGGCGTCGGGCCAAGCACCAAGACGGCCGGCACACGGCTGGCGGAATAAGATCTTTGTGTCCGGTAGTAA
The DNA here is from genome assembly GCF_003058325.1 of Methylobacterium currus. Classification (NCBI taxonomy): domain Bacteria; kingdom Pseudomonadati; phylum Pseudomonadota; class Alphaproteobacteria; order Hyphomicrobiales; family Methylobacteriaceae; genus Methylobacterium; species Methylobacterium currus. The sequence goes on from NZ_CP028843.1 coordinate 3,968,410, forward strand.
GGGATCACTTTCTGATCCAAGCGGACATCCGAGACGCTACCACCGTGGTCTGGATGGGATCGGAGGTCACCCTTCGCACGGTCAAGCTGCTGGGTTCGGCCCTAGAGGTACTTCAGCCAAGCGATTTCGCGCCGTGACGCCTTGAAGCACGAGAACCACGCTGTCGGCAGGTAGAGGGGCACGATCAGCCCAACATACCACAATAACACCCAGGCGTAGTTCGCTACACCGGATAGCAAGCTCTGCGTCGAGCCCCAAATCGCGTGGGCGGCGTGATACAGCGCCCGCAGCACCGTCAGGTTGAGCAGGTAGAAGAACATCGGGGCACCGCCGAACACCGCCAACGCCGTGACGGCTGGAGCAGCGCGCGCCCGCTCCAGGGCGACGAGGAGCAGCGCACCGATCCCAAGCGTCAGCAACAGGAACAGCAGCGAGGGCGGGTACTTCGTCAGCGCGAAGAAGCTCATCGCCGTCCGCAGGGCGCTGCCGTCGACAACGAACCAGGGCTTCTCGCCGTAGCTGTTCGCGAGGCGCAGCAACCCGAAGGCGATCAGCATCATGCAGCCGAGCCCCACAAGACGCCGCTCGCGCGTGCGGACCTCGACCCCGGGCAGGAACCACGGGCCGATCGCGTAGCCGAGCGCGATGACGCCGATCCATGCAAGCACCGGATAGGTCGTCTTCGCGACCAGTCCGAACGGCAGCGCGATTGTGTCGCGGTGGTGCAGCATGGCCCAGACGGGGAACAAGGGCTGATCGGGCTGGAGTTGGATCGGGTCGAGAAGGTTGTGACCGTAGGCGATCAGGAGCCCGATCGCGAGGAGGGCCGAGCGCGGCAGGCCGATCAGCGTCGCGAGGACGATCATGCACACGCCGATGCACCAGATCACCTGAAGCCAGAGGGTCGGACTGGCCACGCCCCAGTACAGTTCGGAGAGGTAGAGGATTTCCAGGGCCATCAGCACGAGACCGCGCTTCACCAGATAGGCGCGTGTCGCCGCCCGCGTGTGCCGGGTGCTGAAGAGGAATGCGGCCACGCCCGTCAGCGCGACGAAGACGGGCGCGCACAGGCTGACCGCGAGGCGGGCCAGATACAGGGCTGGCAGGGCAGTCCTGGCGTCAATCGGATCAGCGACGGGCACGTGCAGGAACCACGTCTCGCGCAGGTGATCGAGGAGCATCAGCACCATCACCAGCCCGCGGAGCGCATCGACGGAGCCGATGCGTTCAGACGTGAGCGGTGCACCTGTCGACGCTGGAAGCGTCACTCGATGCACGCCCATCAGAAGCGGGCCGTCATGCTGACGGTCACGCGCCGAGGCTCGCCGACGCCGACCCAGAACGAGTTGTAGGAGCGCTCGTAGTAGGTTGCGTCGAAGATATTGTCGACGTTCAGCCCAAAGCGCAGGTTCTCGTACCGGTAGTAGACGAGGGCGTCGGCAAGCACGTAGCCCGGCAGCCGGAACCGCTCGTTGCCGCTGTCGCCGAGGCGCGAGCCCACGGCCCGGACGCCGCCACCGATCCCGAAGCCCTTCCAGTCGCCGCCCTGGACCTCATACACGCCGAGCAGGCTGCCCGAGTGGCGCGGGATGTTGAGGAGTGGCGAGCCGACCCGCAGGACCTCGTCGCGCGTCACCGCCGCGTCGATGAAAGCGTAGCCGCCGATCACTCGGAACTCGGGCGTCACCTGCCCGACGAAGCTCAGATCGAAGCCCTGGCTGCGAACGGCACCGGCCGCGATCTGGAAGAAGAAATCCTCGGGATCGGTGGTGAGGACGTTCTCCTTCTCGATGTGGAAGGCCGCGGCCGTCACGCTCAAGCCCGTGAAGAGGTCGAGCTTGGCTCCGACTTCGTAGCCGAAGCCCGTCTCCGGGGCGAAGGGCCTCGTCGCGCTGTCGAAGCCGGTGTTCGGACGGAAGGAGGCAGCCACGTTGCCGTAGAGCGAGAGGAAGGAGAGTGGCTGGTTGACGAACCCGGCGCGCGGCGAGAAGCCGGTGCGGTCCTGCTCTGTGCGTTCCCCGCCGACCTTGTCGCGGAAGGTCTGGTTGTAGAAGTCGGTGCGGTTGCCGAGCAGGAGCTTCCACTCCGGGCTCAGGGCGATCTGGTCCTGCGCGTAGACGGCGGTATTGCCGACGTTCTCGCTGGCGCTGTAGCGGCGCGTGAAGGGCGGCTTGGGCTGGCCGTACACCGGGTTGAACAGGTCGAGAGCGAACGGGTCCAGCCGCGGGGTCGAGCGCAGCAGGTTCTCGGTGCCCGGCTCGGATCCCGCGAACAGGTAGTTCTTGCGCCCGACCGCCACGCAGCGCAGTGCAGCGCCCGCTCGGCCGCGTTGTTGTCGAGGGCGAGACGCCCGTCATCGAAGGCGCGCATGAGCGCCGGCCAGCGCGCCAGCATGTAGCGCAACGCCTTGGCCAGGTCGGACTGGCTCGGGACCTGGGCCAGGCTCGTCTCGGCAAACGCCTTCAGCGCCTCGGCCAGCGGCTTCGAGCGGGTTTGTCGCTCGCGAGTGCGCGCATCGGGCGGCTTGCCGTGCATGTCGCACTAGACCCCGGAGAGCGCCCCGATCCGCTCCAGCGCCTCCACTGCGAGGACCGAGCCCGTCGCGGCGTGCACGTCGATGATCTTGCGGCGCACATGCGCCCAGCATCTCGCCTCGGTCAGGGCGCCGCCGGCACGGGTAGCCTCGTACAGCCCGTTGAAGCCGGCATAGCCGTCGGCCACCAACACGCCGCAGAAGGCCGCTAGGTGGGCGAGCGGGCGCTCGCCCCGACGGTCGGGCGAGGCAAAGAACATAGCTGCTGGCGGACGAACGCCGTCGTGGGGGCGTTCGTTTCGCACATAGGTCCACAGCTGTCCGGTGCTCGCCTTGCCCGTGCCAGGGCCAGCACTAGGATCGACGTGTCATCGCCGTGCAGGACGTCGCAGCCGCCGATCACTTCCCGGCGTAGAAGCTCCGTCAGCGGCTGCAGCGTGGCTGCAATTGCGCTAAGCCAGCCCGAGCGCGTCGAGGTTGCCAGCACAACGCCGTCGCGCGCAGATCTCGTCTTGGCGATACACTTTGAAATCAAGACTCAATCAGGTTCATTAGCTGCCTCGCGAGTCCGTCTCTTGGGCCTTTATGATGAGGATCGATCCAAATTCGGCGAGTCTCGGATAGGCCTGACCCATGTCGTTGATTGCGCCAATGTCCACGCACCCAAACCGGGCAGAGCAGCGGACTATGCTGAGAAATAGTCGCGGCCTTCGGGAGGCCTCTCCGTGCGGTATCTGGCACAAGGCCAATTCTTACGATCCTAAACAGAGAGCGAACCTCATCACTATTATTGCGATTGGCGCCCTCTCGTAAGCACGCGGCACGCCGTACACGATCAGACGGCAGTTGGTTGGCCCACATTGCTGGTGCTGCTGCTGCCTGAAGTGAATTTTCTTGGAAAAGTACTGCTCCGACCATTTTCTCCATCAAGCGGCAAAAATCAGACAATGCCAAGCCGCTTGCCGCGATCAAATCTCGAGTTGATGGTATTTGACCGGCAAGATCATCTAAAGCGCCGCCCAACAACTCATCGTGAACATTCTCCGTTCCCATTTCCCAAACGAGGCGGCGCTTGCACCTCGTGTCCTTTGGTGCCAGCACAACCGAGATGGTGGGATGACGTAGATCGCCAAATCCAACCGCGAGATCGTGCATTTCAGCAACCCCGTTATCTACGAATATCGCTCCCACCTGCACAGATTGTGAAATCATCCAGGAATTCATCGGAAAATCGATATATAGAATTGGAAATTCGCGACAAAGCTCTAACCATTCAGCGATCTCGGGTTCTTCTAGCGCCAATTTCACTAGATGCGGTACTAAATGACGTTCCAATCTCAAATTACGAGTTGATATTGCATTTGTATCGCTGTTATCAACTACAAAATAAGAGCACAGCACCGAGAGGAAGCGTTCCACTTCAGGTAAAATTTCGCCGGTGCGCTGTGCTTCTACTGCCTTCATAGCGCATCGGGATGTGAGGACGCGCATGGCACCCTCCGGTGTCTTCAGATCGTTGGGGAGCCGCAAATTAGCAGTCCGGTAAATTTTACGTTGCAGTTCGCATCGTGTCCATGCGAACCAATCCAACCATGTTACGGTCATTGAAGCACCGCTAAAATCGTACAACTTCAAGCAATCATGTGATGTAATTCCGGATATTGCGTAACACAATTAGCTATATTTTGACGTAAATTGTTTCGGTAGTTAATTTTTGCAGCATGAATCGCTTGTTTGTGTATCAGCACGAAGCGAACCCCTACAATGATTTTTACCCAAAACATTGATGGTGCATTAAATAACTGGCTCCAAGTGGTGTCGCGATCGGCGCCGATCGGGACCCCACTTGAATTAGTATTTCCAATTTAGCTTCAAGGGCTTGCCCCTGATCCAGCCTGGGGTAACGATTGGGTGTTGATCCACAGCAAGACTCCGACGAGGGCGGTCGAGGACGTCAGGATCGGGTAGAGGCGGTCATCGTGCTACTTCTGGGCGTCGCCGTCCGACCGCTCGTAGAAGATGGTGTCGTGGCCCTCGTGCGCGCCGAAGTAGATGTGGATGAGGGCGAGCAGCGTGCTCGACCCGGCGTGGGGCGGCTTGAGCCAGTTGATGCGCCAAGCCCCTTCCCCCTGGAAGGCGGAGGCGACGGCGCGCTGGACGACGTCGAGCTCGACCGGTCGCGGCCAGGGCCCGTTCGGGTTGACTAGGTTGCCCTCGATCCAGTCGGCGATCGGCGCCGGCTCGTTCGGGACGAGCGCCTGCGTCGCCCGCTTTATCCCGTCGAACAGGACCTCGATGCCGGGCGCGGTGAGGTCCTTCAGGACGTCGAGGTCGTTGTCGTCAAAGACGTCCCTATGATGCATCGCGGATGAACTTGGCCTCGGCCTTCTGCGCCTCCCCCAGGGCAGCCCTGCAGGTGCGGGTCGCCGGCTCGTACTACCGGCGGACCTTGTAGTCGGAGAAGCCCGCCATTCCGCGGAAGATGCGGCCCGGGATCGACATCACAGTCTGACGCACGACGCCGTTGGCACGCTCGCTGGCCGCCTCGGCGACGGCCACCGGCGCCACCGGCCCGATGAGCTGGCGGTCTGCGCGAAGTCCTTCTTGGCCCGGATGATTTCCCGGGGTTCGTGATGCCCATCCAGGCCGGGACCCCGTGGCCCCATCCCGCGCTCGGACGGCTCGATCCAGCGGCGCCATCAGGCTCTTATGACGCCCCTCGGGCTCAAGGCCCTCCGCCGGGCTTCATCGTGTGAGCCGCCGCCCAGGGCCGTGCCGGGGCCGGGGATGACAGCGAGCCCTGGCTCGACGGGATCTGAGCCTCCCCCGCGGGGCCGGATCAACGCCGGGCCCGCCCTGCATCGAAACGATACCGAAGCCGTGTTCGGTTGCATCAGGCGTAATTCATGAGCAATTACAACGAGGGTCCCAAGCTGCCATCCTCCGGAGCCGAGGCGATCGCCACCCTGGGGGCAGGCGATGTACGGCTCAAGGGGGCAGGCCGAGCTCGCGGCGCAGCGCCAGGTCGCCCGGATCGAGTGGGTCCTCGCGCAGCAGGAGCCCCCGGCCGCCTAGGGCACCCGGCGGATCAGGACGGCCCGGCCGTTCGCCGGGCAGCCCTCAAGCCAGATCTGGAAGTAGGGCGAGAGGCCCCTCGTCGCGAGGACGAACCTGCCGGGCAGCGCCGGATCCGCGAACCGCCCCTCGACGAAGCCGTCCTCGACCGGCGCGACGCCCCGGTACGTGAAGAGCTCGACCGGCCGCCGCGGGTCACTCCCGTCAAGGCACGCCAGGCTCCACCGCACGCCCCCTGGCCCGGGCTCCCACCGCAGGCTCGCCGTCCGGCCTTGGTTGTCGGAGAGCTTGGTCGTGAAGGCGGCCTCGACGGGGACGGCCGCCCCGGCGAGGAGGGCGGCCGCAAGGATGAGATGGCGCATCTTCAGATCTCCAGGATGAGAGCTGGATCGAAGGATGGGTTCTCCAGCTCGGAGACCCACGTTCCGTCGCGCTTGCGGTGCGACGTGTCGTGCCCGCGGGGGTTCGCGATGACCCGCGTCCGGCCGATCTGGTAGTCGCGCGAGGCGTGGATATGCCCGTGGACCCAGAGATCCGGCGCGTGCGGCCTTTCCAGGATCGAGCTCAGATCTGAGCCATACGCCGCATCGATCATCTCCCTGACCTCGCCATGGAGGAGCGACCTAGCGTGAGGCGCGTGATGCGAGACGACGACCCGGGTCCCGTCCCATGGCTCGGCCAGGGCGCGCTCGACCCTTGCGCGGTGCTGCCGGTGGAGCTCCTCAGCCGCGGCCGGCCGGAACGGCGCCGGGACCCCGCGGGCATCCCTTGTCTGGATCAGCCTGTGATCTCGCATCCCGGCCTGGCGATCTCCAGCAATAGAACGCGCCATGGCCAGGTGACCCGTTATCCGGTAGTCAGTCCACAAGGTCGCCCCGATGATCTTAGTTCCCTCAAAATTAAAGGATTGTCCGCAGTCGAGCATGCGAATACCTGCGATGATCGAGGCTTCGCGCGCGGCCGCGATCTCATCCGGGTATCGGGTCCGCCAGAAGTCATGATTGCCCGGGACGTAGACGACCTCCCGCGCCCTCGGGACGACGTGCTCTCGCAGCCATGGGATGGATCGCTTCGTCAGGCCATCGGCGACGTCGCCGGCACAGATCGCCAGGTCACATGCCAGCCCCTCGGGCGGCGTCCAGGGCGTCGCGTCCGTGTGCAGGTCGCTGAAAATCCAGATCTTCACAGCCGCCTCCCTCGATCCACGCCAACCCATCCGCCTCGAACCAGACCGCCGCCGCGGCGGTGACGACCCTCCCTCCCGCCCGGAACCCGGGCTCATCCAGCTGGTACCGGAGCCGCACCGCGCCCGGCGGCCGGGCCCCCTCCGCCACCTCGCCGCTGGCCCACGCATGGACGTCGCGGGCCCCGGTCCGGAGGCAGCGCAGCCGCCCCGCCTCCGACGCCCTGAGCGTCACGCCGGCCAGCGTGATCTCCTGGACGTGCCCCACGACCCGCCCGCCGACCCGCACCGACCAGCAGCGCCGCACCCGGTTCCGGTAGATCTCAACGGATCGAGGGGACGGCATGTCGACTGCACACGCACCGATCCCACCCCCTGAGAGACTGTATCGCTCCTGGAGCGCCGCAATCCTCGCAGATATATCCTGACAATCTATCAACGCAACTCGTGTATTCCTCCACTTCTTGATGAAATTCCACAGAGGCAATATCCCACCTCAAAGTGCCGTACTTGTCCTTCAGATCATGTGTCCGCATGTCGTTGCAGGTGTTCACGGCGGAGAGGTGGTTCGCGGCCGATGCGATTAGCCAGATCCAGCCGTTGCCGACTTCGGGCTCGAAGGGGAACAGCTGCGGCATTCCGGACGTCAGCCGCTGCTTCCAGTCCAGGGGGCACAGCGGCCGCCCGCTCGCCCAGCGGTGCGCGAGCGTCCGGGCGAGGGCATCGAGGACGGCCGCCGGCCGGAGGTGATCGAATTCGGGATCCGGCGCGAGCCGCTTGCCCTTGATAGGGCGCCACTGCACGACGGGGCCGCTCCAAGAAGGAACGACGCTTGTGACAGTAAAGCTCCTGTTGAAGTCATGCTCATGGATGGCGTCTGCCCCAATCCTGTAGAACTCATCCACGATCATCTTGGTCCTCCGCAGGCAGAGGGAGGAAGCAAAAGGCCAGAGCTTCCACTTCACGGGCGAGCTGCAGGGCCAGGGTGGGCTCGATCCGCCCGGCGGAGGCGAGACGGCCGAGGCGCACGACCCTGGCGCGGCAGCCCCTGCCGACGAGGCTGCAGATCCGGCGGGCTTCCCACGCGGTCTGGATCCTGGACGCGATGATGTGCAGGTCGGTGTGCATGGCATCCCCCTTCAGTTCGGCATCGACCTGGCGAAGGCCTCGCGGCCCGAGATCACTGCCTCGACGAGCCGGCGCAGGGGCCGCAGGCTGCCCCCCTTCCACCGGTCGGAGAGGAGGTCGAGCTCCTGGCCATCGAGGTCCGGCAACCACGCCTCGGCGAGCCCGCGCTCCCGGCGGAGATCCGCGAGGATCCTGCCGGCGACGATGGGCAGGTCCTCGGCCCGTGGCATTGGCCACCGGATCGGCGGGGCCCGGTCGAGGAGCGGCCGGGACAGCCCCGCGAGGTCGTTCGCCGTGAGGATGTAGGAGACTCCGCTGAGGTCGACTTCGCACTCCAGGGCGGGATCGAAGATGCGGCGAGCCGTTGAGCTCCGTTCCAGGAAGGCAAGGAGCGTCTCGTCGAGGCGCCCGTGCCGCCTGTCATGCGTCCCCTTCTCCACTTCATCGACGATGATCCCCACGCTCGCGGCCTGAGCACGGAGCAAAGCTTGGAGCGACACGCCCAAGCGCCAGGTGCTCCACTGCCTGGACGTCCCCGAGAACGTGCCGCCGTCCGCGACGCCGGCGCCGGAGTACAGCGTCGAGGTCAGCCCGGCCGCCTCGAAGGCCGCCCTGGCCCACGAGGTCTTGCCGCCACCGGCGCCGCCGACGAGGATGCGGGGCGGCAGGGCCGCGAAGGTCGCGCCGACGAGCGCGTTGGCGTAGAGCTCATTGACCTCTTGCGCCCACGGGAACTCCGCGTTCAGCCTTGCCGCAAAGGCGGCAGGGTTCGGCGGCGGCGCGAGTGGAAGCGCCTTTCCCGCGAACGGCTCGGCCAGGGCCCGAGGGCTATCCCCGCGCTCGACCGCGTACTTCGACGGCTTTGGGAGGTGATCCACGTAAGTGATGACGACGCGCGACAGAGCCGGCCGGGTGGGCGGAGGAGCCTGAGGCGCAGGCTCGCTCGCCGCAGCGAGGTACTCGCCCAGCGAAGGCATCTCCTCCAACCCAGGCAGGTCGTCGACCTCGGGCGTGGCTCCTCCCTGCGCCCCGGCGCCGCCGCGCAAGATGGCATCCTCGTCGGCGATCATCCGCTCGGCCTTGGCGATGACTGCGAATGCGCGGGCAAACGAGAGCGCCTGCAAATCGAATGCGGTCAGCCGGTCGAACAGAGGCCGGGGCGTATACTCGACGTCGCGGAGATCCTCCTGAGCGTCGCTCGCCCACAGCAGGGCCGCCCGCAGCGCGAGCCAGCCCCGGCCGAGGTCATTGCCGCGCAGGTGCAGCCAGGCGACATCGAGCGACCGGGCGCTGATCCGCGCGGCCGCTTCCGCGCTGCCGAAGGCGGCCGCGTAGTAGGGCATGATCTGCGCGGCGTCGTAGAGCGGAGTGGCGAGATGCTCGGGCGCCCCCTTCTTCTCGCAGGCGACGAGCAGCGCCCGCTCGGCCCGCAGTGCGGTCGCGGCGGTCGGCTTCGTGAGCGCCGCTTGAATGGCGAGCCGACACTCGCGCGGGAGGTCCTCGCGCCTGACGAGCGGATCCAGCCGGGCGTGCTGGTCGGACCGGGCGTCCCACATGAGATCTTCGCCGCCGAACTGACGCTGCTGCAGCGTGAGGGGCGACCGGGGCTCGCGGGGGCCGCAGATCGGGGACGGGTCGAGGAGCAAGGCGCGGATCTGCGACGCCTGCGTGAAGCCGGTGTTCGTCATCGGGGAAGTGCTCTCTGAAAACGGGACGCGCGTGAGCACGCCGAGCGAGGGGCTCAGGCGGCGGTGGCGGGTTTCTTCCGTTTCGAGAGGGCAATCATGGCGGGGGCTTCCCGTTCAAGGAGGAGCTCAGGTTGCCGGGTCCCCGGCGCCCCTGCAAGCGGCCTCTTCCGGTCTGGTGAACTTTTCCCTGGCCGGATTGCCGAAACTCCAGGACACCCCGAATCAGGTGATAGCCGAACGAGTGTCCCGCGTTCGAACACCAAAGTTCCGCGTCGTGGCAACTTAGAGTGAGAGAGGGCCGCTCGGTCTTTGAGCGGCCCTTTCTTGTTGTTGTGATGCAGGTCCACGTCAGCAGCATGGTGCCCGGACCCGCGGAGGCGATATTCGGCTCGTCCCCGTTCGTGGTGAGTACGAGAAGAAAGCCCATGGCCAGGCGGCCGCCATCAGCGGTGGCCACCACGCGTTCCGCGATAGGTCCCGGTGGAACGAGGTGGACCGGGTCTGGGTACCGTCGGGCGGCGGGCACGCGCTCGGCCACGGTCGAGTCGGTGACGCCGACCAGGATCACCAGTTCCGCCAGGCAGCGCATCACAGGTGCCTGGTCGGGCGCGCGTTCGGCCCTCGTACCCGGTCAAAGCTGCGCCGCCAGGGCCTCAGCCAGTGTCACGCTGCAGCCTGCCTCGCGCGAGAGGCGCAGCATCGTCGACTGGGGCAGCAGGAAGATCGCGACCATCACGCTCCCCTGATGAAGCGGGTGCGCCCGCCCCTGTACAGAAACCGGGAACTTCCGCTTGCGGCCTGGCTGGTGAGGCAGTGAGCTACGGGTGGAACGGATGGATTCGAGGCAATCCGTTTTCGAACCCCCAACAGGGGAAGCGGCCGCCGAGCTGACGACCCAAGGACGCGTATGGATATAGGCAGCTTCGACCTGAACTTGCTGAAGGCGTTCGACGCCCTCTACGCCGAGCGCCATGTGACGCGTGCCGGGCTGCGCATCGGTCTCAGCCAATCCGCCATGAGCGGCACCCTCACCCGCCTGCGGGAATTGCTGGGCGACGAGTTGTTCGTGCGGACCCCGTCAGGCATGCGGCCCACGGCCCGCGCCGACGACCTCGCCGGCCCCGTGGCGGATGCGCTGCGCCTCGTGCGCGGCGCGTTGCAGGCCGACGGCTTCGAGCCCGCAACCGCCGAGCGTGCGTTCACGCTCGCGATGAGCGACTACGCCGCGTTCGTCCTGTTGCCGCCGCTGCTGGCGCGCCTCGGCGACGAGGCGCCGGGCATCGACCTGCGCGTGCGCGGGATGTTCGGCCGGGGCGAGGCGGTGGAACTCCTCGACAGCGGCGAGGCGAACCTCGCCGTCGGCGTTCCGGTCGAAGCATCGGCGCGCATCCTCACGCAGCCGCTGCTCCGGGAAGGCTTCGCCTGCGTCGCCCGGCGCGGGCACCCCGCGTTCGCGGACGGCGTCGACCTCGAAGCCTTCGTGGCCGTGCCGCACCTCCTGGTCTCACCCGAAGGTGACGGCGCGGGACTGGTCGACCGCAAGCTCGCCGAGTTGGGGCTCAAACGCCGCGTGGTGCTGAGCCTGCCGCAATTCCTGGTCGCGCCCTTCATCGTCGCCGAGAGCGACCTCGTCGCAACGCTCGCCGCCCGCGTCGCCCGGCGGTGTGCCGACGTCGGGGTCGGCATCACCGTGCACGAGCCGCCGGTCATACTGCCCGATTGGCCGCTCGCGTTGATGTGGCACCGGCGAGCTGACGCGCACCCGGCCACCGCGTGGCTGCGCGATGTCGTCGCCGAGGTCGCCGCGGCGGTCTGAAGCCATCGGCGCGAGCGATACCGTCACATCAGAACGTACGATTTCCATCCGGTCCCCAGGTCCGCTTAAACGGCCATGTCGAAGTCAAGGTGGTGGCGGGCATGCGAGTTTTGGTGACAGGGGCGACGGGGTTGATCGGGGGCGCCGTGGCACGACGCCTGAAACGGGGCGGCCACGAAGTCGTCGGGCTCGCCCGCTCGGAGAGGAGTGCGGCCAAGCTGGGAGGCGAGGGCTTCACGGTCGTTCACGGAGATCTCTCCGATGGGGCCAGCGTCGCCGACGCCGTCCACGGGGTCGATGCCGTCGTCCATGCCGCCTCGCCGGGCGACCTGAACACGGCGGCTTACGATGAGACGGCGGTGCGCGCGATCATCGGCGGGCTCCGCGGAACGTCCAAGCGGTTCGTTTATACGAGCGGCTGCTTGGTCTATGGGTCGACCGGCGACACGCCCGCGACCGAGGACAGCCCGCTGAGTGCGGTCGAACTCGTCCGCTTCCGCGAAGCCCTCGAACGGGAGATCCTTGGCGCGGCGGACCACGGGATTCACCCGGTCGTGATCCGGCCGGGTTGGGTCTATGGCAACCGGGGCGGCACCGCGATGATGATGGTTGGCGCGGCCGAGGAGCACGGCGTGGCGCGCTACGTCGGCGACGGGCGGAACCGCTGGACGACGGTGCACGCCGACGACCTCGCCGACCTCTACGCGCTCGCGCTCGAACGGGCACCGGCAGGTTCGGTCTTCAACGGCGTCCACGGAGCGGCGACGCCCCTCATCGAGATCGCGCGAGCGGCGAGCGAGGGGGCCGGTGCCGGGGGGCGGGTGGAAGCATGGGCGCTCGAGTACGCGCGTTCGGTGCTTTGGGCGTTCGCCGACGCCATAGCGTGCGATCAGGTCGTCTCGGGGGAGAAGGCGGAGCGCGAACTCGGTTGGCGTCCGTCGCACCGCTCCATCGTCTATGAACTCCGTTCCTACCGGTCGGCAACCGACTGAGGCCGGCCGGCATGAAGCGCGCTTCATGCCGCCAAGCCGAACGAAGCAATGCACGGACGCCCGGACCGATGGCCAGCTTCCCGGTGTCGAGGCAGCCCCGCCTCGGCGCCCTTAAAGCGCGCTCTAGGCGAGCAGCTCGCGGGTACGCTTCAGCGTCGACAGCAGCGCAGCCTTGTAGCCCTTGCCGCCGTCGAACTGCGCCTGCTCGGCCTGCTCCTCGCGACCGCCCGGTTCCTTCCCGCGCAGGCCGAGGTAGCAGTAGAACCGAAGCTGCAGCGCGCCCTCCTCGTCCTCGAACAGCTCGTTGACGATGGCCCCTTCCCGCGGGCCGGTGGCCTGGAAGAAGGTCACCTTGGCCCCGGCCTCGAATGCGATGATCTCGCGCAGGTCGACACCCCCGATGGTGGCCTCGCGCACGATATGCGTGGCGCTCTCCTCCACCACTTCGCAACGTGTGCAGAGCCCCGGCGGCAGGAACTGGCGGGCGTCGCGGGCCTTGAGGACGAGGCCCGCCCAGGCCTGCGCGCGGGTTAGGGGAGCCTCGCCCTCGGGGTTCACCGGGACGGTTGCGGTCGAATAGATCATGACGATGGTCCTTCGATGGGGTGGCGTGAGCGCCGTCCGTCAGGCCGAGGCCGCGATCTCGGCCGCCAGGTTGCGGTAGGTGCGCAGCGGGCGGCCCAGGAGCGAGGTCAGGCGCTCGACGTCGCCGGCCTCCGGGACCATGCCGTCGGTCAGGAAGCGCTCGGCCATCAGGCGCATGTCGTAGGCCATCCAGCCCGGCATGAACTGCCGGAGGTTCTGCTCGAACCCGGCGGTGTCGTCGCCGCCGTAGGCGACCGGGCGGCCCAGCACCTCCGACCAGATCGCGGCCACGGCCTCGCCCGTCAGCGTCTCGGGCCCGACGACGTTGATCCGGTCCAGGAGAAGCGGCCCGTCAGCCCGCTCCCGGCGGATGAGTTCGAGAGCGGCGACCTCGCCGAGGTCGCGCGCGTCGACCATGGCCAAACCCCTGGCGCCGATGGGCATGGGGTAGACGCCATGCTGGAGGACGACGTCCTTGACCGTCATCTCGTTGCTCATGAAGTAGGCGGGGCGCAGGATGGTGGCCTCGAAGCCCATCGCCTCGATCATCCGCTCGACGCCGAACTTGCCCGCGAAGTGGGGCACGTTCACGTAGACGTCGCTGTGGATCACCGACAGGTAGACGACCCGCTTGATGCCGGCCTCCCGGGCGACGTTGAGGGCAATCAGCGCCTGGGTGAATTCGTCGGGCACCACGGCGTTGAGCAGGAAGAGCGTGGAGACGCCCTGGAAGGCGCCGCGAAGGGCGTCGACGTCGAGCAGGTCGCCCTGCGCCAGGGCCACGCCGGCCGGAAGTCCCGCCTTGGCCGGATCGCGGACGAGGGCACGCACGTCGGCGCCGCGCTTCGCGAGATTGTCGACGACATGGCGGCCGATGGTGCCGGTGGCGCCGGTGACGAGAATGGTCATGGGATCTCTCCGGGTTGCTGCTGTTGACAGGACGGAAATTAGCGATCCACGTTCGTACTTACAGACACTATATCTGGACGGTCCGTCTCGCTGGTGGAACGCATGGACCTTCTCGCCCTCGCCGACTTCAACCTCGTTGCCCGCCATGGCGGGTTCGGGCGCGCCGCTCGGGCGGCCGGACGCCCGAAGGCGACGCTGTCGCGCCGGGTCTCGGAACTGGAGGGCGCGCTTGCACTCCGTCTGTTCGAACGCGGCGCCCGCACGCTGACGCTCACCGAGGAGGGGCGGGCCCTCCACGAACGGACTGGGATGCTGCTGGCCGAGCTCGACGAGACCGCGGCGGCCATCGCCTCGGGCGGCGCGAAGCCGCGCGGCCGGCTGCGGGTGAGCGCGCCACTCCTGTTCTCGCAGGTGGCCATGGGAAAGCTCGCGGCCGAGTTCGCCGTGAAGCACCCGGAGGTCCGGCTGGAGGTCACGACGGATGACCGGGCCGTCGACATGGTCGAGGAGGGCTACGACCTCGTGATTCGGGTCAACCCGGAGACCGACGAAAGCCTGGTCGGCCGCGTCTTCCTGCGCGACCGGCTGGTCGTCGTGGCCAGTCCAGCCCTCGGGCAGCCTCGGGGCAACCGGCCCGTTCCGGCCGTGGTGCGCGGTCCGGGCGGTGGCGACAGCTGGAAGGTGAAGGTGCAGGACGGGACGCCGCGCATCCCGTTCGAGCCGGTCCTCAGGCTGTCGTCGATGATCATGGTCCGCGACGCGGTCCGGGCCGGCGTCGGGGCCGCCTCGCTCCCCATCTCGCTCGTGAGCCACGACCTGGCCGCGGGCAGGCTGGTCCACTGGGGCGACGTCGAGGGGCCCGACATCGCGCTCTGGACACTGTACCCCTCCCGCCGGCTGCTCAGCGCCCGCGTCTCGGCGTTCCTCGACCACCTGAAGCAGGCGTTTCCGCAGGGCACGCCGGACGAGTTGGCGTCCTACATCGGCACGTGAGTACGGGCCGGCGCCCCGAAGCCTGCGCGTCATCGAAGGTGCGGCGGGCGTCCTCGATCAGCGGCTCGCGCTCGCGTAATCAGCCCGTGAAGCTCTTCCAGGGTTGGCAGCCAACGTGCGCCAGCCGTCTCGCATGTGGAACGGTACGTCTATATCGTACGACTATTCGCCCATTCACGGATCGCTAGCTTTGGCCTCGTGAGAAGCAGCCAGCTTCCCGGAGGCAGCCATGCAAACCGTATCGAGCGAACCCCGACCGAAGATCCTGGTTCTCGGCGCCACCGGCGGGACGGGCAGGCGGATCGTCGCCCAGGCCCGGCACGCGGCTTCGACGTGACGGCGTTGGTGCGCTCACCTGGGAAGGCAGACGTCCTCCCTGGTGCCAGGCTGGCGGTGGGCGACGCCCGCGACCCGAAGGTGCTGCGAGAGGCTCTGAGGGGGCGGGACGCGGTGGTGAGCGCGCTAGGCACGCCGGCAAGCCCGTTCCGGCAGGTGACGCTCCTGTCCGAGGTCACCCGTACCCTGGTCGACGCCATGAAGGCCGAGGGAGTTGCGCGCCTCGTCGCGATCACGGGAATCGGTGCGGGTGACAGTCGGGGGCACGGCGGCTTCGCTTTCGACCGCCTGATCTTCCCGCTGCTCCTACGCCACGTCTACGCCGACAAGGACCGCCAGGAGGCCATCGTCAGGCGGAGCGGCCTCGACTGGGTGCTCGTCCGTCCCGCCGTCCTGAGCGATAAGGCCGGCCGTGGCGCCGTCCGGGCGCTCACCGACCTGTCAGGCTTCCATGGCGGGAGCATCACCCGCGAGGACGTCGCGCGCTTTGTGCTCGACCAAGTCGATGCCGACGCGTGGCTCGGTCGAACCCCCTTGATCACCTGGTGAGCGCGTATGCGAGCCGACGCCGCCTCAGGCGGCGCGACCGGCCAGGACGACGGCATCGGCGCCGGCGGGCAGGCTGATCGGGCAGGCCGGGTCGGTCACGGCGCGCCAGACCGCCTCGGCCACGTCGAAGGGGCGTGTCACCTCGGTCTCGGGCTGCTGCTGCCATGACGCGAAGACCTTCTGCACCAGGTCGGCATAGGGCTCGGGGAAGCCCCCCGTCATGCGGGACCGTGCGCTCTGCCCGAAGGCCGTCTCCGGCGCCCGTCCGGGGATGACGAGCCTCGCCCGCACGCCGAACGGCTCCAGCTCCAGGGCCAGGGATTCCGTGAAGGCGTTCACCGCGGCCTTGCTCGCCGTGTAGACGGAGAGCAGGTGCAGGGGCTTCTGGGTGACGCTCGAAGAGACGTTCACGACGACGCCAGCCCTGCGCTCCCGGAACTGCGGCAGCACCGCCTGGGTCATGGCGAACGTTCCGAACGTGTTCGTCTCGAAGATCTCGCGCACGACGTCCATCGGCGTGCCTTCAAGTGCGTTCAGCCAGCCGATGCCGGCGTTGTTGACCAGGACGTCGATGGGCCCGGCGGCCTCGACGGCTTGGCGGATGCTCGCCGCGTCGGTGACGTCGAGGGCGAGCACGCGCAGGCGATCGGTGGCGGGCAGGTTCACCTCGCGCGGCGTGCGCATGGTGGCCACCACGTTCCACCCCCGGTCTAGGAAGAGGCGGGCGGTCTCAAACCGAACCCGGACGAGCAGCCGGTGATCAGGACGGTTTGCATGTCGGCTCCAACAAGTTGTGACCGTCGTTGGATAGATCCGGCCTGCGGGACGGGCTACAATCGCACGTCCCGATCTTATTAGCGTCAGTCCGGAAATGGCCGATCCGCTCGCCGATGTCGTCACCCTCCTCCGGCCGAGCGCCGCGTTCTCCAAGTCCGTGAGCGGCTCGGGCCCGTGGCGCGTTCGCCGGGCGGAGCACGGTCGTCCGTTTTACTGCGCCGTCCTTGATGGATCCTGCGGCCTGGCGGTCCGGGGGCGTGACAGGGTGATCCTGGAGCCGGGGGACTTTGTCCTCGTCCCGGCCGCGGACGCGTTCGAGATGTCGAGCCCCACGCCCCCGACCGAAGGCTCCGAGACGATGCCGGTCGAGATGCGGCCCGGCGAGTTCCGGATCGGGCATGAGGATGGGCCGGCGGACGTCCGGCTGCTCGTCGGCTACTGCACCTTCGGCTCGCCCGATGCTGGGCTGCTGGTGTCGCTCCTGCCGAGCCTCGTCGAGGTCCGGGGCCAGACCAGGCTCGCCTCCCTCGTGCACCTCGTCGGCGAGGAGGCGCGCCAGCGCAGGCCCGCGCGCGACCTCATCCTGACGCGGCTGCTGGAGGTCATGCTGATCGAGGCACTGCGCTCCATGAACGGTCCCGCGACGTCGCCGGGCCTCGTGCGGGGGCTCGGCGACGAGCGCCTGGCCGCGGCCCTGCGCAGGATGCACGAGCGACCGACCGCGTCATGGACCGTCGCGCGCATGGCGCAGGAGGCGGGGCTCTCGCGCTCCGTGTTCTTCGAGCGGTTCAGGCGAGCGGTCGGGGTCGCGCCGATGGAGTACCTCCTCGACTGGCGGATGGTCCTGGCGAAGGACCTCCTGCGTCGCGAGGGCGGCGGCGTCGCCGAGGTGGCCGCGCGGGTAGGCTACGGCTCCGCGAGCACGTTCAGCGTGGCGTTCTCCCGCCATGTGGGCCTTCCGCCGGCCGCGTATGCGCGGGAGCGAGGCGTTCGCGAAGTCGCATGACAAGGCGGGCCGCGACCGGACCGGGAACACGCCCAACCGCCACGAGCCGTCGGCCGGCGGTCGCGGGTCAGGCTTGCGACCGCGCCCGGTCGAAGAGCGTCCCGCCTCCGTCGTTGATGACCCCCGGCGTAGCTCGCGCGGAACACCGGCCGACGCAGCCGCTTTGCCATCCGGTCGGGGCATCTCGGGCAAGGGGCGGCGAACATGCGGGAATACGGGGCCTCGTTCGGCATCGGGTTCGTGGCGGGGATGCGCAGCATGTCCGCCTGCGCCGCGCTGACGTGGGCGGCATCGCAGGGCCGGACGCGCGGCGACTTCATCCCCGCCGGTCCGGGCGCGCGGGCTCTTGCCACGACGGCCGCCGCGGCCGAGATGGCCGGCGACAAGATGCCGTTCGCACCCGACCGCCGCATCCCGCCTTCGTTCGCGCTCCGGCTCGCCATCGGCGCGGTCGGTGGCTGGGTCCTGGCCGGCCGGCGTGCCTCGCCCGAGTACGGCGCACTGGCCGGCGTCGCCGGCGCGGTCGCGGGCACGCTCCTCGGGCGAGGCGCCCGGGGCGGGGACTCGCGGACATCTACAGGACGAGCCCGGGGCCTTGCCGAGGACGCCGTCGCCGTCGGCCTCGCCGCTTTGGTGGTCGCATCGGCGGAGACGAAAAGGCACCGGTCATCGCCGTGAGGCGGCCTGGCGCCGGCTCAAGCGTATCGAGCGGCGTCGGCTTACCAAGTGGATCACATCGGCTTCGCGCAGCATGCGTTGGAGCCACATGCTGCGCGTCGCGGGACCCCGAGGGTTGGTCGGTCGCTCAGGCGCCCATGATCGTGGCGGCGATCTCGTTGTGCCGCTCGTCGGCCGCCTTGGCCTCGTCGAGGGAGGTTTGCATCGCTGGCGCCGTTCCGCTCAAGCCGGCCTGCTCGGCGTAGGCGCGGATCGTGCCGAAAGCCGTGATCCAGTAGTGCAGTGCGAGCTGGCCGGTGGCGATGATGCCGAGGTCGCGCGAATCGTCATCGGGCGCCTGCTGGCGGATCTGGCGGCTGACCTCGTAGAGGCCTTCCAGCACCGGGTTCTTCTGCTCGCCGCTGCCGCCCGCCTCCTGCAGGGCCTGGTCGATGCGTTGCGCCCATTGCTGCGAAGTCTGGTTGCCCTGCTCCAGGGCCGCCTTGAGGTCGGGATGGTGGGCGTCGTGCCGGATCTCGTCGGTGGCCTGCGCGGCGACCTTGCCGCCGTTCTTCATGGCAGCGAGCTCTTGGGCCACGAGCGTCTTGAGAGCGTCGTTGTTCATCGTCGTCCTCCGGGTGGGAGCGTCGACGCAGGATGCGGCCGACACCACGGAGAACGCCCAAAAAGCAAGCTGCACCTCGTGTGCGACGATAAATGTCAGTTGCTTTATGATAACCGGCTGAATTCAGCCAGGTATTGGTTGGGATTGGCGCTTGCACTTACCATCAAGATCAGAAAAGCATTAGAATTCAAACAACCAGGCTGGCCGTTGAGCGCGGCCATTGCTGGGACAGTGTAAGTCAGAGATAGGCATGACCCGGCGCTTCCGTCGCACGAACAGCGTGCGGTAGACGTCCGACGTCGAACGGTCGAGCGGCCGTAGCTCCAACGCTGCGGGAAGGGTCGCTTTGGGCGCCGGGGAAGGCGCTGCCAACATTTCAGGGCTGATGACCACGGTGGCGATGTGGCCCGCGGGCACCGCCGAGTAGCCGTCAGGCAAGGTCGTGGCGGTCGGGATGGGCTGCATCGGCCCCTACGGCAAGTGGATGAGCGACCGCGGTCAAAGCGGGACCGGAGCGTCCGTCGAGAACATCTGGATGGGATGACTACCTCGGTCCCGCAACGGCCCGGTCGGGGTCGGAAGCGGCGGTTCGCTGCGCTAATCGGCGGTGGCGGGCCGCGGCTCGCTTCGCGCCCTCCGGTGGGTGAAGCCGACCAACGAAGTCACGGCCAGCATCATGCCCGCGACGGCCGCCAGGGTCACCGGGAGGGACGCCACTGTCAGGACCGCGCTGGCCAGGATGATGCCGACCGAGTTCGCCGTGCGCAGGAGGGCGAACGCCTCGGCACGCCTGTGCGCCGGGGCGAGCGCGTCGAACACGAGCGAGTAGTAGGTACCCAGGGGTGCCAGGACGAAGCCCATCAGCACGGCGCCGGCCACGGTCAGGGCGAGGGACGCATCGAGGGCCGCGAGCAGCGAGCCGACCGTCATCACCGACAACTGGGCCAGGACGGATGTGCGGGAAGCCTTCAGATTCCGGACGCTGACCCACACGCCGCCCGCCACGGAGGCCAGGCACAGGGGGACCGTGAACAGGATGGCCATCGCCGGTTCGTGGCCGAAGCTCAGCGCGAGGGCGACGGCCCCGATCTCGATGGCCGCCACCGCGGCGCCGCCCGCGGTCGCGCACAGCAGCCAAAGCAGCATGGGAGCGCTGACGACCGAACCACCGGTCTCCGGCGCGTCACCGGCGCATGCCTCTCCTGCGGAGGGAACCAGGAGAGCCGGAACGGCGCCCAGCACCGCGATGGTGGCAACCGCGAAGGCTGGGGAGACAGTGCCCACCACCGACGCCAGGACCGGGGCCAGCACGAAGGTCACCTCGTTGAGCGTGGCCGCGATCCCGAGGGCGCGCGGCAACCGAGCCTCGGGCGTCAACCGGTTGAGCGTGGAGCGCAGGTACCCGTAGGCCGCGCCGTTGACCGATCCCGAGACCGCCGCGCAGGCGACGAGCCACGGCAGCGCCACCTCGCGCGAGACCAGGACGGCCATGCAGCCTAGCGCGAGCGTGCGGATGCCGACCAGGATCCTGAGGAACGCCGCCGCGCGCATGGCCGTGCCGAGCCGGGCGACGGGCACGGCGCCGACGACCTGCGCGAGCGTCATGGCAAGGACAATGGCTGCCCCGCCGCTGGCGTCCCCGGTCAGGCCCAGTGCGACCAGCGAGAACGCGACCGGAGCTGCCGCCTGCAGGACGCCCATGGCGGCGGCGGAGACGAACCAGCGCAGGAGGGCCAGGCCGTCCGGCGGCGTCTGGGTGGCGATGGCGTCGGCGCGGGAGACGGGGGCGTGAAGTCGTTCGGTCATCGAGAGCCGGGATGCCGCGGCACCATGAACGTATTTCCTTTCCGGCGCCGCGAAGCGTTGCCGAGGGCGGGACAAGCGAGGGCGCCGCGAACCGGTCGCGGCGCTCTTGTCGTTAGGTCCGGTTGCCGGACGAGGCTACGCTGCCTGTCGGGCCGCAAGAGGTTGCGCCTTCGGGAACCGCCCGAGGGCATCCGGATGGCCGAGGGCGTTCGAGAGCGCGAGCGCGCCGTTGCCCAACAGGGCCTGCGCGGCGAGCGCCAGGGCCCAGAACGCCGGGTACTCCCAGCCGCCCTTGGTGAACAGCCAGCCGTTGCCGGAGTGGGCCCAGGTCGCGCCGAGCAGGACCGGGAGCGCGGCGAGCGCGGCGTAGCGGGTCTGCAGGCCCAGGACCAGCATCAGCCCGGTCACGGCCTCGACGGCCATGACGGCCCAGGCGAGCGGGCCGGGCAGGCCGAGCTTGTCGAAGAACGCCGAGGCCCCGTCCATGCCGAAGACGAAGGGTTTGAGATACGGGCCGTGGGCGATGAGGGCGAAGCCGAGCGTCACGCGGAGCAGCGTCGTGCCGTAGGCGGCGGGGGTTTGGGTCATGTCTCGGCTCCCGATGGAGAATTGTCTCGCTTGCGCACCGTCATGATGTACCCTGTGCTCTGACGCATGGGGAGTTGCGAGTTTGCCGATATCATCCGCGGAAATGCACAGGGGCGACTGGGACGACCTTCGCTACGTGCTGGCCGTCGCGCAGGCCGGGTCGCTCGCGGCCGCGGCGCGCGCCCTGGGGGTCAACCACTCGACGGTGCTCCGCCGCCTCGGCGCCTACGAGACCCGCCTGGGCGTGCGGCTGTTCGACCGCCATCCCTGGGGCTACGTCCCGACGGCGGCCGGCGAGGAGATGGTGCGGGGCCTCGCCGCCGTCGACGGGGTCATCCACGACGTCGAGCGCCGCGCGGCCGGGCTCGACCGCAGGCTCACCGGCACGGTGCGCCTTTCGACCACGGACACGCTCGTCGCCTCGGTCCTGCCGCGGGCGCTGGCATCGGTGCGGGCGGCGCACCCCGGCATCACGCTGGAGGTGTCGACCGCGAACGCCTTCGCCGTCCTAACCCGGCGCGAGGCGGACATCGCGCTGCGGCCGACCCCCAAGTCGCCGCCCGAGAGCCTGATCGGCCGGCAACTCGCGGTCGTCCCCTACGCGGTCTACGGTGCGCCGGCCTATCTGGACGGACGCCCGCCGGACACCGCCCTCGCGGACCACGCGTGGCTCCGGCCCGACGCCTCTCTGCAAGACACCGCCGCCGCCCGATGGCTGCGGGCAAACCTGCTGGACTGCGAGCCGGTGCTCCGGGCCGACACGTTCGTCGCCCTGCGCGACCTGGCGCGCGCGGGCATCGGCCTCGCCCTGCTCCCCTGCTACCTCGGCGAGGCCTCCGAGGGACTCGTGCGCCTGCCGGGCAGCGACGTCCTCGACCTCGCCTCGACGCTCTGGGTGCTGACCCACGAGGACCTGCGCCGGGTCGCGCGGGTCGATGCCGTGGTGACGGCGCTGGTCGAGGGCCTCGCGACCGCCCGCTGGTCGCCTTGAGCGGGCGCCGCCGTGTCTACTGGGAGGTGGAAAGCTTCATCGTCACCAGGCCGCAGACGATGAGCGCCGCGGCGAGAATGCGCATGGGGCTCGCCTGCTCGCCCAGCACGGCGATGCCGACGACGAAGGCGCCCACCGCGCCGATGCCGGTCCAGATGGTGTAGGCCGTGCCCAAGGGCAGCGTGCGCATGGCTACCGCGAGCAGCCAGAAGCTGCCGACCATGCCCGCCGCCATGACGAGCGTCGGACCAATCTGGGTGAAGCCCTCGGACTGCTTCATGGCGTAGGCCCAGACGATTTCCAGGAAACCTGCGCCGACGAGATAGATCCAGGCCATGCGGCCCTCCTAAGAGAGCCGGGCCGACCCGGACATTGCTTCCCACGATGGGCGGGGTCGTTCCCCGTCGCCTGCGTATGCGGCGATGGCCAGGGAATACGACATCCACTCCCCAGTCAAGCGTTCCTGGCCGCGATCAGCTGGCCTTTCGGGCGTAGCGACCCTCGTCCTGCGGCTCGAAGTACCGTCCGTGGAAGACGCGGACATCCATCTTCTTCTTCAGCGTGCCCGCCGTCAGGGGTTCCTTGTGCAAGGTGGCGCCGCGCAGCGTCGCGGCCCTGAGCTCCGGCAGGATCTCGGTCGGCGTTAGGGGACCGCGCTCGGCGAGGAGCTCGGCTATCTCTTGCATGACACGGTCCCTGAACTCCTCGGCACGGAAGCGGTCGAGCTGGTACTCGACCTTCGCTAGGCGCGCCTGGACGCGACCGCTCCCGGCCTCGGCGGCCTCGGCGCGGGCGAGCAGGGCCACGTTCTCGGCCTGGAGGGTCTCGATCATGCCGAGCAGGTGCTCGCGGTCCTGATTCTCGTCGGCGGCGTCGGTCTCGGCGGCGGCACGCTCGCGGGCGAACGCCTGGGTGGCCTCGCGCTTGGCCTGCTTCCAGAGTTCCATGGCGAGCGCCTGCCCCTTTTCCTTCATGCCCTTGGTCATGTCGGTGGGTTCGAGCTTGGGGTCGTAGCTGCGCTTCTTCCGCCAGGCGCGCAGGTGCTTGCAAACCTCGCGGGGGGAACCGCCGGTTGGGATGGCCTCGCGCACCTTGCGCAGGCTGGGCCGCTCGCCGTTGGCGAGCAGCCTGTCGGCGACGAGGAAGACGGTGAACTCGGACGGCATGGGCGGTCCCCTGGGGTGGCGGGGAGCATGCCTGCACGAAGTTAAGCGGGCGCTGAAATCGGCCCTGCGGGGGCGCGGATTCGCGACTCCGCGGTCGGGTATCAGGTAGCGTGACCCGATACCCTGTTCGCGCGGCATCCAGAGCAATGGCTTGGCGCAGTTCAGGACGACTGCGCGGCCCCGAGCGTGCATCGTCGCTTCTAGGTTGTGGGTCACCTCACCGAGGCACTGGAACAAAAGGGGCTCAAATGCCTTGACTGGCGAACTTGGCCTTGGGGGGCTGGCGCATGTGGTCGGACAAGGAAACCGCGCGGGATTTCCTCAACTTCCATGCCGTCGCGGCGACCGCCGCCGAGATGATCGTTCAGGCCGAGGGGCAGGCGCTGTCGCTCGGGGTATCGGGTGGATGGGGCGCCGGTAAGTCCTCCATGGTCAAGCTCCTCCGGGCCGAGCTTGACGGCCGGGAGGGTCGGGACTTCGCGTTCGTCGAGTTCAACGCCTGGCTTTACCAGGGCTACGACGATGCCCGGTCGGCGCTGATGGAGGTCATCGGCACCAAGCTCCTGGAGTACGCCGAGGAGCACGAGAAGCCGACCACCCACATCCTTGAATTCCTCGGTCGTGTCCGCTGGGCACGCGCGGCGGGTCTGGCCGCCGGGGTGGCCGGCTCCGTCGCGGTCGGCATGCCGTTGCCCGGCGTCCTCGGGGGGCTCTGGGACGCGTTTCGCGGTCTGACGGACGGCGACGTCACGAAGGAGGATGTCGACGCGGCCAAGGCGGCGGGCAAGGAGGCGGCGGACACGGGCAAGGGGCTCGTCGGCGACAAGAAGGAGCGGCCTTCGCCACCGAAGCAGATCCAGGAGTTGCGCGACCACTTCGAGGCGACCCTGGAGGAGCTTGGCGTCACGCTCGTGGTGCTCATCGACGACCTGGACCGCTGCCTGCCAGCGACCGCCATCGCGACCTTGGAGGCGGTCCGCCTATTCCTCTTCCTTGAGGGCACGGCCTTCGTCATCGCGGCGGACGATCGCATGATCCGGAACGCGGTGCGCGCCCACTTCAACTTCGACGTGGCGCTCGATGACGACCTCATCACGAGCTACTTCGATAAGCTGATCCAGGTCCCGATCCGGGTGCCGCCGCTCGGGACCCAAGACGTGCGCGCCTACCTGATGCTCCTGTTCATCGAGAACAGCGGGCTTGAGGCGGAACGGCGCGACGAGCTCCGGACGGCGATCTGCGCACGGCTCGGACAGACTTGGCAGGGCAAGCGCGTCGACGCGGCCTTCGTTAAGACCCTCATCCAGGACTGCCCCGACGCCCTGGCCGCCCGTTTCGACCTCGCGGACCGCCTCGCGCCGACGATGGCGACGGCGGAGCGCATCTCGGGCAATCCGCGCCTGATCAAGCGCTTCCTCAATACGCTTTCGATCCGGATGTCGATTGCTCGGAGGCAGGGCGTCACGGTGGACGAACAGGTCCTGGCGAAGATGCTGCTGTTCGAGCGGTGCGGGCAGAAGGACGCCTACGCAAGCATCCTGAAGGCGGTGGCGGCGCACGACGAGGGCAAGCCGGCGTTCCTGGCACCCTGGGAAGAGGCCGCGCGAAAGGGAGAGCAGCCGCCGGGCTTGAGGCCCGAGTTCAACGGCGACTTCGCCAAGGGATGGCTGGCGCTCGATCCCCCACTTGCCGACCTCGACCTCCGAGCCGTCGTGTACGTGAGCCGCGACCACCTGCCGGTCATCACGCCGAACGACGAGATGTCGTCCGAGGCCGCAGCGCTACTCGCCGGGGTGCTCGCGATTAGGTCCGGCATCAGCGAGCAACTCGTCACCCAGCTTCGCGGCCTGCCTCACCGGGAGACCGCCCAGATCATGGAACGGGTGCTCGGCAAGGCTCGACAGGTTCAGGAATGGGGGACCCCGCCCATCTTGCACGCCGCCCTGACGATCGCGGCCGTCGACCCGGATCACGGCTCGACGTTCGCCCGTTTCCTGCGCGACGTGCCGCCGGCGCAGCTTACGGCCCCCATCGTGCCGATCCTGTCCGACAAGCCCTGGGCCGCAACGGTCCTGTCGCATTGGGCCGAGCAGGACGACACGCCGGCACCTGTCAAGCGTGCGATTTCGGCTGGCTCGCGACGGGGGCGCTGACTGATGGGCACCTCCTCGTCGAGCACTGGTCCGGGCGGCGGGGTGCCCATGGTGCCCCCCTGGGTTCCCCCTCTGCCGCCGCTGCTCCCGCCCTTGCCGCCCGAGGCGCCGCCCGACGCTGCGCCGGACGAGAGCCCCGCACCCCCGGCGCAGGACGTCCCGCAGCCGCTCCCGCCGGCCCCACCCAATCAATTTGCGCCACCGCGACGCTTCTCGGCGGCGCGCACGAGCCTGGGGCACTTCGCCCGCTCGGGTTCTCGGGACGACCTGCGCCGCGGGCTTGGGCATTACAGCCGGACCGGGCTAGGCGGATCGACGGCCGCGACCCGCCGGATGGGCGGAACGGTGGTCACCGCCGGCGGCCTCTACGGCGTCCTGGATGCCCTGCGCTCCGGCACCCGGCCGCCCGTGGACCTTGGGCTGGATGCCTCGGAGCTTCGCGGCCGCCCTGCCACCGAAGTCGCCGACCGGATCGCCAACGCCCTTAGGCCTTCGGACGGAACGCAGGACACCGAGGCTGCTAGAGACGCGATTTCCCGCGCGCTCTCCGACCTCATCGCGGCGGAGCCGGACGCCGACCTGCTGGCGCTTTCGCCGGAGCAGATCGGGGTGGTGGTCGAGGGGTACGTGGCCCACGACCTCTGCCACCGGGTCGAGCTCGACGTCGGTAAGGCGGTCCACGACAAGGCCCCCGATCCCGCGACCGCCACGAGCCGGCTCGAACAGATCAAGGACTACGTCCGGCAGGAAGTGGCGCGCCGCTTCCGCGCGCGGTCCGACCGGGGGCAGCGCCTCAGCCGCCAGGGGGCCGCGACGCTCGCCGCCAGCGTGTTGCGCGACACCTTCGAGGTCTTCGAGAGCTACCTGCGATGAGAGTGACGTGCGTTCCGGCAGGCGTCGCCGCGACAACGCCCTCCGACCTCCGCTACGTCCTCTACGGGACGCCTCCGGCCGCAGACGTCGGCTCCGTGGCCACCGCCCTGATCCCGACGGTACGTCGTCTCGGCCTGGCGCCTTCGGCCCGGGCATGGGATTTCCTGTCGGTCGCACTCTCCGTCATCGCGGCCGATGAAGGGTGCTCCCGCAGCTCCAGCCCGGACGGGTGGACCCGAAGCATCGACTTGTCGGTTGCCCTGATGGACCCGGTGTTCTGGCACGCGCGCCGGGAGATCCTCCAAGACGCCCTCGGCTTCCTCTCGACCGACCGCTGGAGAATCGAGTTCGTCGGGGGCGGGTTGCAGCCAGCGCCGCCGCCCCAGGTCATGCCGCGGCCGGAGGAGTGCGTCTGCCTCCTTTCCGGCGGCCTCGACAGCCTCATCGGGGCGCTCGACCTCAGGGCTGAAGGGCGGCGGGCGCTGCTCGTCAGCCAGATCGCCAAGGGCGACAAGCAGACCCAGCGCGAGCTGGGGCACATGATCGCCGGCGATGGGATGCACCTGCAGCTCAACCACAATGCCAGGCCGCCGGCCGGCTTTTCGGACCGGTCGCAGCGGGCCCGCTCGATCATCTTCATCGCCTACGGCGTCCTTGCCGCGACCTGCCTCGCGACCTACCGGGACGGTCAGACCGTCGACCTGTACGTTCCCGAGAACGGCTTCATCAGCCTGAACGTGCCGTTGACGCCGCTGCGTATGGCGAGCCACAGCACGCGGACCACCCACCCGGTGTTCATGCGCCGTCTGCAGGACCTGATCGACGCCGCCGACCTCCGGGTCCGCCTGGTGAACCCGTACATCCTGAAGACCAAGGGGGAGATGCTGTCCGGCTGCGCCGATCGCGCCTTCCTGCTGAGCCACGCGGGCGAGACCACGAGCTGCGGCCGCTACGCCCGAACCGCCTTCACCCAGTGCGGGCGATGCGTGCCCTGCCTCATCCGGCGCGCCTCGTTCCACGCGGCCGGCATTACGGACGCGACGCTCGCCTACAAGTACGACATCTCGCTCCCGGGCCGGAAGCACCGCGACTTCGAGGACGTCAGGGCCGCGGCCATGGCCGTCGGAAGGGTCGAGGCATCGGGCCTCAAGGATTGGCTCGGGGGCGCCCTCAATGCGGCCCAACTCGGTGCCGATACCGCGCCGTACGAGGACGTCGCCAGGCGTGGCATCGGTGAGCTCGGCTCCTTCCTGAGAGGGGTCGGCGTGATCCGATAGGTCTCCGGGCGGCTGTCGGTTAGCCGAGGCACCCGCTTGATCGACCTTCACTGCCACATCGACCTCTACCCGGACCCGGCGGCAGTGCTGGACGAGGCCGAGAAACGCGGCGCCTTCGTTCTGGCCGTCACCACGACGCCGCTCGCGTTCCAGGGCAACATGGATCTCGTCGCGGGCCGCCAGCGCATCAGGGTCGCGCTTGGGCTCCATCCCGAACTGGTTGCCGAGCGTCACGCCGAGATCGACCTCTTTCTCGACCTGCTGCCGCGAACCGCCTACGTCGGCGAGGTCGGCCTCGATGGCAGCCCAAGGAACCGGGCCAGCTTCGGCCGACAGGAGCGGGTCTTCGCGAGGATCGTCGAGGAGTGCGCCCGCCTGGGTGGGCGCGTGCTGAGCATACACTCCCGACGCGCCGCAGGCTGCGTTTTGGACATCCTCGGCTCGGCTCCGGCCTGCGGGGTTCCGGTCCTGCACTGGTTCAGCGGAACCTCGCGCGAACTCGAACGTGCCGTCGCGGCCGGCTGCTGGTTCAGCGTCGGGCCACTCATGCTCGCCACCCCTGCGGGCCTGCGCCTCGTGTCCGCTATGCCTGCCGACAAAGTGCTGACCGAGACCGACGCACCCTTTGCCCAGGTCGCGGGAGTTCCGCTCATGCCGTGGGACGTCCTGGACGCGGAAGCCGTGTTGGCAGGGCTCTGGGGTATCGCCGAGGAAGAGACGCGCCACCGGTTGCGTCGGAACCTTCTTCGCCTGGCGAAACGCGCGACCGAGATGTCGGTCGAACCACGAACCGCGCCCCACGCCAACGAAAGTCGCTTGCGCGCTGGGTAGCAAGTAGCGCTATCCGATACCCCGCCGCCGAGGCGCGTTTCGGATCCCGGCTCGGTGAATCGGAACGGCCCTCGGCCCCGTCCCGGCGGTGCGCCCTTGTGGATCCCGGCACCACGGCCTTGCGCGGGCTCCCGGACCGGGACAGGTTCGCTGCCCCCTCTGGAGACACCGTCATGAAACCCGTCGGCCAGCACCCCACCCACTGATCGCAGGAGTGCCGCCACGGCCGAGCCTCCCTACCCGCGAGGCTCCGATGCCATCCAGAATCCTTTGGTCGAGCGACCACCATTTCGGCCACCGGGCCATCCTCGACGAGCGGATGTCCCTCCGACGTCCGTTCGCCTCCATCGAGGAGCACGACGAGACGCTGATCGCGAACTGGAACGCCGCGGTGCGCCTCGACGACACCGTCTGGCACCTCGGCGACTTCTGCTACCGCTGCAGCGAAGATTACGCCCGCTCCGTCTTCGCCCGCCTCAGGGGACGCCGCCGCTTCCTCGTCCGCGGGAACCACGACAGGATCGGCGCGCGCCTGCCCTGGGACGATGTCGTCGACGTCGCCCGGGTGGTCGTCCAGCAACCGGACGGCACGCCCCAGGGCGTCTGGCTGAGCCACTACGCCCATCGCGTCTGGCCCGGGGCAAGCCCGGGCGGGTGCAGAGGTCAGGCCCGCGCGGCGACCGCCTCGACGATGCGCTCGACCGTCGGGCTCACCCTGCCGAGCACCCACCCGTTGCGGTGCCCGGTCAGCACGCAGCCGATCGCCGCCCGGATCCGCTCGATGCGGTCGCGCGGCGTGTCCCTGTCCGTGAAGGGTCGGAGCAGGTCGGCGTCGTCCTGGCGGATGCCCCGTCCGCCGAGGCGGGCGACGAGGGACGCGACTTCCTCGTCCGTGGCACGGGGCAGCCCCGTGCGGAGGAAGGCCTCGATGTCGGCGATGTCGATGGTGCGCATAGGAAGGCTCCTGCCCGGCGCGGCGGCCGGTGCGATCGTTGGGAGCCCTCAAGGGGATGCGGGAGGCTGACCGGCCGGAGCCGGTCCCCTATGCCAGGAGGATGCCCCCGCGCGGGGCGCGCCGCAAGGGCCGGGTCTGTCCGGTGAGCGGACACACCCGAGGGGAGGGGGCTCATCGCCGGGGCTTCCTCTCCGCCTTGGGCTTCCTCGGCCGGCCCGGCCCGCGCACGACGGGCTCGGGATCCGGCGTGGGATCGGGCGCCTCGACCGGCGGTGCCGCCCGCAGCATCCGCTCGACGACAGGACGCTCGCGCTCGTATGTGTCGAGCACGTGCCGGACCCACGCAGCCATGCCCTTGGCCTTCAGCGGGAAGCGCTGCGCCCGGGCGTAGACCCTTCGCGTGATGTCCTCGATCCGCGCCTCCTCGGTGTCCTTGCCCGAGCTATGCGCGAGGATGGCGCTGCCGGCGCCGCCGAGCTCCTCGTCCGCGAGGTAGGATGAGAGCGTCCGGCGGGCATCGTGCGGGGTCCAATGCCGGACCCCGACAAGCCTCAGCCAGTCCCGCTTGCGGACGGTGACGGCGCCCTTCTTGCCCGCCTTCGTCTTTCCCTGGAGGCGGTAGAGGAGCTGGTTCAGGCCATCGGAGGTGACGTGCTTGCCGGCCGCCCGGCTCGGGAATAGCCAGTTGCTGTCGTTGTCCCGCTCGAACCTGGCGAAGATTGCCAATGCCTCGGGCGGGATCGGGAGGCCGTGCGGGCGGGCCGCGCTCGTGCCGCCCTTCATCTCCTCGCCGGTCCAAGTCCAGGCAAGCCAGCCCGGGTGGTCGGGCACGGGGATGACGCCATCCCGCCGGGTCCCGCCAAGCGCGCCGGTCCGCTGCGCGGTCAGGACGACGGCCCACAGGGCTGCGATCGTCCCCGGGGTGGTCTCCTGGTCCGTGCCGCCGAGCGCCCGGCAGTGCTCGGCAACGAGGATCGTCCGGACGAGCTCCGTAACCGTCGGCGTGTGCTCGCGCGTTTGCGCCTTGTACCGGACCTTCGCGCGGTTGGACCACCACGGGACATCCTGCTCCGTCCAGCCGCAGAGCCCGGAGTGATCGCTGTGACCCCAATCGAGCGCCGCGCGGGCGTTCGCCATCGCCCGGGATGCCGTGCTCGGAGCCTGGTTCCGAACCAGGGCGTCCCGGACGCGCTCGAAGTCCGCGAGCGTGACGTCGGAGACCGGCGTCTCCGCGATCTCGGCGAACTCGGGCAGGCGAAGGGCGCGCTCGTACTGGCTGTCCCAACCCTCGCGAAGGGTCGGAAGGTGATGCTCAAGGAACAGGTCGACGAGGTCGCGCCATTCCCACGGACCATCGCGCCGACGGTCCGCCTCGGTTCGCTCCGGCCGGCGAGGCTCGAACGGGGGGGTAGGCGAGCTCGACCGCCTCGGGCAGGGACGTGCCCTCGCCGAGGGACCGCTCGAAGATCTCGGCGTCGAACTTCGGGTCGAACCCGGCGGCGAAGTCCAGGCGCGCGCGGGCCGCGGCGATCCGCGCGGCCTGTAGGTCCATCACGTCGGTGCCTCCGAGCCGGATCGTCCCCCGGCGGTGGCGCAGGTACCAGGTGCCGCTGGCCTTCGTGACACGCAGCGTCAGGCCGGTCGCGTCCTTGGCCGTGTCGGCGAACTCGATGCCGCGGCCCGGGACCCGTCCCTCGTCGATCAGCCGCATCGCCCGCGCCACGGCATCGGCCGTGAGATGGACGCGCTCGCGCTCGTAGCCGCCTCGCTCCTTCGCCTTCGCCACCGTGTCCTCCGCATGGGATACAACGGGGATACAACACGGCCCCGGAGGTCGCGGCAACGCAGCGGACTGCGCAGGGGCACAAGAAATTCTTGCAACATGAAGAAGTTAGTCGAAGTGGTTAACAGGCTTCGCGGGTGCTCGGAAACCCGCCTCTAAAGCTTCCCAAGCTGAATGTCGTCGGTTCGATCCCGATCGCCCGCTCCATATAACCCGTTGAAGCGTCAGCTTTTTCGACGGTCTACCGCTGATCTCACGGACCCCATGGTCCCCATCGCGGTCCTCATCCCCGTTCAGGCGCTGTTCTTCACCGCCCGATGGGCCAAGCGCAGCTCCGCCACCGTTCGTGATTTCCCGACCGCGCCACGCGAGTAGCGCGCCGTGGTCTTCGCATCCGTGTGGGCAGCAGTGGCTCGGATTGCATCGAGATCGGCTCCTGCATCTTCCGCTTCGGTGATGGCACCGGCCCGAGCATCCATGTTCCAGATGTGGTCCGGGATGCCGGCAGCCCTGGCGACCTTGCGCCACTCGCGCTGGAAGGCGTCACCGGCGTAGGGCCGGCCTTGCTGCTCATCGACGATCAGAGGACCGACACGCCGCTCAGGCAGGACGTGCGCGGCCACCTGCTGGACATGAGGGCAGAGCGAGAAGTCGTGCGCGATCATCGCGCCGGTCTTCGTCGTCGCCTTGCGGGTCACGCCGTCGAGCACCACGCCCGCCCAGGTCAGGCCGTTCACCCAACGCCGGCCGTTCAGCACGATGCCTGTGAGTGCCTCGCCCTCTGGGATCGGCTCCCACTCTCCCACCACATCCTTCTGCCGCATGACGGCGTCGAACTGGATCGCGGTCGCAAGTGCCAAGGAGATGCGCCCCATCTCGATCGCCTTCGGGATGAAGGCCTCTATGTGCTCCAGGTCGAGGGTGACGCGGCGCCTAGCGGGTTGTGGGAAGCGGATCTCGGCGAGGATGTCGCGCACCCGGGCGCAGCCGTCGAGTTCAGCCGCAACTCCGTAGGCGAACAACTCGCGCAGCTTCTTCATGATGCCCCAGGCGCGCCTGACGCGCTCGGGCTGGCCGGTGGCCTTGGGCTTCTTCGCCGCATCGTACCAGCGCCAGAAGTCGGCGAGCTTCAGGGATGGCACCAGGCGGTCGCCGAAAGCCTTCTCGATCAGCGTGAGGACGTGGGCATCCTTCTCCCGCGTGGTGTGCTTGAGGCGGCGATTGAAGGGGCTCTCCGGGTCGGTCTGGTAGCGGCGTGACAGGCTGCGGATCGTGCCGTCGAACCGGTTCGGATCGCGCAGGTGACCGCTTGACCATTCCAGCATCTCGGCCTGCAGCCGGAGGCACGCGGCGGAGAGCAGCGGCGCGTCATCGGGCTCGTCGAGGCGATAGGGGAGGCGGACGGTCTTGGGCTCGTACCCGCGCTTCACGAGGTCGGCGCGAGCCGCCCACATAGGCACGTCCGGTCCACCCTTCCGCGCTTTGCGCTTCAGGCCCGGGGTTGGGAATTCAGAGGACATCGAGGTTCTCCACGCCGTCGGGTGCCATCACCTCGACGGTCGAGAGACCGTAGCGCCTCAGAAAGTAGGCTTGAACTGCCGGCCATGGCCGACCGCCCATCAAAGGGTCGACCTTCGGGAGGCCATCGCGCTCTAGGATCTTCGCCTTGGCAGCCCACTCGATCGGGGTCTGGCTGAGGCGCCGCGCCACCTCGGCTTCGCATGGGAACATGCCCTGGCTGCGTGCTGATGTCCGCGGCATGGCTATAGCCGCTTCCCATGGATGGCTTCGGAGAGCGCAGCGCCCGCCCGACAACATCCCGACCTCACAGGAGAACGGTCATGACCACGGTCTCTATCGTCGCCGGCCCACGCCTCCACCTCGCGCAGCGCA
This sequence comes from Methylobacterium currus, assembly GCF_003058325.1. Classification (NCBI taxonomy): domain Bacteria; kingdom Pseudomonadati; phylum Pseudomonadota; class Alphaproteobacteria; order Hyphomicrobiales; family Methylobacteriaceae; genus Methylobacterium; species Methylobacterium currus. Next base: position 4,001,578 of record NZ_CP028843.1, read on the forward strand.
TTAGGGAAGTCGCCGCGAACACGCCGGCCGCCTACTTCGGCATCGTCCTGGGGCTATCCGGCCTGGGCGGGGCCTGGCGCGCGGCCGCGCTCGCCTGGCACCTGCCCACGGTCGTCGGGGAGGCGGTCTACGTACTCGCCGGCGCAGTCTGGGCCGTGCTCGTCGTCCTCTATGCCCTCAAGGCCGTCCTCACCCCGGACAAGCTGGCGGTCGAGGCGGCCCATGCGGTCCAGTGCTGCTTCATCGGCCTCGCCGGAGTGGCGACCATGCTCGTCGCGAGCGGGCTCATCCCTTACTCGGCCGGATCCGCAACCGTCCTGTTCGGCCTCGGCTTCCTATTTACGCTCGGCTTCGCGGTCTGGCGGACGGGCGGCCTCTGGCAAGGCGGCCGGGACCACGGCACCACCACCGCGGTGCTGTACCTGCCGACCGTGGCCGGAAGCTTCGTCTCGGCGACCGGGGCGTCGGCCCTGGGCTACCAGGATTGGGGTCAGCTCGCCTTCGGCGCCGGCCTGTTCTCCTGGCTCGCGATGGAATCGGTTCTGCTCCACCGCCTGCTGACCGGGCCTGAGAAGCCCGTCGCGTTGCGCCCGACCCTGGGCATCCAGCTGGCGCCCGCGCCGGTGGGGGCCGTGGCCTACCTCTCGGTCGCGGGCGGAGCGCCGGACCTCTTCGCGCATGCCCTGATCGGCTACGGTCTGCTCCAGGTTCTGGTTCTGGCCCGGCTCTCGCCGTGGATCGCGAAGGCCGGCGCTGTCCCTGGGCTCTGGGCCTTCAGCTTCGGCGCGACTGCCATGGCAACGGCCCCGGTTCGCCTGGTTGCCCATGGCGATGCCGGAGCGGTCGCCGTCCTCGCCCCGGTGCTTTTCCTGGCAGCGAACGGCCTCGTCGTCGGCCTTACCATCATGACCGTGGCTTTACTGCTCCAGGGCAAGATGTTTGCTGCACCGACGGCATCGAGCCAATCACGGACGTGACCGTACCCCCGGTCATCTCGCCAAGTAATCCGACGACTGCTTTCAAGCGGTTGTTGAGTGCCTTGCTGTTGGACCAACCACCGATCACGGTGGAGCGTTCTTGTTCGTGTTGCTTCGGCAGCGGTTCGTTGCCGAGGACGGTTATGGTGGTCGGAGCAACCATTCCATCTCAACAACAGCTGTTGGCCTCCAAGCGGCCATTCCGATGTCTTCGGTCGGAGGTCCGCTGATGGCGCACAGCCGAAAAATCGGTGTGCGAACTCCTGACCCCAAGCGGACATTCGGAGCACTGCCGCTGAAGGTCCGGATGGGAGCGGCGACCAGACTTTGGCGCTTGGTCCGGCAGCAGAAGTTCCGTGTCCGACCCATGACGGTCGACAATCGACCTGCTCAGCCTGCTTGGAAGAGGGCGTAGATGCGCTCGGCTGGAACATGATCCGCTTTGGACGAGAAAGCAGCATCGCATGTCACATCCGAGTCGCTCGGCTCGTCATGGCTTTGAACGTCGATCTCTGGCGCTCCGAGCACAAGGAAATGACATGAGCGAGAACAAGCGACTGGTCTGGAACGAGGTGGCCCCGCAGGGGGCCAAAGCGCTTTATGGCATCCACCACTACATCACCACTGGCACCGATCTACCCAATGAGCTGATCCATCTCGTCTTTCTGCGAGTGTCGCAGATTAATGGCTGCGCGCACTGCATCGACTTGCACACCCGGGATCTCCTAAAGACGATGCCTTTCGAGAAGGTCGCCCTGGTTCCGGTCTGGGCCGAGGTGCCCCACCTGTTTCCTGAAAATTACCGCGCCGCTCTCGCCTGGGCGGAGGAAGTCACGCTGGTGAGTGAGACGCACGCCTCCGATGAGGCATATGCCGCCGTGAGCGCGGTCTTTGCGGCCAAGGATCTCGTTGATCTGACGATCACCATCGCCGCGATGAACGCGTTCAACCGCCTCGGCGCACCCTTCCGCCTCCCGGTCCAGGCGAAGGCCTAGTCGGTTCTGCGCTCCGTCAGGGGCGGCGCCAGTGATCAGCCCCCACGAGGTGGCCCGAGTGGAATGTTAGTGGACCGTGGGCCTTTCCACCACGGGTAGCTTGGCCGGCGGAGCCGGTCGGGCGAGCGCAGCCGGCCAAGCGGGCAAGGCCGGCACGAACACCTCCGGGGCCGGCGGGCGATAGCCGAGCGAGGCGTGCGGCCGAACTCCGTTGTAGTGTCTCCTCCAGCTCTCGATCAGGATCTGCGCCTCCCGCAGCGAGTAGAAGATCTCCCCGTTCAGCAACTCGTCCCGTAGCCTCGCGTTGAAGCTCTCGATGTAGCCGTTCTCCCACGGTGAGCCAGGCGTGATATAGGCCGTCTTTGCGCCCACGGCGGCGATCCACTTCTGCACAGATTGTGCGATGAACTCCGGCCCATTGTCAGAGCGAACGTGCGCAGGTACGCCACGCAGGATGAACAAGTCCGAGAGCACATCGATCACGTCCGGGGCCTTGAGCTTGCGCGCCACCCGGATGGCCAGGCACTCGCGGGTGAACTCGTCGATGACGTTCAGCAGGCGGACCTTGCGCCCGTCATGCGTGCGCGCCTCGACGAAGTCGTAGGACCAGACATGATCGCGGTGCTCGGGCCGCAGCCGGACACAGGAGCCATCCCCGTCCCACAACCGACCCTTCTTGGGCTGGCGAGCCGGCACCTTGAGCCCCTCCTGCCGCCACAGCCGCTCGACCCGCTTGTCGTTGACCAGCCAGCCCGCCGCCCGCAGCAGGGCGGCGATCTTGCGGTAGCCGTAGCGGCCGTACCGGCGCGCCAGCTCAATCAAGTCGGCGAGCAGCGCCGCCTCGTCGTCTCTCCCCCGCGGCACCTTGCGCTGCGTCGAGCGATGCTGCCCGAGCGCGCGACAGGCGCGCCGCTCGGAGACCGTCAGCACGGTCCGGACATGCTCGATGCAGGCGCGCCGGCGCGCGGGGCTCAGAAGTTTCCCCGGGCGGCCTCCTGCAGGATCAGCTTGTCGAGCGTGAGATCTGCGATCGCCTTGCGCAGCCGCTGGTTCTCGGTCTCCAGCTCCTTCATCCGGCGCACCTGGTCGGACTTCAGCCCGCCGAACTCCTTGCGCCAACGATAGTAGGTGACCTCCGTCACGCCGATCGCCCGGATCGCATCAGCCACGCTCTGCCCCTGCGAGACCAGCACGTCCACCTGCCGCAGCTTGGTCACGACCTCTTCCGGCTTGTGCTTCTTCGTTCCCATCGCGTCCGTCCTCCGTCGGCTCAGAGCCATACTTCAGGGCGGACCACTCCGCTGGGGGCTGACCAATCGACGTTCCGCCTGCGGACACGGGCTCGTTCGCGTCCAACATCGATACCGTGTGGCAAACGCCGATGGAAGATGCCGGGCCCTACGGTGCCGACAAGGGAGCCGGCGGCAAATACTTGATCCTGCCCCCCGGTCACATCGGCAAGGCCCCTGACGGATACATCGTTGTCCCGTCCGAGACGTTCGCAGGCTATGCACTGTTCCGCTCGAACCTCGCGAGCCACGGCGAGGAGGACATTGCCAAGTCAGCCGCATATGGGAAGCGTCTCAAGGTCTACCCGCTCGCGCAGGCCGCGAGCCCGCCGGAAACGAGGTTCACGGACGCGAAGGACATTCTCTACGACTCGACCATTCCCTACGACGTTCGGTTCTTCCGGTCGCTGGACCGCATCGTGCAAACCGAGCCGTGGCTGACGCGCGACATGGCGATGATCGACCAGCTCCGGTCGCTCGGGATCGAGAAGGGCAAGGCCTTCGCACCGGACGCCGCGACGACCGAGATACTGAACGCCGCCGCGACCGAGGCGCGGGACGTCGTCGACCGCATGTACGATCGGGGCTTTCCCCGGTTCTTCCCCACCTCGCGCTGGGCGGTGCCGGCCTTCCCGGTACTGGTGAAAGCGCAATCCTCCGGGTTCGTCGCAAGCGACCAGTACCCCCTCGATGCCCGCGCCCTCACGTACAGCCTCGGCTACATCGGCATCAAGCGCCTCGGCACCGCCCAGGCCTACCTCATCGCAGAGAAGGACAGAGACGGCAGGCGCTTCAACGGCGGCAAGACCTACCGCTTGCAAGTGCCACCGAACGTGCCGGTCGACCAATACTGGTCAGTGACTGTATACGACCGACAGACGCATGCGCTGGTCAAGAACATGCCCCGGGCGAGCCGCGCCTCCAACGTCTCAGAGTTGCGGAAGAACGCCGACGGTTCCATCGACGTCTACTTCAGCCCGAACGCCCCCGCCGGAAAGGACACGAACTGGGTACCGACCGACCCGCAGCGTGACTTCGAGCTTCTCTTCCGCGTCTACGCGCCAAGAAAGGAGTTCTTCGACAGGACCTGGGTGCTGCCGGACGTCGAGACGGTCGCGCTGGAATAGGCATGGCACGCCATCGCGATCACCCGGTGGGCCGTCGTGCCGGAGGGACCATCCTGAAGGACGTCGAACCATTCGAGCGAGGTTGAAGGCAATGAGCATCATGGTTGCCGCGACGCGTCCGCTTGCGACATCTCATCCTGCCCGTAAGCCTTTCGCGCGTGGGCGAGAAGCCGGCAGGAAACGGCAGCGGTTGCTCTCCGGTGCGCCGACCATCGCCGTCACGCTGTGGACCGGGACCGCCCTGGCGCGATCGCCGCCCACAGGCGACGGCAAACCCAGCATTGCCTTCATCCTGATGGACAACCTCGGCTACGGCGAGGTCGGCGCCTATGGCGGCGGGATCACCCGCGGGGCACCGACGCCTCGTATCACAATCTCCAAATATCGTAGCCGCCGCCCGCAAGTCCGCTTCTTCCTACCGAGCGGACGTTAGGACCGGTAGTCCCGAAGGCCTGCAAGGGGTCAGGTGTTCGCATCCAGCTTGTTCGGCTTGACGCCACTTCCGGACCTTCGGCGATAGCCGCTGGAATGACCGCTTTCCTGCCGCAAGCTACCACTGCAGAAAGGGTTCAAGCTGGGCGGCCGCAAGATCCTGATTGCCGGCTTGCCGGGGGAATGAAGCATGTCGCCGACCGCCATCGCGGACCGCTAGGATGAAGCGGTCGTGTAACCTCCGTCGGGCGAAGCCATGAGCGCGTGGTGCAGGGCTAGCCCGCTGGGATGCCGTGGGCAGTCGGAGCGTCGGTTTGGCCGTCGTTCGTTCTCGTTTCCTGGCGCGGCGGGAAGGCGCGCGCGATCAGGACGTAGAGGAGCGGGGTCACAAAGACGGCGAGTATCGTCGCAGTGATCATGCCGCCGAGCACGCCGGTGCCGATGGCCCGCTGGCTGTTCATGCTGGCCCCCGTCGCGACGGCGAGCGGGACCACGCCGAGGATGAACGCGAACGAGGTCATGACGATGGGCCGGAAGCGTAGTTCGCACGCCTCCAACGCCGCCTCGTGCAGGGACCGGCCCTGCGCCACGAGGTCCTTGGCCACTTCGATGATGAGGATCGCGTTCTTCGCCGTCAGGCCGATCACCGTGATCAGGCCGACCTTGAAGTAGACGTCGTTGGGCATGTCCCGCAGCAGCATGGCGAACACCGCGCCGACCACGCCGGTCGGGACCACGAGAAGCACGGCAAGCGGGATCGACCAGCTCTCGTAGAGCGCGGCGAGGCAGAGGAAGACGCAGAACAGCGCCAGCGCCAGCAGGTAGATAGCCTGGCTGCCCGAGAGCTTCTCCTGCAGCGATTGCCCGGTCCAGGCGAAGTCGAAGCCGGGCGGCAGTTGCCCGGCGAGGCGTTCCATCTCGGCCATGGCGTCGCCGCTGGCGTAGCCCGGCGCGGCGCTGCCGGAGATCTTGATGCTCGGATAGCCGTTGAAGCCCACGACCTGCGAAGGTCCCATCGCCCACGAGACGCGGGCGAAGGACTGGAACGGTACCATCTGGCCCTTGGCGTTGCGGACATGCAGGTCGAGCAGGTCCTCGGCTTT